>JAFSUT010000002.1 GCA_017445085.1 Clostridia bacterium | reverse complement strand
GCAAGCGTCCCGCCCGTCAGCGTCACCTTGCCGGTATGCGCGGGCTCGACAAAAGAAGTCGCGATGGAAACGGTGTCGGTGATGATGATCTTGCCGCCGTCGTCGCCGAGCGCCGCGTAGGCATCCGCAAGACTCCCGAGCGGACTTGCCGCCGTCGTCCCGTCACCGCTGCCGCCGTCCGTAACATAGACCGTGCTTTCAGCGGCAACCGCCGACAGCACCATCAGTGCCGAGATCAAAAGCATCATCCACAGTTTTTTCATTATCCCACCTCCGGAAAATTTCGCTTATATTCCTTTCGGACAATTTCAGTATAAAATATTTTTACAATATTGTAAAGCATGAAATATTATGGTATACTACAATAAAAATAATGTAGTCATGAGGAATGCCGACATGGAAATTTTACAGCTCCGATACTTTTGCGACGCCGCACAGAGCGAAAACTTCACCACCACCGCCAAAAAGTTCGACGTACCGACCTCGGCGGTATCGCAAAGCGTTCACCGCCTGGAAAACGAACTCGCCGCCCCTTTGTTTTCACGGCAGGCAAATTCGATCCAACTGAACGACGTGGGCAAGCGCTTTGCCTTGAAGATCGCGCCTGCCCTCGCCCTGCTCGACGATGCGGTCACCGAGGCGTCCGGAAGTGCGAAAAAGCGCGTCTTTTCGCTCTGTATCGACGCACGGCGGCGGCGAATGCTGAACATCATCGAAAAATTCAAAGCGGCACACCCGGATATCGACGTCAACGTGCAGCATGGGTACAAGCCTGCGCACGACCCCTATGACGTCATCATCACCGACTGCGATTTGGGGCTCCCCGGATACGAGCGCCGCCTCATCGTATCGGAGAAACTTGCCATCGCCGTGCATAAAAGCAATCCCCTCGCCGCAAATAAAAAACTGACGGTCGATATGCTTGCGGGCGAGCCGTTTATCGCCATGAACGAGGAACGCCCCATGCATGCAGTGGTGATGAAAGTCTGCGCCGACTTTGGATTTGTCCCGCACATTGCACTGCAAAGCGACGATCCGGATTACGTCGGGCGGCTGGTCTCCCTCGGCATGGGCGTTGCCATCATCCCTATGCACTATTCGTTTGACGACTTTGCCGAAAACGTTCTTCTCTTTCCCATCAGCGGCTATACGCGGGATACCTACGCCTATATCTTGCAAGCCAAACACTACCTGCCGCATATCCGTGATTTTTGGAATCTGCTGCAAAACGCGTAAACCTCCGCTCTGCCGCGGAAAACAAAAAAGCAAGTCGCATTTTTTGCGACTTGCTTTTGTATTTTGCAAGATTCGATTCTCTTTCTCAACCGATGACTGCCATGCCGATAAACGCGACGACGATGACCACCGCTGTGTAGATCAGGGTGGGGATCAGATTGATGCGGATGATCTTTCCCTCTCTGCCGGTCGCCCCGACGGTCGCGCAAGCCGCAACCGTGTTGTTGACGCAGATCATATTGCCGGCGGCGCCTCCCGTCATCAAAAGCGTCGTCCACATCGCAAAAAAACAAAACTATGCAAAATGTTGTGTGATTTTGCTCTCTTTTGCCGAATATCAAAAAGATTATTGACTTTTATTATAAATGATAGGATAATATAAACGGATAAACTATGCGCATTTTGCGCATTTTTACCAAATTTTTACCTCACAAAACACAAAAAATCCGCCGCGGCGACGTGTTATCCGCGGCAGATCAAGTCATCCGCTGTCCCGCCGCGCTTTATGAAATCAAGCAGCGTCGGTCCCGCCGCTTGACAGTCAAGGAGAATACTATGCCGCTTTTCCACCCCTATCATACCGAGGTTTCCGCCACGCATATCGGCTGTGAGACCCCGCACGCCTACTTTATCCCCTACGACTCCGAGGAAAAAGCTCTGCGCGGCAACCGCGCACACTCCGCAAATTTTCAAAGCCTTTGCGGTACGTGGGATTTTCGCTTTTTCCCCTCCGTGGGTAAGATCCAAGATCAGACGCTGACGGCGCTTCGCAAGATCAAGCCCGACAAGATGGACGTCCCCGCCTCCTGGGAAAACAAAGTCGGGCGCGGCTACGATACGCCAAACTACACCAACGTGGACTATCCCTTCCCCTGCGATCCGCCGCACCTGCCGGAGGATATCCCCTGCGCACTGTACAGCCGGGAGATCGCGGTAGACGCCGCCGCCTTGAAAAAAGACGCGTTTCTCACCTTTGAGGGCGTCAGCGCCTGCTTTTATCTCTATATCAACGGCGCATTTTGCGCTTACAGCGAAGTTTCGCACTGCATAAGTGAGATCAATATCGGGGACAAACTGCGACCCGGGCGCAACCGCATCGACGTCCTCGTCCTCAAATTTGCCGCGTCTTCTTATCTTGAAGACCAGGATATGTTCCGCTGCGGCGGCATTTTCAGAGAAGTCTATCTGCTCTTTCGAGAAAAGAAGTGCATCCGCGACCTCACGCTGACCTGCACGCTCTCCAAAAATTTCGGCAGCGCGACCTTTACGGTCGATTTTGTCGGCGACCTTTCCCACAGCGCGACCCTCGCCCTCCTTGACGCGGACGGACGAGACACCGGCGCCGCCGCCGTGCGGCGGGGCAACAGCGTTTCGTTTACGCTGCGCCGCCCGCGCCTCTGGTCAAGCGAGGACCCGTATCTCTACACGATCACGCTGAAAAACAGAGGCGAATACTTTGCCTTTCCCGTCGGCGCACGCAAGATCGAGGTCAAAGACCGCGTCATCCTCATCAACGGCAAAAAGGTCAAGTGCCGCGGCGTCAACCGCCACGACTCGCACCCTCTCCTCGGCTTTGCCGTGCCGCTCTCCCATATGGAGCGCGACCTTGCCATCCTGAAACAGAACAACGTCAATATGATCCGCACCAGCCACTATCCGTGCGACCCGCGCTTTGCGGAACTCTGCGACAAATACGGCTTTTACCTGTGCGCGGAGGCAGACCTTGAAACGCACGGCATGATGCGCCGCACCGACCTCGGCTGGAGTTATCTGTCAGGAGATCCCGCATGGAAAGCGAAATATCTCGACCGCGCCGTGCGCCTGTACGAGCGTGACAAAAACCGCACGTCGGTCATCTTTTGGTCGGTCGGCAACGAGGCGGGCTGCGGCGAAAACATCGTCGATATGGCAGAGTACCTGCGTTCCAAAGACAAGACCCGCCTCATCCACTACGAGCCGGCAAACAAAATGATGCTTGAAAAACTCGGCTGCACCGAACTTTACGGGCATTTTGATATGGAGAGTTATATGTACGCGCCGGTCGAAAAGATCGACGCCTACTGCGCGGACGAAAACGAAAAATATCCCTTTTTCCTCTGCGAATACTGCCACGCCATGGGCAACGGGCCCGGCGACCTCAAAGATTATTTTGACGCGTTTTTACGCAACGACCGCTGTTTCGGCGGCTGCATCTGGGAGTTTTGCGACCACGCGGCGCCCCTGACAAACGCGCCGGACAACGACAAGTGGGGCTACGGCGGCGCGTTTGGCGACAAGCCAAACGCCGGCAACTTCTGCATGGACGGGCTGGTCTATCCCGACCGCCGGCCGCATACGGGGCTTTGGGAGATGCGGCAGGTATATCTCCCTTTGCGGATCGAGGCGCTCGATCCCGCACGGGGCAAATTCGTCATCCGCAACTTAAAGAACTTCACGCCGCTTTCGGATATCCTCGTCCGCTATACCGTCGAAGTCAACGGGAGTGCGACGGCGGCAGGCGTTCTCACCTTTGACACCGCGCCCGAAAGCGAAACGCCCTTTACCGTTAATCTCCGAGATTTGCCAAGCGGCGTGCAAACCATCACCTTTGCCGTGGAAAGCGCCACACCTTCGCCGCTCGTCCCCGCGGCAACGCCGCTCGGACACTTCCAGTTTATTTTGCGGGAGGCGCACGCCCTGCCGCGCCTGTTCGGCGCCCCCGCCGCCCCCGCGCTCGGTGAAACCGCGCGCGAACTGACCGTCACCGTCGGCAGGCGCACCTACACCTTTGACAAAACCACGGGACTGCTCTGCGGTATATCCTGCGGCGGCACTGTCCTGCTCGACCGTCCCGTCGAAATTGCCTTTACCCGCGCCCCGATGGACAACGATATGTATATCCGCAAAAAGTGGGATCTCATCGGGCTCTCCTCCGCCCTGCCGACCTACGGCGGCCTTGCCGTCGGGCGGGCGGGCGCCGGATCGGTCACGCTGTCGGCGCGCATATCTTTCGCCGCGCTCGGCAAAACCATCCTCCGAGCAAAACTCACCTACACGGTCACGGCGGACGGCAAACTCAAGATCAAAACCGACGCCGATATCCCCGACCTCGGCATCCGCTACTATCCGCGCCTCGGCATTCTTTTCCCCGCCGTGCGCGCGCTGGAAAACGTCACCTACTTCGGCTACGGCCCCGGGGAGGCCTATATTGACAAGCGGCTTTCGGCGCGTCTTTCCCGCTTTGAGACCACGGTCACCGACAATTACGAGCCCTATCTCTATCCGCAGGAATGCGGCGGACACTTCGGCACGCATTACGCCTTCTTCCGCACGCCGGGCGGCGACGGGCTGCTCTTTCTCTGCGGTGAGGCGCCTTTCTCGCTGGGGACGTCGCATTACTCGACGGCGCAGCTCGCCTCGGCGCACTACGCGCACGCTTTGCAGGACGAGGACGCAACTTTTATCGCCATCGACGCATTTCAAAGCGGATGCGGCTCCAACTCCTGCGGACCGGTGCTAAACGAAAAGTACCAATTGAAAAGCGGAAAACACCGTTTTGATTTCACGCTCTTTCCCTGCCGGGACGGCGATGTGGATTTTTGCTGACATCCGCTCTCCCTGATCTTTTGCGTATAGGAGGAAAAACTGTTGCAAGCAGATTACCGTTTTGACGATCCGAAACTGCCTGCCGTCCATCCGGTCGGCTTTGGGCAGCAGATCTGCAGCGCCGGCTTTTCGGTATCGGTGCCGCGCCCGTACTGGATGATCCATTTTATCCTGTCGGGGACGGGGACGCTGACCACCGGCGGCAGGACTTACCATCTTCTCCCGATGCAGATGTTTATCATCCGACCGCACAAGGCACACACCTATACCGCAAGTTTGCAGACCCCGTGGCGATACGCCTGGATCCTCTTTGACGCCGACGGTCCCCTCCCGAAGATCCTTGACACCGACGTCATCACGGCGCCGGCGGCAGCGCCCCTCTTTGAAAGCCTTGCCGAGATCGCCGCATTTTCCACCGGGCAAAAAGAAGCGCTGGCAGCAAAGATCTGGGAACTGTTCAGTACCCTGATGCGGCAGGCGGAACAAACGCAATATGCCGCAAACCCCTACGTCACAAGGGCAAAACAGTATATCGCCGACAACTTTTCAAAGCACATCAAAGTTGCGGACATTGCAAAGCACCTCGGACTTGACCGCAGTTATTTTTCCTTTGTATTCCGGCGGGAAACCGGACTTTCCCCGCAGGACTTTCTCACTGAATTTCGATTAGAACGCGCCGCGCAATATCTCGTATCCGAAAACGCGGGGGTGACCGCGGCGGCGGAATACGCCGGATACGGCGACATCGTCAATTTTTCGCGGATGTTCAAAAAACATTTCGGCATTTCCCCCAGCAAATACCGTGAGACCGTACTCGCGGACAAAACCGATTTTTAGATCAACGAAAAGGAGCAAGAATACAATGAAAAAGAATTTCCTCCCGTTTTTCCTCGTTTCCGCCCTGCTCTGTGCGCTTCTCGCGTTCTCGGTCTTTGCGGCGGACACCGTGTACGTCAAAAGCGGCGCCGCCGGCGACGGCAGCAGTGCCGAAAACGCATTCGGCGATATTGCGGACGCGGTCGCCGCGCTGAGCGGCGGCGGCACGGTGGTCGTTTGCGGCGACGTGCAACTGTCAACATCCCGCGCCTACGACGCCGCCGACCCCGCAAAGCCGATCTTCAAAATGCCGCAAAGCGGCGATATCACGCTGTGCGGCAGTTACAAGGGCAAAAACTACGGCGGCAATCTCCTCACCCCCGTCGGTTGCCGTCTCTGGCTCTCGGCAAATACCACGTTTGAGAATATCACGTTTACCGCCGAAAGTGAAAACGCCTTTCTCTTTTTCGTCGGTTGTATGCACGATATGACCTTCGGCGCGGGCGTCAAAATGGCAGGCGCCGTCAAGGCGCAGCTCATCGGTGGGATGCAGCACGACAACGCCGCCATGCACCTGCCGGAGAAAAACTACGACGCCGACGTACATATCACGGTACAAAGCGGCAACTTTTTTGAAATCGACGGCTTTGGCAGAAACGTCGGCAATATGGCGGGCGGCGCGCCTTACAGCGGCACCGCGTATATCACGGTCGCCGGCGACGCCGTCGTGCAAAAACTGCTTGCGCTCTACCGTTACGGCGACAACGGATTTTCAAACGCCTCCGCCGTGATCACGCTGGACGGCGGCGCGGTCACCGAGTACATTTGTGCCGCAGACAAAAAGCAGGATTACAAAAACGACATTACGATCAAACTCACTCAAAGGATGGATCCCGCAAACTACTTTACTTTCGTCCCCTCGCTCGGCTGGTCGAGCGCGGGCGTGTGGAACGGCATCAACGCCTCCTGCGCGTTTAAGGACTACAACAACAGCGGCACGACCGTGCTGGATCTCTCCGAGGCAAAACTCGTTACCGACGCATGGATCGAAAAAGCGGTGTTTGCGGACTCTTTTGAAGAGATCATCCCGTTTGACCCCGCCAAAGTGACCGATCTGCCGACCGAAGAGGAAAAGCCGCAAAAATTTGCCGCGACCCGCGCCTATGCCGAAAACTTTGCGGACGTGACGGCGGACAAATGGTTTTATCCTTTCGTCAAAACCGCTTACGAGTACGGGCTTGCCAACGGCACGTCTGCCGCCGCCTTCTCCCCGAGCGGCAAATTTACGGTGGCGCAGGCGCTGACCGCCGCCGCCAATATCCACAAAGCCTATTACGACGGGGCGATCCGCGCGGCGGGTGCCGGTGAAAGCTGGTTTGCCCCCTACGTTGAATACTGTATCGAATACGACATCATCACGGCGCGGCAATTTGACGATTACAACAAAAACATCACGCGCGGGCAGATGGCGACTGTGTTTGCAAATATCCTGCCGGAGGAAGAATACGAGCCGCGCCGCAGCGGCGACATCCCCGACCTCTCCCACGCCTCGCGCGAGTATCTGCCGGTGATGAAACTCTATAACGCCGGTATCGTCGGCGGTGACGCCGGCAGCGGCAACTTCCGCCCCGACGATGAGATCACACGCGCCGAGGCCTGCGTCATCTTCACGCGCATTGCTCTCCCCGCGCTCCGCCAAAACTGATTTTGTTAAATGAGGGATACCATGAAAAAATTCAAATTCGGACTTGCCGCAGCGGTGACTGTCCTCCTCCTCTCTCTGCTTGCACTCGGCGTTTTTGCCGCAGATACCGTCTACGTAAAAGACGGCGGCACCGGCGACGGCTCGTCCGCCGCCTCTCCGCTCGGCGACCTTGCCGACGCCGTTTCGGCGGTGGCAGGCGGCGGCAAAGTGGTCGTCGTCGGCCGCATTTCGCCGGCAACTTCCAAAAACTATGACGCCTCGATCCCCGCATTCACCGCGCCCGCCACAAGCGGCGCCGTAACGATTTGCGGAGACACGCCGGACGCAAAGATCATCTGCCCGGACGGCGGTCGTTATTTCTGCACGGGCGAGACTATCTTTGAAAACATCACCTTTGCCGGCGCCGGCAAAACATTTGTCCTTGCGGCGCGCTTCTTCCCGCTGACCTTTGCGCGCGGCGTTGCCATGGACAAAGTGGACTTTCACCTGATCGGCGGTATGGAACATACCAATTCCAAAGTGTCCGTCCCGGGTGACGATTATACAAAAGACAGTTATCTGACGCTGGAGAGCGGACACGTTTCCGAGTTGACCGGACTCGGCAGAAACGTCGCTAACGGCGGCGGCAAGGCAAATTACAGCGGCAAAGCGCATATCAAGATCGGCGGTGACGCGTCGGTAGACAAGATCTTTGCCGTCTACCGCTGGGGCTCGCCGACCCTGACCACGGGCAGCGCCGAGATCATCCTTGACGGCGGCAGGGTGAACAACTTTATCACGCTCGGCGCGGATAAGGTCACCTACACCTGCGATTTGACGGTCACACTGACCGAAAACTTTGACCCCACCGCGTATTTCACCGCCGTCACCCCCGGCATCGATAAGGACGGCGTGTTCCGCGGACTTACGGGCTGCGGCTGCTTTGTCGCCTCCGCGATCAACTACGGACACACCGTACTTGACGTCCGCGTGGCAAAGGTGGACGACGGCTGGCTGAACCAAAACGTCTATCTTTCGTCCTTTGACAGCGTGCGCCGCGCCGGCGGCGACACCGACGACGCCGATACGATGAAGGTCTGCTACGTCAGCGACAGCGGCAGCGCCGCAGGCGACGGCAAGAGCGCGGAAAGCGCCGTAAACAGCCTCTCGCTCGCCTTCAAAAAGTTGAGCGCGGCGGGCGGCACCATCGTGGTGTGCGGCGGCGTCACCCTGGACGCTTCCGTCGCCGTATTTCCGACGAGAGCGGAACGCTTTACCCTCACCTCTCTCTACGGCGGCGTCAACTACGCCAAAAGCGCAGGGGCGCGCCTGACGGTCAAAAGCGATATCTACCTCGGCGGTCCGACCAAGTTTGAAAACATCACGATCTCCTCGGCAAACGGCGTGGATATCTACTGCCGCGGCAACGATCTGACCCTCGGGCTCGGCATCACAAACGAGTACGTCGCCAACCCGATCGCCATCTGGGGCGGCACCGACTGCGCCCTGCCCGGTACGACCGTGCAAAGCACGCGCTACTTCGGCTATACCATTGAGATCGACAGTGGCACCTGGTGGTACGTGCGCGGCGGCTCCATCCGCACGGGAGAAGCCCAGCCGGTCGGCACCATCGGTGACGTCACCATCCTCATTGGCGGCGGCACGTTTACCTCCTCCACCACCGACAATACCAAAAACGGCATCATCGGCATCGGCGGCTTTGACGCCCTGGACGGCGACGCCCGTCTGATCATCAACGGCGGCAGTTTCAACTGCGATATCATGGGCATCGGGCGCCCGGGCACCAATGCCACCGCCTCAAACAGCGCCTATTGCAGAGGGAACGTCTATATCACGATCAACGGCGGCACTTTCGGGCGCGGCACCACCGTCGGCGCGATCCACGACAGCGTGGCAAGCCGACTTGACGGCGACTTTATCCTTACCGTAAGCGGCGGAAACTTTGCAAACGGGCATAAAGGATTTTCCGCCGCCGGCGTGCGCGGCAACGCCATCTGCGAAATCGCGCCCGAGATCCTGCTCCCCGCCGTCGGCTTTGACAAAACGGTCTTCGTCTCCGACAGCGGCGACGACAAAAACGACGGACTTACGGCAACTACGCCGAAAAAGACCCTCACCGCCGCGGCGGATCTCCTCGGCCGTGCGGGCGGCGCCATCATCATCTGCGGCAAAGTCAACGTCACAAGCGCGACCCTGCCCGTCATCGAAAAGACCGTCCGCCTGACCTCGGTATATGGAAATACCGACTACCGAAAGAGCGGCGCCGTCCTGAACGTTTCGGGGCGTCTTGCCTTCGGCGGGAAAACCGATATTGCCGACCTCACCTTCGGCGGCAGCGGCATACTGTGCGGCAGCGGCTTTGATATGAACATCGGCAGCGGCGTTTCCGGCGGCGATCTCTCGATCGACGGCGGCAGATCCTCCGCTACGCACGGCGTGCGCGTCGAGAGCGGCAGCTTTGCCGAGATTTCGGGCGGCAGCGTCACGGGAGCGGATGCGACCGCGTACGTCGTCTTTTCGGGCGGCAGCGCGCAAAACGTCTACGGCGCCGCGGCGACCGCGGGGCACGCGTGCGTTGCCCTGCGCGGCGGACAGGCAAGCGGCATCGTCCGCGCGGTCAAAGAGAACGCCGCCGGCGGCAGCGGCATTGACGACGTCGGCAAAGTTTACGGCGACGGCGTCGCTTTCGTCAAAAACGGCGGCACCGGCGACGGCTCCTCCCCCTCCAAAGCGGCGGGCGACCTCGTCAGCGCGGCAAAACGTCTCACAAACGGCGGCACGATCGTCGTGTGCGGCAAACTCACGGTGGACGTGGGGCAAACGCTGCCGGGCGTATCCGGCAAAATCACCATCACTTCTCTCTTCGACGGCGTGGACTACCGCGCGACCGACGACGCAAACATCGAACTGCGCAAATACATTTCGTTTGGCAGCGCGGGCGAGTTTGACCACATCCGCATCGTCGCCGCGGCAAACGGCACCTATATCTCCGCCGAGGGACACGCCCTCACGGTCGGCGACGGGGTCGTCTGCTCGATCTTTGAGGGGAACCGCACCGAGGACTACCCCGCCCTGATCGGCGGTTCCGCCGCCCTTGCGGTCAACCAGAGCGGCGGCAACATCCTGACGGTAAGATCCGGTGACTTCGGCGTGGTCAGCACCGGGATGTACGCCGCCGCGGGGACTGCCGCCACGCATACGGTACGCGGCGATCTGACGCTCAACATTGCGGGCGGCGGATTTCACGGTGCCGTCTACGTCGCCGGGCAAAATAACCTTGTCGGAAACGCCGTGTGCAACGTCACGGGCGGGCAGTTCCACTGCCCGATCTTCGGAATGGAGGACGGGGTCACGGCAAAAGGCAATATCACGATCGATCTTGCCGGCGGGACCGTCTGCGGCGATATCCGCGCATCCGCGGGGGACGGCGCGACCTTTGACGGCGTCTACACGCTGAATATCGGCGGCGCCGACATCGAACGTGCGTCAAGTATCGTCGGGGCACAATCCCTCGGCGGCGCTCACACCTCTTTCTTTAACGCGCCAAACACCGATCTTACCCGTACCCTGTCGGGTGAGATCACGTTTACCAATCCGATCGCGGGGTTTGCCGATCCCTCGGTCGTCTACCACGACGGCTGGTATTACTATACCTATGCGCGCAACACCGCGGCAACCAAAGCCGCCATCTATATGTGCCGCGCGGCAAACCTCTGCGACCTTGCCGGCGCCGCGCCGCAACTCATCTGGAGCCAGGCGCAAAGCGGCGGGGGGGCGGAGATCACCGACCTTTGGGCGCCGCAGCTCTACTACCTCGACGGACGCTGGTATCTCTACGCCGCCGTACAGGGGGCAAAGAGCGCGGTCGGCGCGGACGAGCGCTACCCCTACGTCTGGGTCGGGCAACCCGACACGCCGATGGGACCGTACACCTACTTTGGCTGTATGCAAAATATCGACACCGACTTTTTCACCTACCTCTCGCCGCGTGTGATCGAGCACGGCGGCAAGACCTATATGTTCTTCAGCGGCTTTGCCACGCCGACCGACGTAAATCCCCACACCCAGCGCCTGCGTATCGTGGAACTTGCAAGTCCTACCGCCTTTGGCAGCAAAGAAGTTGTCTTCTCTTCCCCGTCCTACACGTGGGAGGGCGGCAGCGCCAACGGCACGACCGGCTTTTCCGGCATTATGGAGGGACCGTTTGCATTCTACGCGCCAAACGGACAGCTCTATTTGATCTACGCGGGCAACCATACGCGCCTGGATACCTACTGCACGGGCATCCTCCACTTTAAGGGCGGCGCCGGCGACAGCCTTATGGACGCCTCGCTCTGGGAAAAGGATCCAAAGCCATTTCAGTGGGTCAACTACGAAAACGGCACGCTCTCGCCCGGCGCGATGGTGGTCACCACGTCCTCGGACGGCAAGCACTACTACGGCGTTTACCATGCAAAACAATATCACTACTCGGCATACTCCATGCGCCGCCTCTATATGCAGGAGATCACCTTTGATAAAGACGGCGTGCCGCACATCGGCGACGCGCCGAGCGTTGACACCGTACTGACGGTTGCAAAGAACCAAACGCCGCTCGAAAAGCGCATCAGTTCCTTTACCACCGTCCGCGGCGGAGAGCCGGGCAAATTTGCAAAGTCGCGCACCTATACGGACGCTTTCACCGACGTGACGAGCGACAAGTGGTTTTACCCCTATGTCAAAACCGCGTATGAATACACGCTGGCAAACGGCACGTCGCAGACCAAGTTCTCGCCCGACAGCACCTTTACGGTAGCGCAGGCGCTCACCGCCGCCGTCAATATCCACAAGGCGTATTACGGCAAAACGGTCGGCGCGGCGGCGAGCGGGGAGGCGTGGTATATCCCGTACGTCAACTACGCTGTGGAAAACGGCATCATCACATCCGGACAGTTTGCCGATTATAACGCAAACATCACGCGCGGACAGATGGCGATCGTCTTTGCCAACATCCTGCCGGAGAGCGAATTCGCGGCGGTGCGCAGCGGCGCCTGCCCCGACGTCACGGCGGAGATGGCGTGTGCCGGTGCGGTGGCAAAACTGTATGCCGCGGGCATCGTCAGCGGTGACAGCGGCAGCGGCAACTACCGTCCAAACGACAGTATCGTCCGCAGTGAGGCGTGCGTCATCTTCACGCGCATCGCCGCAAAAGAATACAGAGCAAAATAAACAGGGAGGACCTTTATGAAGAGTCTAAAAATCATTTGCGCGCTTTGCGCCTGCCTCTTTGTCCTGCTTGCCGTTTCGGCAGCGGCGGCGTCCGACGCGGTCGCATTTATGGCGGCGGATTTCGGCAGTGACAAAAACAGCGGACTTTCGGCAGATGCGCCGAAAATGAGTTTCAGTTCCACAAGCGGCAGCGGCGTTATGGGGATCCTCAAAGACGGCGGCACGCTGGTGCTGGTCGGCAAAGGGTACATCAAAGCGGATTTTACCCTGCCGCAAACGACGGGACCCCTGACGATCACTTCGGTTTACGACGGCAAGGACTATAAAAATCCGGAGCCGAAGACCAATCCCGCCTGCGCATTCAAAATGGCGGGCGGCAAAACGCTGACGATCGTATCCGACGTGACCTTTGACGACATGATTTTGTTCCAGGAAAACGCGCAGGATACCATTCACGTCGCCAAGGGCGGTAAACTCACCGTGACCGAAAGCGTCGTCAGCATGAGCAAAAAAGATTACTTTATGAAGATCACCGTGGAGGAGGGCGGCACCGCGATCATTAACGGCGGTACGTTTTCCTCGGTATCGGGGCGTGGCGAGATC
>JAFSUT010000010.1 GCA_017445085.1 Clostridia bacterium | reverse complement strand
CCGTGGCAGATGGCGTCCGCGCCCTCCGCCTTGGCGATCTCCACCAGCCGCTTTGCGATGATCGGGCGCGCAAACGACGTGCCGAGCATATACTCCTCGTATTTTGCGCCCGCCTTGACGGTGGGGATGATGTAGTCGTTGACAAATTCGTCGGTGAGATCCTCGATATACAGTTTGGACGCACCGGTTTTGAGCGCTTTTTCTTCCAATCCGTCGAGCTCGTCCGCCTGTCCGACGTTACCCGAAACGGCAATGACTTCGCAATTGTTGTAATTTTCTTTCAGCCACGGAATGATGATGGAAGTATCGAGACCGCCCGAGTAGGCGAGAACCACTTTTTTGATCTTGCTTTTATCCATTGTAAAAATCCTCCGAAACGATGGTCGATTTTTTGATGTCCCCATTGTAGCACCGCCGCGGCAAAAATGCAATAGGTTTAGAATAAATATTCTTATTTTTCTTCAAAATCAGCAGAATACACAATTATTTTTGAATATTATTCATTTTATTTTGAAAAATATTCACTCCGTCGTCCTCGTCGGCGCTTGCCGCCGCACAAAGCGTCAGGGCGCAGATCACCGCCGCTGCAAATATCCGAAATTTACGCATGACCATACCTCCGTTGTTGCTGAAAAGACTTGCAATTTCAGCCGATTTTAGGTATAATATCCTATATATGATGTTATAAATTTCAATCGTCGTTTTTTCATTGTAAAAACCGCTTTCATTTTGTATTTTTCGGACGGGAGGTGCGTGTATGCAGATCATCGGCGTTGTCGGGCAGTCCGGCAGCGGCAAGGGCGAACTTTGCCGCCGGCTCTGCGACTACGGCTATCTCCACCTCGATACCGACCGCATCTATCACACCCTGCTTGCCGAAAGTGCGCCCCTGCGGGGCGACCTTGTCGCCGCGTTTGGTGCGGATATCCTAAGGGACGGGCAGATCGACCGCGGGATCCTCCGCCAAAAGGTGTTTGGCGAAAAGAATCGAAAAAACCTCGCAAAACTCAACAAGATCACGCACAGATACGTGTGCGCCGAAGTTGTCGCCCGCATCATGGCAGCAAAGCGGACCGACTGTGTCGGCGTGCTGATCGACGCGCCGCTTCTCTTTCACGCGCGGCTGGATCGCCTTTGCGACGCCGTCGTTTACGTCGATGCGCCGAAAGAAGTCCGTATGGCGCGGATCATGGCGCGCGACGGGATCTCCGCGGCGGCGGCAGAGGCGCGGATCCGCGCCGGAGAACCCCTCTCGCCAAGGCGGCTGGCGCGCTGTGCTTACTTTATCGAAAACGATGAAGAGTGCGACCTTGACAGGGCGGCGGGCGACCTCGCCGCCGCTTTAAGACAGGGGGGCGCCTCATGAAAAAACATCGAACGGGACGCATACTCCTGCGACTGCTCTTTGTCGCGCTCGTCCTCATTTTGCTTGCCTTTCATCTCTATCCGCGCTATCTGCGCTCGCTCTATAAAATCGAATACCAAGACGCGGTGGAGACTTACGCCGCCGCCTACGGCGTGCCGACCGACGTCTGCTACGCCGTCATCCTTACCGAGAGCGGATTTAACGAGGCTGCCGTGTCGCACGCGGGGGCGGTGGGGCTGATGCAGCTCACGCCGAGCACCTTTACCTATCTTTGCGGCAAACTCGGTGAAGACCTGCCGGCGGAGGCGATCTACGACGCCGACGTCAACCTGCGGTGCGGCATCTACTACCTCTCGATGCTCTACGCCCGCTTCGGCGTTTGGGAGACCGCGTTTGCCGCCTACAACGCGGGGCCCTCGCGCGTGTCCCGCTGGCTGAAAGAAAGCGGCGAAGACGGCAGGCTCTCCGAGATCCCCATTGAAGAAACCAAAAACTACGTCGCGCGCGTTTGCCGTGCGTGCGAGTATTATCAAAAACTATATCCGTGACGAAAGTTTATACAAGGAGTGATATTATGGATCTGATCTACAAAAAGGAATCCGCCTATGTGCGCGCACCCGAGAAAACCGAACCCGCCTTTGCCTTTGCCAAAGACTATATGGCGTTTCTCAACGCCGCAAAAACCGAGCGCGAGGCGGCGGATACCGCCGTCAAACTTGCCGCGGCGCACGGCTACCGCCCCTACCGCATCGGCGACCCTGTCCGCCCCGGCGACAAGTTGTATCTGTGCAATCGCGGCAAGAGCGTTTACTTCCTCAAGATCGGCAGTGAGCCGATCGAGCGCGGGATGTATATCACCGCCGCCCACATCGACTCGCCCCGCATCGACTTAAAACAACAGCCGCTCTATGAGTCCGACGGGATGGCGTTTTTCAAAACCCACTACTACGGCGGATTGCGCAAGTACCAATGGGTGACCATCCCGCTCTCTCTCCACGGCGTCGTCATCCGTGCGGACGGCGCCAAGGTCGAGATCTCTGTCGGCGAAGACGCCGGCGATCCGGTATTCTATATCAACGACCTGCTCCCGCACCTTGCCGCATCGCAGTCAAAAGAACCGCTTTCCACCGCCATCAAAGGCGAGGAACTCAACATCCTCTGCGGCTCGATGCCGGCGGCGGACGAAGAGGAGAGCGACAAGATCAAACTGAACGTCTTAAACCTCCTCTACGAGCGCTACGGCATTACCGAAGCCGACTTTGCCTCGGCAGAACTTTCGCTTGTGCCCGCCACCGGCGCGCGCGACGTCGGCTTTGACCGTGCGCTGATCGCCGCTTACGGACACGACGACCGCGTTTGCGCGTACCCCGCGCTGCGCGCCCTGCTCGACTTTGGGGACGAAAACCCGCACACGCAGATGTGCGTGCTTGCCGACAAAGAAGAGATCGGCTCGATGGGCGTGACCGGTATGCAATGCCAGATCTTTACTGACATCATGGATGAGATCGCCGAGCGCCTCGGCGGAAATCCGCGCGTGGCGCGCGGCAACTCGGTTTGCCTCTCCGCCGACGTCACCGCCGGCTATGACCCGAACTTTGCCTCGGTTTACGAAAAGCGCAACAGCGCTATCATCGGCTGCGGCGTCGCTATGTCCAAATTCACCGGTGCGCGCGGCAAGAGCGGCACGTCGGACGCCTCCGCCGAGACCGTGGGGCGGATCCGCCGCCTGTTTGACAAAGACGGCGTGATATGGCAGACGGCGGAACTCGGCAAAGTGGACGAGGGCGGCGGAGGAACGGTCGCCCAGTACGTTGCCAACCGCAACATCGACACGCTGGACGTCGGCGTACCCGTCATTTCGATGCACGCGCCGGTGGAAGTGGTCTCCAAAGTGGACGTATACAGCGCGTACGAAGCGTTTGCCGCCTTTGCAAAGGAAACCGAAACCAAATGATCGACAAACTGAACGCCGCGGAAGCGCGATTTGAAAAAATCGAAAACGCGCTTGCCGACCCGGAAATTTTTTCAAAGCAGGAAGAACTGACGGCGCTGATGAAAGAGCGCAAGACGCTTTTGCCGATCATCGAGGCGTTTCGCGCCTATAAGACCGCCGAAAAAAATCGCAAGGAAGCTGAAGAAATGCGCGGCGACACCTCGCTTGATCCCGAACTGCGCTCTCTGGCGGACGCCGAATACACCGAAGCCGCCGAAAAATGCGAAAAACTGTATGAACAGCTCAAAGTCCTCCTGCTCCCCCGCGACCCGAACGACGACAAAAACGTCATCGTCGAGATCCGCCAGGGCACCGGCGGCGAGGAAGCGGCGCTGTTTGCCGCCGTCCTCTACCGTATGTATACGATGTACGCGGCGTCGGCAGGCTTTAAGACCGAACTCTTAAACGCAAACGAAACCGAACTCGGCGGCTACAAAGAAGTCAGTTTTTCGGTCAGCGGCGAGGGCGCTTACTCCCGCCTGAAATTTGAAAGCGGCGTCCACCGCGTCCAGCGCGTTCCCGAAACCGAGGCGCAAGGGCGCATCCAAACCTCCACCGCTACCGTGGCGGTGCTCCCCGAGGTCGAGGACGTCGAAATCGAGATCAACCCCGCCGACCTCAAGATCGAAACCTGCAAGTCCAGCGGCGCCGGCGGTCAGCACATCAACAAGACCGAAAGCGCCATCCGCATCCTCCACGTACCGTCGGGCATCGTGGTCGAGTGCCAGGAGGAGCGCAGTCAGTTCAAAAACCGCGACAAAGCGATGAAAATGCTGCGCACCAAACTCTACGACATCGAACAGAAAAAGCAGACGGACGCCATCGCCTCCGCCCGAAAAAGCCAGGTCGGCACGGGCGACCGCAGTGAGCGCATCCGCACCTACAACTATCCGCAGGGGCGCGTTACCGATCACCGCATCGGTCTTACGCTCTATACGCTGGAAAGTTTTCTCAACGGCAACCTCGACGAAATGATCGACGCGCTCATCACCGCCGACACCGCCGAAAAACTTAAAGGAACCGAAAGTTTATGACCGTTTTTATTCCGCAAAACGAGTTGAGCGACGAAAATATCGCGGCGGCGGGTGAGATCCTGCGCCGCGGCGGGCTTGTCGTCTTCCCGACCGAAACCGTCTACGGGCTCGGCGCAAACGCGCTCGACGGCAAGGCGGCGAAAAAGATCTACGCCGCCAAAGGGCGCCCGTCCGACAATCCGCTCATCGTCCATATCGCATCCCCAAAGGACGCCGAGGACATCGCCTGCACAAACGAGGCGTACTATAAACTTGCGTCCGCGTTTATGCCCGGTCCCCTGACCGTGATCCTGCCGAAACGGGAAGTTATCCCGTCCGCAACGTCGGGGGGACTTGACACGGTGGGCGTGCGATGCCCGTCACATCCCGTGGCGCATCGGCTGATCCTTTCGGCGGGCGTACCGATCGCCGCGCCGAGCGCCAATCTCTCCGGCAAGCCCTCGCCCACAAAGGCGGATCATATCCGCGCCGACCTTGAGGGCAAGGTGGATATGATCCTCGACGGCGGCGAAGCGGCGGTCGGCGTGGAATCCACCATCGTAAAACTTGACGCGGACGGAACGGCGACCCTCCTCCGCCCCGGCGGTATCACGCACGAGATGCTGCAGCGCGTCCTCGGCAGGGTCGATATTGCAAGCGCGGTCACAGAGGCGCTCCCCAAGGACGCCCGCCCGCTCTCGCCGGGGATGAAATACCGCCATTACGCCCCCCGTGCGCCGCTCACGCTGCTGGACGGCGACGACGCGCGCCGCATCGCCTACTGCCAAAAAGCGCCCGCCGACACCCTGCTCCTCGTATTTGACGAGGAGACGGATCTCTTTGCCGGACACAAGGTCGTGCCGCTCGGCAAAAAAGCGGACAAGCAAAGTCAACTGCACCGTCTGTTTGCCGCGCTGATCGAGGCGGACGCCGAGGATCCGCGACAGATCCTCGCCCCGCTCCCCGCGACCGACGGACTCTCGCTTGCGCTCTACAACCGTCTCTGTCGCGCGGCGGCGCATCATATCAAGAAACTATGACGGTAAAAAGAAAGAATTTGCCGTTTTCGGAGAGATCGCTCCACCGCGCGGCGGAAACGCTCGCCGCAGAGATGCACTTACCCGTCGGCATCGGCGAGCGGGGCGAAAAAAACCTCCACGCGCTCTTCAAACTCGCCGTTGAGCCGGACAGGCGCCGCCACGAGATCCCGATCGGCGGATTTGTCGCCGACGTTCTCAACGAAAACGGCGTCTGTGAAATTCAAACCAAAAACTTTGCGCGCCTCTGCCGCAAACTTGAAGTTTTTCTCCCCGAACACGACGTGACGGTCATCTGTCCGATCATCGCCGACAAGACCATCCTGTGGGTGGACGGGGACGGACAAGTCCTGCGCACGCGCAAAAGTCCAAAGCACGGCGCCCCGACCGACGCCGCGGCGGAACTCTACGCCCTGCGCGGCATTTTCCCGCATCCGCGCCTGCGCTTTCTCTTTCCGCTCCTCTCGGTCGCGGAATACCGCGACGCCACGCGCGTGAGGAGCGCGGCAAAGCGAAGCGCCGACCGCCTCCCCCTCTCCCTTTTGGACGTTATCGAGGTCCGGGACAACAGCGACGTGGCAGATCTGTTTCCCCGCGACTTTCCAAAAACCTTTACCGCCGGGGAATTTGAAAAACACATCCACCGCACCTCCCGCGTTGCGCACGCGGCGCTCGGCGCGTTTCTTTTTTGCGGTCTGCTCACACGAAAAAAAGAAGGACGCGCATATCTCTATACTCAAAATCACTGACACAAAGACGAAAGGACACCGAAAATGGCAAGAAAGGCAAAACAGGAAGAGCTGTCCCGGCGCTTTACGGGGAATGAAGCCCCGGCAACGCCGCAGCTCATCACCGACGTCATCGAAACCAACTATATGCCCTACACCATGAGCGTCATTATTTCGCGTGCGATCCCCGAAATCGACGGGTTCAAGCCCTCGCACCGCAAACTGCTTTACACGATGTACAAAATGGGGCTCTTGACGGGGGCGCGCACCAAAAGCGCCAATATCGTCGGTCAAACCATGCACTTAAATCCGCACGGTGACGCCGCCATCTACGAAACGATGGTGCGCCTGACGCGCGGCAACGAGGCGCTCCTGCACCCATTTATCGACTCCAAAGGCTCGTTTGGCAAGCAGTACAGCCGCGATATGGCGTACGCCGCCTCGCGTTATACCGAGGCAAAACTGGACGGCTTTTGCGCCGAGATCTTTCGCGGCGTGGACAAAGACGCCGTGGATATGGTGCCCAACTACGACAACACCACCACCGAGCCGAAACTCCTGCCGACCTCGTTTCCCAACATTCTCGTATCGCCGAATATGGGCATCGCCGTCGGTATGGCGTCCAACATCTGCTCGTTCAACCTCGGGGAGATCTGCGACGCCACCATCGCGCTCCTCCGCCATCCGAACACCACCATCGACACGCTGATGGACATCGTCAAAGCCCCCGACTTTCCCGGCGGCGCCTACGTCATCTACAACCGCGAGGAAATGCGCCGCATTTTTGAGACCGGGCACGGTCCCGTGCGGCTGCGTGCGCGGTACTCCTACGATAAAGCCGCAAACTGCATCGACATCACGCAGATCCCCTATTCGACCTCGATCGAGGCGATCATGGGCAAGATCTTTGACGCCGTAAAGTCCGGCAAGATCAAGGACATCACCGACGTCCGCGACGAGATCGACCTCTCCGGCTTCAAACTGACGATCGATCTGCGCCGCGGCGTAGACCCCGACAAACTGATGACCAAACTCTACAAACTCACGCCGCTGGAAGATTCGTTTGACTGTAACTTCAACGTGCTCATCGACGGCGCGCCGCGCCTGCTCGGCATTGCGGACATTTTGCGCGAGTGGATCCGCTTTCGCCTGTCCTGCGTCAAGCGCGAGTTTGCCTTTGACCTCAAAAAGAAAGAGGACAAACTCCATCTGCTGCAAGCCCTCGGCAAGATCCTGCTCGACATTGACCGCGCCATCAAGATCGTGCGCGAAACGCAAAACGAGGACGACGTCGTGCCGAATTTGATGGCGGCGTTCCGCATCGACGAGGTGCAGGCGGAATACGTGGCGGAGATCAAACTGCGCCACTTAAACCGCGAATATATCTTCAACCGCGTTTCCGAGATCGAATCGCTCACCAAAGAGATCGACGACCTCCGTGCGCTCATCGGCGATGAAATCAAACTCCGCGCCGAGATCGCGCGCCAGCTTGCCGAAATCAAAAAGAAGTATGCAAAGCCGCGCAAAACGCAGATCATCGCCGCGGACGACATCGAAGTCGCCACCGAAGAGGACTTCTTTGAAAACTACAACGCCCGCCTGATGCTCACAAAAGACGGCTATTTCAAAAAAATCACGCTGGTCTCGCTGCGCGGCGCCGACGAGCAAAAACTCAAGGAGGGCGACCGCGTCACCCACGTCGAGGACTGCGACAACGCCGCAGAAGTGTTGTTTATCACCGACAGCCGCCAGATGTACAAGGCGCGTGTGCGCGACTTTGACCCGGTCAAAGCCTCGGCGCTCGGCGATTATCTGCCCGCAAAACTCGGTATGGCGGACGGCGAGCATCCGATTTTTATGAAGGTGCTGACCGAGGACGTGGATACCTCACGCCTCATCTTCATTTTTGAAAACGGCAAGGGCGTCCGCGTTTCGATGGAGAACTACCAAGTCCGCGCCAACCGCAAAAAGTTTTCGGGCGTCTACTCGGGCGCCTGCCCGATCGTCGCCGCGATCCTGGAAGGGAAAGAGCCAAAGGAACTCATCCTCGTTTCCAGCCAAAACAAGGCGATTACGATCAAAAGCAGCCTGATCCCCGAAAAATCAACGCGCACCGCCGGCGGCGTCACGCTCTTCTCACTCAAAGCGGGGGCGACCGTCGTCTATGCGGATGAGGTCGAAAAATCCATCTACGAAAACCCGATGAACTACCGCAAGATCAAGATCCCCGCCACGGGCGTTTCGCTGTAGGAGGCGGGATTCGAACTCGCCAAAACGGCGCTGCGGCATCTTTTGGCTTATCCCCATAACTCTGTGGGTTTCCACCTCATCCGTCTTGCCTGCGGCAAGCCACCTTCCCCTCGATGGGGAAGGCTTTACCGCCGGCTGCAAAACAAGTGTTCTCCCTCGGAGGGAGAGATTACCACAAGCGTCGCAACTCTGTCAAGTTTTATCGGCGCAAAACTTGCACTCGCTCCAAGCCTTCCCCTTCGAGGGGAAGGTGGCAGCGTAGCTGACGGATGAGGTGGAGCAAAGCAAAAACAAATAGCAAAGCATGCCTTTTGCAGACGCAAAACCTCGGCGTAGCGACGGATGAGGGGTCATGAGTTGCGCCTCTGCCGCAACTCTGCGCATTTTTGCCCGCCAAAACCGGGTTCGTACTCGCGCCATCTTTCTTAACAGCAAAAAAACACGACAATTCAAATCTATTTTTACTTCGGAGGATTTTATGAAAATTACGGACGACATTCTTTACGTGGGGGTCAACGACCGCAAGATCGACCTGTTTGAGGGACAGTACGTCGTTCCAAACGGGATGTGCTATAACTCCTATATCATCTGGGACGAAAAGATCGCCGTTATGGACACCGTGGACGCGCATTTCGGCGATGAGTGGCTCGGCAATCTCAAGCGCGCGCTCGGCAGCCGCAAGCCGGATTATCTGATCGTTCAACATATGGAACCCGATCACTCGGCAAATATTTTGAATTTTGCAAACACCTATCCAAACGCCGCCATCGTCGCCAACGCCAAGACCTTTACGATGATGGACAACTTCTTTGCCGGCAAGGTCACGTCGCCGCGCATCACAGTCGTCGACGGCGGCGAACTCCCGCTCGGCAAGCATACCCTGCACTTTGTCTTTGCACCGATGGTACACTGGCCGGAAGTGATGGTCACCTATGACGACGCCGACAAGGTTTTGTTTTCGGCAGACGGCTTTGGCAAATTCGGCGCGATGGACGCAAAAGAAGAATGGGCGCCCGAGGCACGCCGCTACTATATCGGCATCGTCGGCAAATACGGCGCGCAGGTACAAAATCTCCTGAAAAAAGCTGCCGCGCTCGATATCGCCAAGATCTGCCCGCTCCACGGTCCGGTCCTTTGCGAAAATCTCGGAGATTACCTCTCCCTGTACAACACCTGGTCGTCCTACGGCATCGAAACCGACGGCGTGATGATCGCCTACACTTCGGTTTACGGGCATACCAAAGAAGCGGCACAGCTGCTTGCCGAGGCGCTCCGGAAAAAGCACTGCCCCAAAGTCGCCATCTATGACCTGGCACGTACCGATATGTCGCTTGCCGTATCCGAGGCGTTCCGCTACGGCAAACTCGTGCTTGCCACCACCACCTACAACGCCGAGATCTATCCGTTTATGCGCGAGTTTATCGACCACCTGACCGAGCGCAACTTCCAGGGGCGGACGGTCGGTCTGATCGAAAACGGCTCCTGGGCGCCGATGGCTGCCAAAGTGATGACGGCAAAGTTTGAAAAGAGTAAAAACGTCACATTTACAAATACCACCGTCAGGATCATGTCGGCGCTGAGTGAAGAAAACCGCGCGCAGATCGAGGAAATGGCAAACGAACTCTGCATTGACTATCTTGCCGCCGCCGATGATACCGCGGATAAGCAGAATATGAACGCACTGTTCAAGATCGGCTACGGTCTGTACGTGGTCACCTCAAATGACGGCAAAAAAGACAATGGACTGATCGTCAATACGGTCACCCAACTTGCCGACGACCCCAAGCGCATCATCGTTTCGATCAACAAGCGCAACTACTCGCACGACGTCATCAAGGCAAGCGGAATTTTGAACGTCAACTGCCTGTCGGTGGACGCGCCGTTTTCTGTATTTGAACACTTCGGCTTTCAAAGCGGGCGTGACGTGGACAAGTTTGCCAACGATACGCCGAGCCGCCTTGGAAACGGTCTCGTTTTCCTCTCCCACTACATCAACGCCGTCCTCGCCCTCAAAGTGGAAAACTACGTTGACCTCGGCAGTCACGGGATGTTTATCTGCTCGGTCACCGAGGCGCGTGTGATGAGCGACAGAGAGACGATGACCTACACCTACTACCAGGCAAACGTCAAGCCGCGCCCCGAAACCGACGGCAAAAAAGGTTTTGTCTGCAAGGTTTGCGGCTACATTTACGAGGGCGACAAACTCCCCGACGACTTTATCTGCCCGCTTTGCAAGCACGGCGCCGCAGACTTTGAGCCGCTGAAATAATTCGCAAAAGCAAAGAAATATCAAAACCGGCAAGGCGGATCTCGCTTGCCGGTTTTATATATAATATAAGGAAAGAATATGGCTTCCCCTCGGGAGGGGAAGGCTCAGAGGCGCAAAAAAACAGTCGAAGCGAAAATCGCTTCGACTGTTTTGATTTACTTAGTCTTCGTAAGTGCCGGTCTTAAACCACTTGTTTTCGGTGAGCGCCGTCCAAGTTTCGTTGATACCGTCTGCCTGGCGGACGTGCGCGTGCGTGTTGGTTGCTTCTTCAACTGCGAAGTAGTACCACTCGGTGCCGTTCATATCCTTCCAGTAGACTGCATCCTTATGGAGACCTTCTGCATTGACTGCACGGTTCAGGACGCGGTTGATGAGCGTCATTGCCTCTGCGCGGGTAATGTAACGGTCGGGTTTGAAGGTGCCGTCCTCATACCCTGCGATCCAACCTGCGGCGGTTGCACGGAGAACATAGTCTTCCGACCAGTGTCCGGCAATATCGCTGAACTTTGCGTCGCCCTTTGCAGTCAGCGTTGCAAAGCGGGTAACGATGGTTGCAAACTCAGCACGGGTGATCGGCGACTGCGGACGGAAGTTGCCCTCGGTGTCACCGGCGATATAACCGCCTTTTGCCATAGTGGAGATCGCAACGCTCGACCAGCTGTTCTTATCGCAATCCGGGAACGGATTGTCGGTGGTTTCGAGGCTTTCACGAACTTCATCGCGGAGCAGACGATAGAAGATCATCGCAACTTCTTCACGCGTGATGTTGTTCAGCGGGCGGACCGTGTGATCCGGATAACCGATGACGTATGCAAAGTGATCTTCGGTTTCCAGCGCGTCCAGCATAAAGTGACCGTAGAGGACGGTGTTTGCGCTGACGGTGAAGTTTGCATCCACTTTCTGCGTTCTTGCACTGTCGAGATACCAGCCGTCAAAGGTGTAGCCGTCTTTTTCGGGCTTCGGCAGATTTGCAACTTTGACGCTGCCGGTGGTGTACATCTGATTGTACAGCGTGGTGTCGCCGTCGATATTAAAGGTCAACTTGTATTCGGTCACGCTGCCACCGCCGCCGGTCGATTCATATTCCGGATCAGCCTTTGCAAGGACGATGGCAAAATCAGAGAACTGTTTGGTGTAGATCTCGATCACGCCGTTGTTTTCATCTACATAGAAAGTCAACGCTTTGGCTCTGCTCTGCGATCTGACCTGTTTGAGCATTGTGGCTGTATAGGAATTGGTTTGAAGCAGGTTGGCACCCTCATCCGCATGTGCCCAAAAGACGCGGAAAGAGTAGCCGTGACCGAGTTCTGCCAGGTGTTCGTTTCCGGCAAACTCGGAAAGGTAATCCACCGTGATGGTCTGCAGGGTGTTGGTAGACTTGACTTCTTCGTTTTCGGTAACGGTGATCATCGCCGGATTCTGATGATACCACTTATAGATCGATTTGAACATATCTGCCGCAAAGAACTTTGCCAGGATCTCGTCGCCGGCGTTCGGCAGTTTGCTTTTGATCAAACCGTCCAGCGCGGTCTGCGCAGCCTTGGTCTGACCCTTTTTTTCGACCTCTGCTTCCGCAGGCGTCAAGGTCACGTCTCTGAGGTCTTCCTTTGCGCGGAGTTTCACGTCGTAGACGACTTCGATGTGCTGCTCGTCAGCGTAGTTTCTGATCGTGTCTTTTTCGACGTCCTCTTTTTCAGCCTTTGCCTCGGCTCTGCCGCCCTCCGCGTCCATGTAGGACGGGTCGCGGTCGCCGCGCTCTTCCTCGTTCATTACAACAACGGTGTCATCGTAAACGATATCCCACGTCTTCTGCGTCCCTTCGTCGGTATGCTCGTCAGCGGTATACGGCTGGATCGTGACCTTTGCTTTGACGGTCGAGTAATGGACATGTGTGTCATCCGCCGTGAAACTACGGAATGGCATATATGTATCACCGGTCATCTTGCCGTAAACGACGTAAGGATCGTCGCCGACCGTCGTGCCGTCTTTGAGATGAACGTCTTTTACCTCA
This sequence comes from Clostridia bacterium, assembly GCA_017445085.1. Taxonomy (GTDB): domain Bacteria; phylum Bacillota; class Clostridia; order Oscillospirales; family CAG-272; genus UMGS902. The sequence continues at coordinate 26,964 of JAFSUT010000010.1, read as the reverse complement.
AATTCCAACGCTTTGAGGTAGGTTTTATAATTCTGGGATAAATCGCCCGCCGTCAAACCGTCTTTGACTTTGATTTCAATCGTAATCGTCGAATCGGTGTGCTTGCGCGAAACTTCTTCAAACTGCAGTTTTGCATCATCGCCGAAGCCGTACATATCCTTTCTATCTTCGTCGATATAATCAGCGAGTGCGGATACGTCAAATTCTTCGGGGAATTCGATTTCTACCGTGAAATGACCGCTGATGACCGCAGCGTCATAGGCTGCTTTGAGCGCAGTCTTTTCCGCATCGGGCAAACTACTGTTTTCAATCCTCTTCTCGCCGAAGTTATACCATGCAACAATCTGATCCCAAATGTCCCCCACGCGCAGTACGGCTTTGAAATCATACAAGTGCGTACTGTCCATATCCTTTGTCGAAATGGATACGGCGGGTCCCTCCCCGCCCTGCTCCTTGACCGTCATGGCAAGGCCGACGGGAACGCTGTTGCGTCTTTCATCTGCGGCTGCGGCGACCATCGAAAATGCGCCGAGAACAAACAAAAGAGCCAAAAGAATTGCAAATAATTTCGTTCTCATAATTACGACTCCTTTTTCAAATTAGATTCAATTCTTATCAATAAGATGCACCGAAAATCTTTTTCTGTAAATTCTCCGGAACATATTTATTAATCAATTCTACTTTCTTGAGTTGCTTTTGTTCTTTGTAAGCGTCCTCGATTTCGTTGAGGATATCGGTGGGCTCTCCGCCCTCGACAAGCAGGGCGCGCAGCCGGTCAAGCAGCGCCTGCATCCGTCCGTCACACTCGGTTTCGAGGTCTTCCCCGTCCGCCATCAGCGCCTGCCCGATATTGAGTTTTGCCACCGTCCCGCGTTTTTCTTTCGGGAGGGCTTTATATCTTACGATCGCGTTGTCGATCAGCGCGTCGATGCGGTTGAGAAACTCGGCGCGCAAAAGATAGATCTCCGCCAGCACACTGCGCTTTTTGGCAGCGCGCGCCGCCGCGTCTTTTTCTGCCGTCGATCGGGAAAGATCCTGGGTGTCCGGCGTGGGGCTACCCGCATTTTGCGCGGTGGTTTCCGCCGCTGTGTCCGGCTGCGCGCGATCCGCGGTCTCGGCGGGCGGTACGGCAGGTACCGTTTCACCGAGGATCAGTAAAAGCGCGTCCTCCTCGGAGAGTTCACCCTTGGCAAGCGCCGCGCGTTCCTCTTCGGTCAAATCGCGCACCGCTATATCGGACAGCGCGTCCGAAAGCTGCTGCGTTTTTTTATCGTTTTCTTCCTGCCGTGCGGCAACGTCCTCTTTCGGGATCGCACCGATATCCGAAATCTGCGTATAACTGCGGTACAAAAACGAGATCTGCTTGCGAAACGCAAACCAGACGCCGCAGAGAATGATCAAGATCACAAGCAGAATGCACAAGAGAATGATCCCTGTTTTCTTCTTGTTTTTCATATAAACTCCATAAAAATATGCAGTTATGAGCCCAAATGCTTATAACTATGCTTATTATAGTATAAAAGCACTGCAATGTCAACAACTTTTTTCAGAAAGAAATCAGGATTTATCGTTTTTTTCATCCGCTTTTTTTCGCTCGCGCATTTTCGCTTTGCGATAGGCGTCCGGCGAGGAGCCGATCCGCTTTTTGAACGCCGAGGAAAAGTGCTGGGACGAAGAGAAACCGAGGACGTCCGAAATATCCGAGATGGCATAAATATCGCTTTCCAACATCGTACACGCCGCGCGCAATTTGCGGTCGATGATATATTGCTTCGGCGTGTAGCCGTACTTGGCGCTGAAAATGCTGATGATATACGATTTGTTGAGGTAAAAATGCTGCGCGATGTCTTCAAGCGAAATGTTGTAAGAAATGCCGGAGTCGATGAAATCCTTGATCTTTTCCGCCGTCCCCACAGACTTGCCGAGCTGCTCGCGGTATTCGCGCCGCACGGTCAGGACGAGTTCGCTTGCGATTTTTTGCGCGGCAAACATCCGCTCCTCGTTGTTTTCGGCGTTGATGCCGATGAGATTTTGATGAAAGCGCTCGATGATCTCGCGCGTTGCGGAATTGTGCAGCACCAGCGCACCGTCGGTCAGTCCGCAGGCGTTGACCAGCCCGTCCAGCAGTCGCCCGCCGACGTTGATCCAGATCTTATGGTAGGGATCTTCCCTGTCCGAATAGTACAGATGCGTGTGCAGGCGATTGAGAAAATAAAAATCGCCCGCGGTGACGTCGTATTTTTTGCCGTCGCACTCGATATGCCCGACGCCGTCCAGCACGTATTCAAATACGTAAAAACTCGTTTGGTCATTTTTTGTACGCGTGCGCTCGATCAGATAGGTAGGCGAAGGAAAACTCTCACCTGCACTTTCTATAAAGAAAAAGTCATTTTTCCAGTAATAATCGCCGAAACGATATATAAATTTTGCAATTCCCTGTACGGCGCGTGACATTTTTCCTCACCTACACTTTTTGTACTTTTTTCTTTCATTGTAGCATAGGCGTTTTTTCTTGTCAATGGTAATATATTTGTGTCGTTGTATAAAAAATCCGACATGTTACCGCGTGCAAAACACTTTGCGCCGGCTGTATTTCAAGTCGCGCAAAGTCAAAATCAGCCGCCGCATTTTTCGTGCGGCGGCTGATTTTCCGTATATTCACTAAATATCCGCCATGGCGGTATACCGCGCCCCGTTTTCGGCGATATACTGCTTGCGGCGCGCCACGTTGTCGCCGAGCATCAGTTCAAACATATCGTCGGTGGCGGCGGCGTCGGTGGACGTGACGGCGATCAGGCGCCGCGTGGCGGGATTCATCGTCGTGCGCCACATCATATCCGGCTCATTTTCACCCAGTCCCTTGGAACGCTGCAAATTGTACTTGATTTTTTTCTCGTCAAGTTCGCCCGTGATCTTTGCCTTTTCAAATTCATTATACGCAAAATAGATCTCGTCTTTCGTGCTGATCTCAAACAGCGGCGACTCCGCGATAAACACTTTGCCTTTATCCAGCAGGGTCGGCAGCAGTTGATAGAAGAGCGTGAGCAGGAGCGTGCGGATCTGAAAGCCGTCTTCATCGGCATCGGTGCAGATGATGATGCGGTTCCAGCGAAGCGCGTCGTAATCAAAAGCGGAGAGGTCGCCCCGCTCCTTGCCCTTAAACTCTACGCCGCAGCCGATCACACGCAAAAGGTCGCAGATAATATCGCTCTCAAAAATGCGTTTGGTCGAGGCTTTGAGGCAGTTGAGCGTTTTGCCGCGCACGGGGATGATCGCCTGGAACTCGGCGTCACGTCCGAGTTTACAGGAGCTCATCGCGCTGTCGCCCTCCACGATATAGAGTTCACGCACCGCAGGATCTTTGGAGCGGCAGCTGACAAACTTTTCCACACGGTTGGCGATATCGGTATTGCCCGAGAGTTTCTTTTTGATGTCGCTGCGCGTCTTTTCCGCGCTTTCTCTGGCGCGCTTATTGGTCATCACCTGCGCGACGATGGTCGCGCCCTCGGTCGGATGCTCCGCAAAGTACACCTCGAGATTGTGCTTGATAAAATCGGTCATCGCATCCTTGATAAAGGTGTTGGTGATCGCTTTTTTGGTCTGGTTTTCATAGGAAGTCTGCGTGGAAAAACTGTTGATGACAAGGACAAGGCTGTCCTCAATGTCGGCAAAGCCGATCTTGCTCTCGTTTTTCTTATAGGCGCCGATGCTCTTGCAGTATTTATCCAGCGCAAAGACAAACGCCGTGCGCACCGCCTTGTCGGGCGAGCCGCCGTGCTCGAGAAAACTTGAGTTGTGATAATACTCGATGCGGCTGACCGTTTTGGAAAGAGTAAAGGTCATCTCGGCTTTGAGTTTGTAGTCGTCCTTGTCCTCGCGGTCGCGCCCCGTGCGCTCCATCGTCCAAAAGACCGGCTCGACAAGGGCGCTGTCGCCGACGATCTCTTTCAAATAGTCGGAAATGCCGTTTTCATACACAAATTCTTCGTCGGTGAAATTGCCCTCGGCATCCTCGGTCTTGAGGATGAATTTCAGCCCCTTGTTGACCACCGACTGCTGCTGCAGGACGCCCGCGAAAAACTCATGCGGGATGTCGATGTCGGTAAAGACGTCGCGGTCGGGCAGCCAGCGGATGACCGTGCCGTGCTTTTTTTCGCGTTTTTCAAGCGGGCGCACCGAAAGTTCTGACGCCGGAGAGCCGCGCCGAAAGGTAATGCTGCTGCACTGCCCGCCCGCGTAAGAATAAACTTCCATATACGCGGAGGCGTATTGCGTTGCGCACGCGCCGAGGCCGTTCAGCCCAAGCGAATAGCCGTACGCGGCGTTTTCGTCATTGTTGTTATATTTGCCGCCCGCGTAAAGTTCGCAGTAGACAAGTTCCCAGTTGTACCGCTGCTCGCGCTCGTTCCATCCGAGCGGCACGCCGCGCCCGAAGTCTTCAACTTCCAGCGAGTGGTCGTTTCTCACCGTGACGATGATCTCGTCGCCGTACCCCTCGCGCGCCTCGTCCACCGCGTTGGACAGGATCTCAAAAAACGAGTGCTCGCACCCCTCCAGCCCGTCCGAGCCGAAAATGACCGCCGGGCGTTTGCGCACGCGGTCGGCGCCTTTGAGCATCGAAATACTTTGGTTGTCGTAAACTGCGCCGTTTTTATCGTTTTGTGCCATAGTTACCTCACAAGATAAACATCTCGTATTATTTTACCGCAATTTCGGATTTTTGTCAACATTATCACTTGCCGCACCGCCGAAATTTTGCTATACTACCGATAGATGATTTCGGACGAAAACTTTTTTACTGTCCGTTTTATGGTGCATATCCCGCACTATACTGTATGCAGAAAACGATTGACGGGAGGAAAATCCATGCTGACCCTGCTCTACGGCACCTACGCCGCGCAAAATGAAGTCTATGCCCGTATGCAAAAGGTCGTCGCCGACGGGCGCCGCGCCTATCTCATCGTCCCCGACCAATGCGCTCTCCTTGCCGAGCGCGGCTTGGCGACACATCTGCCCGCCGGGGCGGCGCTCCTTGCCGACGCCCTCGGTTTTTCGCGCCTTTCCAATCTGGTTTGCCGCCGCTACGGCAAACTGACCTACCGCTACGCCGACGCGGGGACGCGTCTGCTTTTCGTCTGGCGGGCGCATAAACGCCTTCAAAACCGCCTGCGCACGCTTCGCACGCTCGAGGGCGACGCCGTCGAATCCCTGTGCAGTCTGTTTACCGAATTTCGCGCCGCCGCCGTGACGCCGGAGGCGCTGACCGCCGCCGCACAAAGCCTTGCGCCCGCGCCGCTTTCGGACAAACTTTCGGACATCGCCGCCCTCTACGGCGAATACGAACTCCTGCTCCATAAAGAATTTGCCGAAAGCGCGGACGATCTTGACGTCCTTGCAGACCTGCTTGAAGAAAACGACTTTTTCGGGGATGCCGAAGTCTTTGTCGATTCTTTCCTGAGTTTTACCGCGCAGGAGCGCAGGATCCTCTCGCGCATTCTCTCCCGCGGCGTACACGTCACCTTGACGCTTCCCTTTTCGCGCGGCGGCGCGCATCTCGCCGAGATCGCCGACACGCGCCGCGGACTTTTCACGCTTGCCGCAAAACTCGGCTGCGGCATAGAAGAATTTTCCTTTGCGGACAGCGCGCCCGCCCCCCTCGAATTTGCCAAGACCTGCCTGTGGGATTTCGGCGCGCCGACGTATTCCGGCGGCTCCACCGAGGGCGTGCTTGAGGCGGTCGCCTGCGCCACGCCGCGTGAAGAAGTGGAACTCTGCGCCCGTGAGATCTACAAAGCCGTCCACACGCGCGGACTTTCCTACAGCGACATCGCCGTCGTCATGCGCGACCCGGGCGCCTACGCCGGCGTCATCGACCGCACGCTGCGGCTCTGCGGCGTCCCGGTCTTCTTTTCCGAAAAGACCGATATCTCTGCCCTGCCGCTGACCAAACTGATCCTGTCGGCGCTCTCGCTCTACGTTTACAATTTTTCCCTTTCCGATATGATCTCCTACGCGCGCACGGGACTTTGCGGCATTTCGGACGACGACTGCGACCTGTTTGTCGAATATATCGACCGCTGGAACGTGAGCGGGCGCGCCCGCTATCTTTCCGACGAGGATTTCACCATGCCTTGGGAGGGCTACACCGGGGCGCCGGTGCAGTCGCTGGAAGAGGTCAACCGCGTGCGGCGCGAACTTTCCGCACCGCTCATCCGCTTTGCCGACTCGCTCTGCGGCGCCGTGACCGTGCGCGATTTTGCGACCGCGCTTTTCGATTTTCTCGACGACGCCAAGATCCGCGAGCGCTCCACCGACAAAAACTTTACCCGCTACTTCGGGCTGGATCGCACGGCGGACGCCGTGCGGCTTTGGAACATCACGCTCGGCGCGCTGGACGCACTGACCGTCGCCGCCGGCGACGAACCCGTGACCGCCACCGAATTCTCGGACCTCTGCCGCCTGCTCTTTTCCAAACTCGAACTTGCGTCCATCCCCGCCGCGGTGGACGAGGTCATCATCGGCGGCATCGACACCGTGCGCACCGAGCGCAAAAAACTCGTGCTGATCCTCGGCGTCAACGACGGCGTATTTCCCGCCGCCGTCGGCGAAAGCCCGATGTTGTGTGAGGACGACCGCGAGCATCTTTTGGAAAGCTGCGGCATTTCGCTCTCGCAAAACAAAAAACTCCGCGCCGCGCGCGAACTTTTCCATATGATACGTGCGCTGGACATCGCCGCTGAAAAGGCAGTGGTCTCCTACCATCTGCACGGCGCCGACTTTGCCGACGCGCTCCCCTCCTTTGCGATCACCCGCCTGCAAAAACTCTTTGAAACTTCACTTTTCTCCTACGTCTATACCAACCTCGACGACGCCGAAAAGATCTGGTACGCCGAACTTGCAAAGCGGGACCTCGGCAGGTTTTCGGAGCGTGCGGAAGCCACGCTCGAGGGCGTTCTCATCGCGCGCGGCGAAGTCCTGCCCCCGCTCCCCGGACAACGCGCCCTCTCCTCGGACAACCTTGCGATGCGCAAAGAGAGCGCCGCCGCCGTCTACGGGGACAGAATGCAGCTTTCACAGTCTAAACTCGATAAATACAACGACTGCAAAATGCGGTATTTTTGCGAAAGTCTGCTCGGTCTTTGCGACGGGCAGCGCTTTGTCTTCAATCCCGCCGACACCGGCAGTTTTGTCCATAAGATCCTTGAAGTCGTCCTGCGGGATCTGCACGAAAGGGGAAAATCCATCGGCAAACTCGACGACGGCGAAATCGAACAGATCGCACGCACGACCTGCGACGGCGCCGTGCGCACCGTGCTTGCGCCGATCGGCGGCAGTGCGCGGATGGACGCACTTTTCGGCAGACTATCCAAACACGTGACCCTGATTTTGAAAAATCTGCGCACCGAATTTGCAAACAGCCGTTTTGAACCGCTCGCCTTTGAGTATCCCATCGGGATGGCGCAAGGGCACGCCCCCTACGTCATTACCCTTGACGACGGCGGCACGGCGATCCTCCGCGGGATCGCCGACCGCGTGGACGTCTGCCGCGAGGGCGGCAAAGTCTACCTACGGATCGTGGACTATAAAACGGGAAACAAAACCTTTTCCGAGAGCGACCTTGCCAAAGGCAAAAATCTGCAGCTCTTTCTCTATTTGATGACGCTCACCGAAATCGCCGATCGCGCCTTTTTTGACCTTGTCGGCGTTTCCTCCGCCGAGGAACTTGTGCCGGCGGGCGCCGTCTACTTTGTCGTCAAGGCAAAAAGCGAACACCTCAAAGCCCCGCCGGCACAAGATTTTGACGGGGCGGCGCGCGCCGGCGAAGGTTTATCCCGTCGCGGTCTCGTCCTGGACGAAGCGGCGCTCGGCAACATCCTCGGCGGTATCGTATCGGATCAACTGAAAAAAGAAATCACCAAGAGCCGCGCAGAGTTTGCCGACGCGTTTGAAACCGTCAAGACCGCCGTCAAAACCGCCGCCGCCGAAATGCGGAGCGGGCGCATCGACTGCCGCGACACCGCGCGTGGAAGCGGTAATCCGTGCAGCTACTGTAAATTTGATAAGATCTGCCGCAGAGACGGATCTCTCATCACGGAAGAGGAGGAAAACGATGTCGAATCCGACGAAAGCGCAAGCGCTGGCAATTGAAACGCGTGATCGCACGCTCCTGGTCAGCGCCGCCGCCGGCAGCGGCAAGACCTTTACGCTGATCCGCCGCATCCTCGAAACGGTGACCGACACGTCGCACCCCGTGCCGATCGACCGCTTGCTTGTGGTCACCTTTACCCGTGCGACCGCCGCCGAACTCCGGCAAAAGATATCCGCCGCCCTTGCGGCGGCGCTGGAGGAGACCGACGACGAGGAAAGCCGCGCCTTTCTCTCGGCGCAGCTCGCCCTGCTGCCAAGCGCCAAGATCTCCACGATCGACGCCTTTTGCCTCGACTTTGTCCGCGAAAACGCGGCGTCCCTCGGTTTGTCGCCCGCCTTTCGCATTGCGCACGAGGACGAAAGCCGCCTCATTGACACCTCCGTGATGGACGCGCTCATCGAAGAGTGCTACGGCGGCACGTCCGCGGAGACCGGCATTTCCAACGAGGAATTTCTCTGCCTTGTGGATACGCTGTACGGCGTCGGCGGCGACGGAAATCTGGCAAACGATCTGCTCTCACTTGCCGCAAAACTCGAAAACTATCCGCGCGGCGCGGCGGCGCTCTTTGACTGTGCCGCAAACCTATACGAAGACGCCAAAGGCGACTTTTTCCTCTCCGGCGGCGGGCGGCGCGTGCTTGCCGGGTTCAGTGAGCAACTCGACTATTACAGAGCAAGTTACGCGCAGCTCTTGGAAAAACTCTGCGCCGACGCCGAATTTGCCCCCATCTACGCGCCCCTCCTCGAAGAAGAAAGCAAACAAATCACCCTGCTCGCCGCCGCGCTTGCACAGGGGTACACCGCCTTTTGCGAGCGGCTTGCGGCAGTAAAATTTGACCGTATGCCGCAAAAAAAAGGAGAAAACCCATGGAAGGATCCCATCAAAGCCGTGCGCGACGCCTGCAAAGCCGGCGTCAAATCTCTGCAAGTTCTCTGCGGCACACCCCAGGCGTCGCTTGCCGATTTCCAGCGGCGCACCGCTGCTCTTGCCGACGTCACGGGGCGGCTTTTGACCGTATTTGAGCGCCGCGCCCTTGAAGAAAAGAAACGCCGCGGGATCCTGACCTTCAGCGACATCAGCCGCTATACGCTGAAACTTCTCGTGGACGACAGCGACCGTGACACCCCGCTTGCCGAAAGTCAAAAAGCCGCGTTTGACGCCATTTATATTGACGAATATCAGGACGTCAACGCCGTGCAGGATCGCATTTTCTCTGCGCTCTCCAGCGGCAAAAACCGCTTTATGGTCGGCGACATCAAGCAGAGCATCTACGGTTTTCGCGGCGCCGACCCCACGATCTTTGCGGGGCTCCGCACGGCGTACAAGCCGCTTGCATCTGCCGCGGCGGGCGAGCCGTCCTCCCTGTTTCTCAGCGAAAACTTCCGATGCAGCCGGGAAATCATCGACTTTACCAATCATATTTTTGACCGGCTGATGCCGAAGATCTCCCCCGACATCGGGTATCAGGCGGCGGACGCCCTCGTCCACAAAAAAGGCGGCGAGGATTTCCCCGTCCCCGTCAAGATCGCGCTCTGCGAAAAGGCGCCGAAAGGCGCGCCGCCGGCGCGGGGCGAGGCGGAGTACATCGCCGGCGAGATCGAGCGCCTGGTCAGAGAGGAGCGCAAACAGGACGGCAGCCGCATCACCTACGGCGACGTCCTTATCCTCCTGCGTTCCCTGCGCGGCAAGGGCACGCAAATCGCGCAAGCGCTTGCGGCGCGCGGCATTCCCGTTGCCGCCGAGAGCAAGACCGACCTGCTGGCGGCAAACGAGATCAAACTCGTGCGCTGCCTCTTCGGGGTCATCGACAATCCGAGAAACGACGCCGCCCTCTGCGGTCTGCTCCTCTCCCCGCTCTGCGGCGTCACGCCCGACTATCTTGCACTTTTGCGCAAGCAAAACAAGGACGAGCGCCTCTACACCTCGCTCGTGCGCGACATAAGCGAGGGCGACCTCGACGACGAAAACCGCCGAAAAGTCAAATCTCTCCTTGAAAACATCGGCGAATTTCGCGCCCTGGCGCGTTATACCGGCGCCGCCGAACTCATTGACGAAGTCTATGAGCGGCTCGGGCTGTACGCCCGCATCGCCGGGCAAAATGAACTCCGCCGCGAAAACCTGGAACTTTTCCGCAATATTGCCGCCACCTTCGGGGGCGGCAGTTACCGCAGTTTGTCCGACTTTATGCGCTATCTCGACAGCATCGAACAAAACGGCAAAACGACCCTTTGCGGCGCGCAGCCGCTTGCCGTCGGCGGTGCGGTGCGCATGATGACCGTCCACCACTCCAAAGGGCTGGAAGCGCCGGTCGTCTTTCTCGCCGACACGCAGAAAAAATACAACGAAGCCGACGGCGGCAGCAAGATCCTGTACGACGCCGACGCCGGCTTTGCCGTCTGCCTGCGCGATGAAAGCAATTATTTTTCCTTCGAGCATCTCCCGCGGCTTGCCGTAAGGCAAAAGATCATCGACACCCTGCGCAAGGACGAACTGCGCAATCTCTACGTCGCGCTCACCCGCGCACGGGAGCGCCTGTACGTTTCCGCGGAACTTGACCGTCCCGCGCAGTTTGTGGAAAAGGCAAAGGCGGACAGTCGCCTGGACGTCCCCTACGCCGCAAAAAAGCAAACAAGTTTTCTCTCGCTGATCTTACAGGCGACCGCCGCCGACTGCCCGCCGGACGTCGATTTTCAACTTTTGCCGTACGCGCCGATGCAAAACGCGGCAGAAGAAATCGAAGAAGCGACAGCGCACCCGGCGCCGGACGAAGAACTTGCCGCCGTCCTTGCAGCGCGGTTTGAGCGCGTCTATCCGCATCCGGAGATGACCGAGATCCCCGCAAAACTCTCGATTTCGGCGCTGTATCCGGGCATCCTTGACGAGGACGCGGACGTCGCGGAGGACATGGGCGAAAAACTGCCGACGCCGGCAGAGCGCCCCGCCTTTCTCTCCGCCGAAGCCGACAGCGCCGCCGCACGCGGCACGGCGACCCACCTCTTTATGCAGTTTTTTGATTTTGAAAACGCAAAGGCGCACGGCGTTTCCGCCGAGATCGAGCGTCTGTGCGTGCACGGCTTTATCACGCCGCACGACGCGTCGCTCGTCGAGATCCCGGAGGTCGAAGCCTTTCTGCGCTCCCCGCTCTTTGGTGAGATGACGGCGGCAGACGCCGTCTTTCGCGAACAGCGGTTCAATCTGCCGCTGCCCGCCGCCGCCTTTACCGAGGACGAAACGCGCAAAGCCGCGCTCCGCGGGCGCGAGATCTTCGTGCAGGGCGTGATCGACTGCTTCTTTATCGACGGGCAGGGCGAGATCACCCTCATCGACTACAAAACCGACCATCTGCCCCCCGCGCGCGCGGCGGCGGAAGCCCTCCTCCGGGCGCGCCACACCCGCCAGCTCTCCTATTACGCCGCCGCGATCGAAAAACTGTGCGGACGGGCGCCGCGCCGCGTACTGATCTATTCGCTGGCGCTCGGCGACACGGTTGAGATCTCACCGACGCCGCTGGACTGAAAAACGCGAGCGACTTTTTGCACATCCTACGCAGGAGGAAATAAAAAGTCGCTTGCTTTTTGTCAATTTGACAGTTGAATTTGTAAAAAAAAGAGCGTATAATGAAATCAACGGATAGTCTGCCTTGCGGGCAGTGCCGTCCATCCATCGAATTCTATTCTAATGAGGTGCCAAATGAATAACGAAACGCGCGCGCGCCTGTGCGAAAAAGCCAAAGAAATCCGCCGCGGTATCATCGAGGGGACCCACAGTGCCGGCTGCGGTCATCCCGGCGGCTCGCTCTCGGTGACCGATATTCTCACCTATCTGTATTTTTACGAGATGCGCATCGACCCCGCAAACCCGAAGGATGAAAACCGCGACCGTTTCGTCCTCTCCAAAGGGCACGCCGCGCCGGCGCTCTACGCCACGCTTGCCGCCCGCGGGTATTTTTCGCCGGAGCATCTCAAGACCCTACGCAAAACCGACAGTTTTCTCCAAGGACACCCGGATATGAAGGGAACGCCCGGCGTGGATATGTCCACCGGCTCGCTCGGGCTCGGCATTTCCGCCGCGTGCGGTATCGCCCTCGCCGGCAAACTCTCGGGGCGCGACTATCGCGTATACTGCGCCATCGGGGACGGCGAAAGCGAGGAGGGACAGGTTTGGGAGGCGGCGATGTTTGCCGCCCACTACGGACTTGACAACCTGACCGTCTTTCTCGACCTCAACGGTTTGCAGATCGACGGCAAGATCACTGACATCGTCGACCCCACGCCGCACGACAAAAAATTCCTTGCCTTCAACTGGAACGTCATTACCATAGACGGCCACGATTTTGATGAGATCGACGAAGCCGTCCGCGCCGCCAAAGCGCAGAAAGGCAAACCAACCGTCATCATCGCAAAAACGATCAAGGGCAAAGGCGTATCCTATATGGAAAATCAGGTCGGCTGGCACGGCAAAGCGCCAAACGACGAACAATATGACGTCGCCATGGGCGAACTGAACTGACGGAGGACGATCAAAATGGCAGATAAAAAAGCAACCAGAGAAGCGTACGGCGACACCCTCGTCGAGCTCGGCGCGTCCGTCCCCGAACTCGTCGTCCTTGACGCCGACCTTGCGGAAGCGACAAAGACCTGCAAATTCAAAGCCGCTTATCCCGACAGGTTTATCGACTGCGGCATTGCCGAGGGCAATATGATGGGCATCGCGGCAGGGCTTGCCGCCGCAGGCAAAATTCCGTTTGCATCGAGTTTTGCCATGTTTGCCGCAGGGCGCGCCTTTGAGCAGGTGCGCAACTGCATCGGATATCCGCACCTCAACGTCAAGATCGGCGCGACCCACGCAGGACTTACGGTCGGCGAGGACGGCGCCACGCACCAATGCAACGAGGATATCGCGCTGATGCGCACGATCCCCGGCATGACGATCGTAAACCCCGCCGACTGCATTGAAGCCGCCGCCGCCGTCAAGGCGGCCGCCGCGATGCAGGGACCGGTTTACCTGCGCTGTGGCAGATTTGCCGTGCCCAACGTCACCGAGGGGCAGCCCTTTGAGATCGGACGCGGCGTCACGCTCCGCCCGGGCAAGGACGTCACCCTTGTTGCCACCGGCTTTATGGTGCATCTTGCGCTGGAAGCCGCCGACATTTTGGCAGAGGACGGCATTTCCGCACGCGTCATCGACATTCACACGATCAAGCCGATCGACCGCGCACTGCTCGTCAAGGCGGCAAAGGAGACCGGCGCCGTCGTCACCGCGGAAGAACACAGCGTCATCGGCGGTCTCGGCTCCGCAGTTTGCGAAGTTCTCAGCGAGGAATGCCCCGTCCCGATGCGCCGCGTCGGCGTGGAGGACAAATTTGGGCGCTCGGGCAAAGTGCCCGAACTGCTCGCCCTCTACGGGCTGACCGCCGAAAACATCGCAAGCAAAGCCAAAGAGACCCTCTTTATGAAAAAGTAATTTTTTATCCGATAAAAAGAGATCCCTGCAAACCGATTTGCAAGGATCTCTTTTTGATTTTCCGCCGTTTTATCCGAGTTTTGCGAGGGCTTCTTCCAGCCCTTTGCGGACTTCTTTGTACTTTTCAAGTTTTTGGCGCTCGCCCTCGACGACGGCGGCAGGCGCTTTTTCGACAAAGCCGGCGTTTGCAAGTTTGCCCTCGATGCGCTTGATCTCGCCGAGGTTTTTATCAAGTTCCGCGGTAAGGCGCGCGCGTTCCGCGTCAAAGTCGATCATATCGGCAAGCGGAATATACGCGACCGCGCTGTCGGTGATGATCTGCACCGCAGTCGGATCGGTGACGGCGTCCACAAATTTCACCTCGGAGGCGCCGGCAAGTTTTTGGAAGAACGGGACGGCGGCGGCAAAGGTCGCGCCGAACCTTGTGACGATCGAGAGTTTTGCGCGGCGCGAGGGAACAACGCCCATCTCGGTGCGGCGCGCACGGATGGCGCGGATCAGGGCGATCACGCGCTCCATCTCGGCTTCCTCTTCGGTAAAGACGAGGTCGGCGCGCCGACGCGGGAAGTCCGAGATCATAATGCTCTCACTCTCGTGCGGGAGCGTCTGATAAATTTCTTCGGTAATAAAGGGCATAAACGGATGCAGGAGTTTGAGCGTTTCGGACAGGACGTAGGCGATGACGTTTTGCGCGATCTTGTCCCCGGCAGAGAGGCGCGGCTTTGAGAGTTCGATATACCAGTCGCAGAAAACATCCCAAACGAAATCATAGATGTTGGCAAGCGCCACGCCGATCTCATAGTGGTCGAGGTTTTGCGTGACGTTTTCGGCAAGGGTGTTGAGGCGGGACAGGATCCACTTGTCCTCGGTGGCAAGTTCGCCCGCGGCGGGCAGTTCCACCTTGTCGATATCGAGGTTCATCAAAACAAAGCGCGCCGCGTTCCAGAGTTTGTTGGCAAAGTTGCGCGCCGACTCGATCTTTTCATCCGAAAAGCGCATATCGTTGCCGGGCGCGTTGCCGGTGGCAAGCGCAAAACGGAGCGCGTCTGCGCCGAACTCGTCGATCACCTGCAGCGGGTCGATGCCGTTGCCGAGCGACTTGGACATCTTGCGCCCCTTGGCGTCACGGACGAGCCCGTGGATAAAGACGGTGGAAAAGGGCGCTTTGCCCATGTGTTCCAGCCCCGAAAAGATCATACGGGCGACCCAGAAAAAGATGATATCATAGCCCGTGACAAGGACGCTTGTCGGATAATACTTGGCAAGTTCCGGCGTTTTGTCCGGCCAGCCCATCGTGGAAAACGGCCAAAGCGCGGACGAAAACCAGGTGTCGAGGACGTCGCTCTCCTGTCGCATCGCTTTGCCGCACTTTGGACAGGTCGTAACGTCGGTCTTGGAAACGACCATCTCACCGCACCCGTCGCAATAGTACGCGGGGATGCGGTGCCCCCACCAAAGCTGGCGCGAAATGCACCAGTCGTGGACGTTTTCCATCCAGTTGGTATAGGTTTTGGTAAATCGCTCAGGCTCAAACTTGACGGTGCCGTCATACACGACCTCGAGCGCGGGTTTTGCCAGCGGCTCCATCTTGACAAACCATTGATTGGAGGTCATCGGCTCGACCGTGGTGCCGCAGCGGTAGCAAGCCCCGACGTTGTGCGTGTGCGGAACGACCTTGATCAGATACCCGGCGGCGTCCAGGTCTTCCACCAGCGCTTTGCGCGCGGCGTAACGGTCCATCCCCTCGTATTTTCCGCCGTAGGCGTTGATGGTGCCGTCGTCGTTCATCACTTTGATCTGCTCCAGCCCGTGGCGCTGACCGACGAGAAAGTCGTTGGGGTCGTGCGCGGGCGTGATCTTCACGCAGCCGGTGCCAAAACCGATTTCGACGTAGTCGTCGGCGATGACCGGGATCTCTCTGCCGACCAGCGGCAGGATCAGCGTTTTGCCGACGAGATGCTTTGTACTCTCGTCACTGGGGTTAACGGCAACGGCAGTATCGCCGAACATCGTTTCGGGACGGGTGGTGGCGATCTCCACGTAGCCGTCCTCGCCTTTGATCGGATACTTGATGTGCCAGAAACTGCCCGCCTGCTCGGTATACTCCACCTCGGCGTCCGACAGCGCGGTGATGCAGTGCGGACACCAGTTGATGATGCGGTTGCCGCGGTAGATCAGTCCCTTTTCATAGAGGTTGACAAACACTTCTTTGACCGCGCGGGAACACCCCTCGTCCATCGTAAAGCGCTCGCGCGTCCAGTCGCAGGACGTGCCGAGTTTTTTGAGCTGATTTATGATCCGACTGCCATACTGATGCTTCCAGTCCCAAACGCGCTCGAGAAACTTCTCGCGCCCGAGGTCATAGCGGATGAGATTTTCGTTTTTGCGGAGCTGCTCCTCCACTTTGATCTGTGTGGCGATGCCGGCGTGGTCTGTCCCCGGCACCCACAAGGTGGAAAAGCCCTGCATCCGCTTGTAGCGCACCAGGATGTCCTGCAGCGTTTCATCCAGCGCGTGCCCCATGTGCAGCTGCCCCGTGACGTTCGGCGGTGGGATCACCACCGAAAACGGCGGCTTGTTATCCGCAACGTCGGGCGTAAAATAGCCTTTGTCGCACCAATTTTGATAAATTCTGTCCTCGAACGATTTCGGGTCGTAGGTTTTGGAAAGTTCGTGCTTCATACCGAAAACTCCTCTGTCTGTCTTTTTTTATAATCAAAAACGCCCTGCGGAAATTTCCGCAGGGCGCAAAATGCGCGGTACCACCTGTGTTTTTTACTCTTACGTCCGCTAACGGGGACTGCCGCCGACCTCTACGCTTGCAAAACCGCAATCTCATGTCGGGCGCTCGGGGGCGACCTTCACCGTGCCTCTTCCGCGCCGCTCTCTCAGCAAAAATGAGCGGCTCTCTTATCGCGGCGGCATTTCGGTTACTCCTCCCCGTCATAGCAAGTCAAGTGTAGCACAAAAGCGCGGAATTGTCAACGATTTCCCGTGAAAAAACAGTTACACCCGCGAAAAGTAAAAAAACGGCGGGGGATACGGACTTGTCCGTATCCCCCGCCGCGTTTATCTCTCGCAAATCACGGTTTATAGACGGCCGACCAGCCGTCCCCCGCATAGGTCTTTTTTTCGGTTTTTTGACCGTTTTCCCCACAGGAGAGCAACGCGAGGATAAGGAGAAGCACCGCAAGCGGCAATATGATCTTTTTCATCGGTCAAGCACCACCTGCGGCCAGCGCGCCGTTGTAAAGTTGCTCAGCCCGGTCATGGTATCGGCGGTCGAGCCGACGCCGTCCCGGTTGGAAAGGTCGAGTTTTACGTACATCGACAAAGCGCCGGCAAGTCCGACGGCGTTTTTGGGGATCGCGAGTTCGATCACGGCGCCCTCATCCTTGTCGTCGTTATTGTCGAGTGTTCCCAAAAGGACGATCTTTGCGCCGTCGATATCGGTCGTACTCTTCTTTGCGCTGTTTTCAAAATATTCGAGTGTGGCTTTGCCCGCGAGCGTGACCGTGAGTTTGTAATAGGAGGTCGCCCCTGCCGCGATATTGACGGTGACGGCGTCGTCCCCGGTCAGATAGACGTCGTGGCGCGAGAGCAGGAAGTACAGGTTGTCCTTGTCGTGCGCGGCGCGCATCGTCACCTGCGCCTGCGTTTCACTGCCGACGAAAAACGCGTCGGTATTGTCTTCCCACTCGTTGGTATAGCCGTCAACGCTTACCGCTGTCTTCGGTGCGTTGATGCGGTGGTTGAGGTAGGAGGTGACGATCTTGACCCCGCGGATATCACCGGAGATCACCGGCGCGGTGCAAAGCACGGCGTGCGAACCGACGATTTCGGTCGCCCCCCACGAGCCTTTGGCGTCCGGCACGAGTACGTACCCCTTGGAATCGACTTCACTGCCGTCCGGCTTGCACATCCTGCCATAAAGTTTTGAGTCGTCTGTATACGAGAGCAGGACCTCACCCGATACAAAGCGGGCAAGATACGGCGCCGCACCGTCAAAGGCATGGAATGTCGCCTCCTCGGGGCCGGCTTCGGTCAGTCCGAGCGGCTTCCAAGTCCCGCCGACGGGGCTTGTGCCAAACGAGATCGAAAAATCCTTGTTCAGGTCTTCCACCTCGACGGCGATCATGGTTTTTCCGTTGTATAGGCGCGCCGCCGAGGGCATCTGCCCGCCGAAAAAGGGCTGCGTCATCTCGGCGCCCGTCTTGGCGGACACAAAGGTCTTGTCGCCGAGCGCCTGCTGGAACACGCGCGTTGCGGCGTAGTGATTTTGATCGCCCGCCTGTACGTTTGGCGTCCAGGTATAGCCGTTATCCTTGGAAACGATCATCCCCGCGCAAGCCGAACGCTTGTCGGTAAAGCCGTACAAATCAATGTAGCAGACCGAGGAGGAAAAATAAACTTCCACTTGCCCGTCTTCCCGCTGGAAAATAAACGGTTCCCATTGGATGCCCGTGTAAATTTTGACCGGCGCGCCCCATGTGATATTGTTGTCCGCGTCCACTTTGCCGCGGCGCAGATAGATCCCGCTCAGGTCGATGTAGGTTTGATAGCCCTTGCAGGGGCGTACCGAGTACACCGCCAGGATCTCGCCGTTTTGCAGCACGCACGCGTCCGCGTTGACGCCGTAAAGCATATCGGCGGTGCCGGCAAGATTGCCGTCCGTATAGGTAAACTTATTCTCTTCCCACGTTGAGCCGAAAAAGACGTCGGGCGCCGCAAAGGTCTTGCCGCCGTCTTTACTGTACGTCCAGTAAATGTGCTGACCGAGCTGTCCGTAATGGAAGAACAGAAGGTACAAGTCTTCATTGACTTTTTTCACACGCGGATACCACGCCTTGTCATAGCGCGTCTGCCCGCGGCTGTTTGCCTCCTGCGAGGTCAGTTTGACGATCGTGCGATAATCCACTTCCAGCGACGCGCGGGTGTAGTCGTCGTTTGCGTGGTCGCCGTCCGCGCTCTGCGTGTTGAGTTTGTCGATCGCAAGCAATTCCGTGACGGGGTTTTCAGGCGTGACGGGCTTGGGATCCTCCGTGACCGGCGCCTCCCCCGTGCCGAGCGCCGCCTGATACGCCTCTGCGCTGAATACGCCGCCGCCGATCAGTCTTGCGAGGATGTCCTCCCCGCTCTTCGGCGCTGCGGTGAGCGCCGCAAAGCAGATATCAAACGCGTCGCCGCGGGTAAACTCGGCGTCCGGCGTTTCACTTTCGATCAGCCCCGCGCGCTTTGCCAGCGCGTACGGATCGTTCCAGGCAAAGTCGCCTTTTGTATCCTCATAACCGAGGACGCGAAGGATGCTCGTGAGAAAGGCGTAGTCGGTGATCTTGCCGTCGGTGTCAAATCTGCTCTCGCTCACACCTTTGGTGATGCCGTTTGCATACGCATAGCCGACGTAGGGCTTTGCCCAGTCGGCAAGGTCGGTAAACGGCGTTTGGAAACTGCCTGCGACCGCCTCTTTTTCCGCGCCGAGGAAGCGCACGACCAGCGCGATCGACTGTGCACGGGTCAGGCTGTCACCCTTTGCAAAGTTGACGCTGCCGTCCTGCGTGGCATAGCCCTGCACAAGTCCGAGTTTATATAAAACTTCTGCGGCGTCGGGGCGCGCCGCCTTGCCGAGGAGTCCGGCAGGGGCTGCCTGCCCGTCCGCCGTCAGCGCATGGGCGCCGAGAAAAAGGGCAAGCGCGGCAAGGGCTGCCGCCACCGATCGAATGATTTTTTGCATGGTAATTCCTCAATTCTTTATTTCAAGTTCACTTTGATCCAGCTTGACGCATCGCCGGCGGAAATGCCGTCGATCATATCCAATACGCCGTCCTCGGAAAGTCCCGGACAAACGCGGATGCTGTCGCCCTCCAGTCCGAGCGCCGCGCGATCAAGGGCAAATTCAAATACTCTGCCGCCCTCTGCCGCACGGGTATTTGCCACGGCGCCGAGAGGCAGGTGCAGACATTCTTCTCCCTTAAAGGAGAGCGAAATGGTATCCGTACCGGCAAAGATCGAGCAGAACGTGCTGTCATTTTCGCCGATCCCTTCGTCGGTGCGCTCAATGAGAACGTAGAGCGTGGTATCGTCATAAGCAAAGCGGTAGGTCGCCTGCGTTTCGCTCTCACTGCCGACGAAAAGCGCGTCGGTCACGTCTGTCCACTCCTGCGGGATGCCGTCGGCGATCACGTTTTTCCGCGCCGCGTTCAGCGTGTGATTGAGGCGCACCATCGCGGTAAGCAGCATCCTGTTTTTCGTGGTGTTGACGGTATCGGCGGGATCGTTGTAGGTCATCGCCACCATCGCCGTATGTGCGTCCAAGATCGAAGTTCCCGACCAAAAGCCGCTGTAGTTTGTATCGGCAAGCGGGCGGGTCTCCGTCGCAGAGGCGATATTTTGCCCGTCTTTGTGCAAAAGACGCGTGCAAGCCTTACCCGACGAATTGTAGGAGAGCAAAACTTCACCTGAGGGGAAACGGCAAAGCGTAGGCGCCGCCGCCTTGAAGAGTTCATCCATCAGCGTAGACGGTCCCTCCTCGTCGATGCCGAGAGGCGTCCACTCGCCGTCCGCATCCGAAAATGCGGCAACGAGATTCATGCCGTTTCTGGCGATCGGCTCGCTCTCGGCGACCACCATCATCCGTCCGCCGACAAGTTCGACAACGCCCGGCATCTGCCCGGAATAGAAGCGGACGGTCCCCGGCGTATAATCCGCCGGTTGTGAGCCGAGGGCGATCTGGGTCTCATTTTTGGCAAGTTCGCTTTCGCTGCGCGTATCGTCCAGCGGCAAAAGATCCATATCGCCGACGTAGTCTTCCAGGACGCGGATGCCCGCATAGTGGTTTGCCGCCATTTCTTCAAGACCCGGCGTAAAGGTATAGCCGCCGTCGGTCGAATAGATCATACCGACGCCGCTGGAACGTTTTTGCCTGGTAAAGCCGTAAAGGTCAATGTATGGCGCCGCCTGCGACCAAAAGACTTCGATGCGCCCGTCGGCACGTTCGATGATTTCGGGCTCCCAGTTGGCGCCGCGGTAGATCGTCGTCGGCTTCGACCAGGAAATCGTGTCGCCGCTTACGGTCCCGCGGATCAGCTCGATCGAACTGTAAGAATTATAGAGCGTATAGCCTTTGCTCGGACGGCGGGAATACACGCAGAGGAGTTCTCCGTCCGACGTCAGGCAGAGGTCGGCGTTGACCGCCAGGTACAGGTCGTCCGTGCCGTCAAGTGGTCCCTCGGTATAGGTAAAGCGGTTGACCGCCGCGCCCGAATTGTAAAGCACCGCGGGGTCGCCCCAGTTCACCCCGTCGGTCGAGGTGGTGTAGTAGAGGTGGTTGCCGAGCTGCCCGCGATGGAAGGTCAAAAGATACAAATCGTCGCGCACTTTGACTATCCTCGGATAGCAGACGAGCTGATAGCGGTCATGATCGGCGATCGTACGGACGGCACGGGTGGTATGATCCGCCTCGATATAGGCGTTATCGTCGTCGGCGCTGCCGTCCTCGGACGTCGCATTCAAAGCGGTGATCGGGGTCAGGGTCACAGGAGACGCGGCGTAGGCTTCAAGGATCGCCTGTGCCGCCGATTTCGCCTCGTCGTCTGCTCCGTCGTCCGCCGTGACCGCGCCGCAAAGGGTGTACAGACTGATGCCGTACCCGCCGCTTGCGCTGTCCGGCTCGGTGTAGAAATAGGTATGTTCGCCGCCATTTGCGTCCGTATAGGTCACGTACGGGCGCGCGGTGATCTCATCCGCATCGGACGCCGTGTCGATGCCGATCACCGTGGCGGTGAACACCATTTTTTCATCGGTTTCTTCGAGGAGATACACGCCGGGGACGCACATTCCGTCCATCACGTTGTCGCCCTGCGGCTTTTCAAGCTCGCCGTCGAGCGTGACGGAAAGCGCCAGCGCCGTGCCGAACCCGTAGTCACTCCGATATTCGTTGGCAGGTACGAAACTGCCGCCTTTACCGAGACGGTTTTTGGCACTTACGGCTTCCACCGCACGGACAAACGCCGTGTCGATCGAGGAAACGAAACGCACGCCGGCAGGCGCGCTTGTCCGCATCTGCGCGCCGAGGAGTTCCAAAACATCCCCCACGTAAAACGCGCCGTACATCACCGTGCGCGGCGCGGAAAGCGCGTTGACCGTATCCAGCGCCTTTGCCGTGCGCTCGGTGGCAAACCAGCCGAGGCAAAGCCCGTCACAAATCTCTTCCGCATCGGCGAAACTGTCGTAGAGGCGGTCGGTAGCGACGATCGTCACCCCGTCGAAAGACGATTCCGGCGCCGCTGCGGGCGCGTCGGCGTCCTCCTCCCCAAACACCGGGAAAGAAAGCAGCATCGCCGCGAGAAAAAGAGCGAGGGCACACAGTTTTTTCGATCTCATATCAAGTCCTCCGCAAATATAAAAGTGCAGTTTTCTATTTTTATATAATATTACAGTATAATTATAACACAATTCACCGTCGGTTTTCAATGTGGCGGATGTAGAAAATCCGCCGCTGAAATTGTGCAAACTTGCCGACAAATCCGAAAAAAATCACCGCCGTAGAATTTTTTACACGGCGCCGCGATTTTATTTTAGAAATTCGAAAGTGGATTTTCAATATCAAATTCCGCCTGAAAATTCGACCGGAATTTATACCGTACGGATAAAGCGGACTGCAAAGAGATTTGCAGTCCGCCCCTAAAAAAACATTATTTATACTTTTCCGCCAGAGGAATATAGGTCTTGTAAATGTCGATCGCATCAAAGATCGGCGCGTATTCTCCGATCGCAGAAGCGGTCACCAGCACGTAGCGGTGTCCCTCCGGCGTCTGTGCCATGGATGCCAGGCAGTTGTGCGCCTCGACTGTATAGCCGGTTTTGCCCGCGATGACTTCCGCCACGCCCGACTCATCGCCACGCATCTTCTTAAACATGGTGCTGACCAAAAAGATCCCCTCGGGATGTTCGTCGGTCGGCGTTGTCGTATAGGTGTAGGTGGACAAGATCTCCGCAATTTTCGGCGACTGCATCGCATATTCAAGGATCAGCGCCATTTCGTGCGGCGTTGAATAATGATTTTTGTCGTGCAGTCCGCTCGCGTTTTCAAAATGCGTGGAGCGAAGTCCCATGCTCCGCGCTTTCTCGTTCATAAGTTTTGCAAACTCTTCCTCACTGCCGGCAACATAGCGTGCCAGCGCCGCCGTGGCGTCCGCCCCCGAGGGCAGCGCCGCGCCGTACAACAGGTCGATCAGCGGGACTTTTTCCCCCGTGGAAAACCCTGCAATGCTCGCGCCCGCAAGATACGCGTCGTTGACGATATCAAAATCCATCGTGTACCGTTCATTGAAATCGGTGATATGCTCGACGGCAACGATCAGCGTCATTATTTTGGTCATGGAGGCGGGATAGATACGATCCTCGCCGTTTTTCTCCGCCACTACCGTCTGTTCGTCCACGTCGATCAAAATGGCGTATTCGCTGGCGCAGTCCGAAATCGTCCGTGTTTTATCGGTGTACGCGGCGTAAGCGATCTGCGGCTCCGTAATGTCGGACAGCGTTTCCGAGGACGACGCGCGTGCCAGCGCCGCCAGGAGTTCTTCATTTTTCATCTGCTGCTCGTGCAGCCGGCTGTCGGAACGTTTATTGTTATATCTGATCGTCGCCAGGATGACAAGCAAAACGGCAAGCGAAATACAAAGGACGACCGTCAGTACCGAAAGGAGAGAAACTTTTCCCTGCCGCGGCGCCGGCCTATGATTTGACGCCGACGTCTGCGCCGTTCCTGCCCGCGGCGGGCGGTACGGCGGGCGCGCGGCGTTGGTTTTTGCCAACGGCGGCGGCGTCGGGCGCTTTTGCGCCGGGGACGCTTCTGCCGGTCGTTTTTGTGCCGGATGTCCGGTAAAATTTTCGATATGCGTGCCCTCCTTTCGTCAAAATGCCAAATCAAGCGAGAACAGTATACCATATTTCGATAAAAAATACAAGAAAAAAACAAAAAGGGATGCTAAAAAAGTCCGGATGCGGTTTTTACCCCCGTTTTCGGGGGACGAAAAAACGGGCGGGAAAGAAACAGCGTTTCTTTCCCGCCCATTTGATTCAAATTTTGATTTACTGTGCTTTTTTGCCGGAAACGAGGAGGTTTGTGATGATGCCGAGGATCAGCGCACAAGCCACGGAGGTGATGGTGACGTTGCCAAACGAGATCGAGAGACCGCCGATCCCCGCGATGAGGATGACAGCAACGACGAAGAGGTTTTTGTTTTCGCCGAGGTCGACCTTTTGGATCATCTTCAAACCGCTGACAGCGATGAAACCGTACAGGGTGATACAAACGCCGCCCATAACGCAGCCCGGGATGGTCGAAAGCAGGACGACAAACGGGCTGAAGAAGGAAGCAAGGATCGCAAGGATCGCCGTTGCGAGGATGGTGACGACCGAGGCGTTGCCGGTGATGGCGACGCAGCCGACCGACTCACCGTAGGTGGTGTTGGGGCAGCCGCCGAAGAATGCGCCGCAGATCGAGCCGACGCCGTCGCCGAGGAGCGTTCTGTGGAGCCCCGGCTCTTCAAGCAGTTCGGTGCCGATGACCGAAGAGAGGTTTTTGTGGTCGGCGATGTGTTCGGCAAAGACGACAAACGCAACCGGAACATAGGCAGCCGCGATCGTTGCGATATACGAGGGGGTCAATTCTTTCACGCCCTTGAGGGCTTCCACAAAGGTGAACTGCGGTACTGAAAAGAGCTTCATATTTTCAAACGCGCTGAGATTGATGACCATCAGTGCCTCGTTGCCGGTGGATCTGCCGATGAGCGTAAAGCAGAGCGCAACGATATAGCCTGCAGCGATACCGATGATAAACGGAATGAGCTTCAAAGTCTTTTTACCGTAAACCGAGCAGAGGATGACGGTAAAGAGGGTGACGAGACCGCAGATGACGGCAACGTAGGTGTTGACGCCTGCGTTTGCGCCGGTGAAATCACCGACGGCGTTGCCGGCGAGCGACAGACCGATGATCGAAACCGTGGGTCCGATAACGACCGCGGGCATCAGTTTATCGATCCATTTGACGCCTGCGACCTTAACGATGAGGGCGATGACGACGTAGACGAGACCGGCGAAAGCCGCGCCGAGGATCATACCGAGAAAACCGAGTTGTGCCGAAGTCGCGCCGGCAAACGCCGCAAACATCGAACCGATGAAAGCAAACGAGGAGCCGAGGAACACAGGGCTCTTAAACTTGGTAAAGAGCAGGTAAACGAGCGTACCGATACCGGCGCCGAACAGAGCCGCCGCCTGCGACATCCCATTGCCGATGATCGCCGGCACGGCGATGGTCGCCGCCAGGATCGCGAGCAGCTGCTGGAACGCGAAGACGATGAGTTGACCGAACTTCGGCTTGTCCTTGACATTGTAAATCAGTTTCATACACTTTCCTCCATTGTATCTTTCGGCGGTAAAACGGCATAAAAAAACTTGCCGACAGCCGTCGGCAAGACATAGACATAAAACACCCCGTAAAAAACGCGGCTATGACAAATCTTGCCGGCATCTCTGTACCGTCTTAAAGATTTTTTACGCTACTTAGTATAGCATACGTTTTGTCGTTTGTAAACCCCTTTTAGCGAAAAATTACAGAAAAAATGATTTTTGGATATTCTTGCAAAAATGCCTTGCATTAAAAGCGAAAACATAGTATAATATTGGCAAATCCACTTTGAGGAGGAATATCCGATGTTTCAATTCTTTTTGACCGCCGCAGAGTCCGCGGAGACGGCGGAAGTCACCGGCGCGGCGGCGTTTCTCTCGCAGTTCGGCACGCCGCTGATGCTTGTGCTGATGCTCGTGCTTCTTTACTTTGTAATGATCCGTCCGCAGAAAAAGCAGGAAAAAGAGGCGCAGGATATGCGCGATTCACTACAAGTCGGCGATGAGATCACCACCATCGGCGGCGTCATCGGCGAGATCGTTTCCATCAAGGACGAAACCGTCACCATTGAGACCAGCAAGGCGGGGACAAAGATCCGTTTTCTCAAAAGCGCCATTCGCAGCGTAGACGTCAAGGCGGCGGACAAAAAAGTATCCGACGAACAATAAGCGGGGATGTAAAAAAGCGCCGACCGAAAAAACGGAATTGTATTTTCGGACAAAACGGTTGGCTTGCATTTTTTAGACACGAGCGGTTGAAACCTTGCGCTTGGCGCAAGGTTTCTTTATATCCGTTTTTTCTACCGTCGAATTTGCCCTCTCGACATATTTGAATATGTCTTCGGAGCAAATTCGGCGCTTCTGCATCTTTTTTCCTATCCCCTTATTTTTATTTTCAAAACATCATAAAACCGGTTGCCTTACGGCAACCGGTTTTATTTTTTCAACATTATATTTATGTCAAACTATTTGATGCCGAGCGCGGCAACTTCGGCGGCATACTTTTCAAGGCAGACGCGCTCGGAAAACGGGCGCCGCCCGCCGCAGATGAGCTGATACTGCTCATGCCCTTTTCCGGCAAGCAGTACGATGTCGCCCTCTCCCGCCCTCTCCGCCGCAAAGCGGATCGCCTCTGCACGGTCGGGGATGATGTCGCACGGGATCTCCCGCACAAAGCCGGCAAAGATCTCTTTGCAAATGCGCTCCGGATCTTCATAGTCGGGATTGTCCGCCGTCAGCACGGCATGGTCGCAGTAAAGGCTGAGAGCGCGTCCGATCTCGGGGCGGCGGCTTTGCGTGCGCCCGCCGACCGAGCCGCAGACGCACCACAGCTTTTTCGGATGATACGCGCGGAGGGTCGTCAGCACGCTTTCAAGACTTGCAAAATTGTGTGCGTAATCGATAATAAAAACCGCGGGCAACTGCGTTTTGACAAGTTCAAACCGCCCGGGCGCTTTTGCATGCGCGACGGCGCGCACCGCACACGAAAGCGATACGCCCAGCCGCACGGCAAGTGCAATGGCGCAAAGGGCGTTGCTGACGTTGAATTTACCGGGCATCGGCAGGGTGACGGGATAGGTCTTGCCCATGGCGTGCAGGGTAAAGCGCACGCCGAAAGCGCCCTCCTCCATCATTTGCCGGATATCCTCGGCATAAAAATCGCCGCCGCAAGTGCCAAACGAATTATACAGTCCGTCAAAGCGGTCAAACATATACTCCGTTGCGGGATCGTCAAAATTGCCCACGCCGTAAGTTGCGCCGCCCGCGGCAAAGAGTTTTTTCTTTGCGTCGCGGTAATGTTCAAAGGTCGGATGCTCGGTCTTGCCGATATGATCGGGGGACAGGTTGGTAAACGCCACCGCGTAAAAAGCGATGCCGTACACGCGGTCGAGATAGAGCGCCTGAGAGGACACTTCCATCACCACCGCCTGCACGCCCGCCGCTTG
>JAFSUT010000009.1 GCA_017445085.1 Clostridia bacterium | reverse complement strand
TTAACGTGCGCAGACATTACAAAGCGAAATTTTTTTGCTTTTTTACCCCACCGTCAAATGCTTCGCATTTGACACCTCCCCTAAAATAAGGGTGGCAAGAGTTTTGCTGTCGCAAAACATAGCACAGCAGACAGAACTTTATGCGTGTGGACTGTGCGCAAACGCTGCAAGGAGAAAAACTTTTTACCTTCGCGCCACCTCATCCGAGCGGCTACGCCGCCCACCTTCCCCTCGAAGGGGAAGGCTTGATTGCACCGTCTTCTCTATAAGCCTTCCCCTTCGAGGGGAAGGTGGCTGCGAACATCGTGAGCAGACGGATGAGGTGGAAACCCACAGAGTTATGTAGGAATCACGATGTTTGCGTTGCGTAGCAACCGCGATGTTTGCGTTGCTACGCAACGCAAACTCGCCAAGTTGCGGCTTGCCGCAACTTAGTAAAACCCGGTTCTGTACAGTGCGGCGCGGAACGCGGCGGCTTCCTCATAAGTTTGCGGCTTTTCCTTGCCGAATTTTTTTTGGAGAAAGGCGGCTTTTGCCGCGCCGAGCTCCTGCGCCGTGATCTTTTCCGCGATCGCGCGGTCGATATCCTCGGCGGCGTAGCCCTTTTGCAGGAGCATCGGGCGGATCTTGCGCGGACCGTACCCTTTGCAAAAAAACAGGGTCTCCACGTAGTTTTCCACCTGCCCCCGCTCGTCAATGTAGCCGTGCGCCGCGACAAAGGCGGCGGCTGCGGCGGCGTCCTCTGGCGAAAAGTGCCGCAGGCGCAGTTTCTCCGCGAGCTTTTTTTGTGAGCATCTGCCGGCGGCGATCAGCCGCAGGGCGGCGCGGCGCGCGGCATACGCGGCGGCGCGGGCGCGGAGTTCGTCCGCCGTCGCCTCTTCGATCTCCCCGCGCGTCAGCGAAAGTTCGATATAATCGTCGGCGGAAATCGTGAATTTCTCTTTTTCCCCGTCAACAAGCAGCGTGAGCGTTACGCCCTCTCCGCCGTCCGCGGCGGCAAGGCGGCAAAGTTCTGTCTTCATTCTTCGACGTCAAACTCGCGGACGTCGAAATCCTCATCGAGTTCAAAACTGTCCTCAATGTCTTCTTCCAGGAGTTCGGGATTGGCGGCTTCGCGCAC
Source organism: Clostridia bacterium (assembly GCA_017445085.1). Lineage (GTDB taxonomy): Bacteria > Bacillota > Clostridia > Oscillospirales > CAG-272 > UMGS902. The sequence continues at coordinate 16,962 of JAFSUT010000009.1, read as the reverse complement.
CTTTTTCTCGATCTCGTCCGCGATTTCGGGGTGATCCTCCAAAAATTTGCGCGCGTTGTCCTTGCCCTGCCCGATGCGATCCTCGCCGTAGGAGAACCACGAGCCGCTCTTTTTGATGATGTCAAGTTTTTCGCCGAGTTCGATCAGTTCGCTCGCTTTAGAAATGCCCTTGCCGAACAAAATGTCAAACTCCGCCGAGCGGAACGGGGAGGAAACCTTATTTTTGACGACCTTGACCTTGACGTGGTTGCCGTAGATCTCGCCGCCGGGCAGTTTGAGCGCTTCTTTTTTGCGCACGTCGATGCGCACGGAAGCGTAGTATTTGAGCGCGTTACCGCCCGAGGTGACCTCGGGAGAGCCGTAGATCACGCCGACCTTATCGCGCAGCTGGTTGATAAAGACGACGACGCAGTTGTTTTTGGAGATGATGCCCGAGAGTTTGCGCATCGCCTGCGACATCAGACGTGCTTGCAGACCTACGTGAGAAGCGCCCATATCGCCGTCGATCTCCTGCCGCGGGACAAGCGCCGCCACCGAGTCGATGACGATGATGTCGATCGCGCCCGAGCGGGCAAGCGCCTCGGCGATCGAAAGCGCGTCCTCGCCGCAGTCGGGTTGAGAAACAAGCAGTTCGTTGATATTGACGCCGAGTTTTTTGGCGTAGCGCGGGTCAAGCGCGTGTTCGGCGTCGATAAACGCCGCCTGACCGCCCGCCTTTTGCGCCTCGGCGATCATATGCAAAGCGACCGTGGTTTTACCGGAGGACTCGGGTCCGTAGACCTCAACGATCCGTCCGCGCGGCACGCCGCCGACGCCGAGCGCCAGGTCCAGCCCGATCGAGCCGGTCGAAATGGCGTCGATATCAATATCCACACCCTCGCCGAGTTTCATGATCGCGCCCTTGCCGTAGCCTTTTTCAATTTGCGAAAGCGCCGTGGCAAGCGCTTTTTGTTTGTCTGCCGGTGCGTCGGACTCCTCGGTTTTTGTTTTTTTGGTCGATGGTTTAGCCATTCTGTTTACCGTTCCTTTCAAAAAATCAGAGGTCAATATGTCGGGCTGTCCAGGCGGTAAATATACCCGCCGTCCGCCGTGCTGTCCGCGCGGCGCGTGAGCAAAAGTTCGATATTTGTGAGTTTGCCGTCCGCAACGGTGTCCACCGTCAGCGTTGTGCGGTCGCCCTTTTGCCGCACGACGGTCAGCGTGTCAAAATCGTAAACGCGCGTGGGGAGGACGTAGGGCGCGGCGCCGATACGCTGACAAAGCCCAAGCTCGCCCTCGATATACCGCGGCGGCAGGACCGTCTCACCCACAGCCACCCCGTCAAACGCGGCGGCAAACAGGAGCGCGGCGTATTCCTCGGTGAATACCGCGCGCGTTGCCTCCATGATCTCGCTGATACTTGCAAAGCCGAGCGAAGTCGTATCTACGTAGTAGTAGCCGTCCGGCGCGTCGCCGTCAGGTCTTGCCAGCGGCAGAAACCCGTTGCCGAAGTAGATCTCATTGAGCGGTACGGACGCCTCGACCAGCGGCGGCAGGATCTCTTTTGCGGTCGCAGACGTGAGTTTTTGTTCGCCGCAGGCAGACAGGAGAAGCGCAAGACAAAGGCAGAGGAGCAAACATCCGCAAAGATTTGTCTTAAATTTCATCTTCTTCTCCACCCTCGCCCGTAAAGATCGGCGGGATCAACGCGTCGTTTTCGGCGGCGGCTTTCTCTTCTGCCGCGGCGGCTTCCTCCGCGCTGACCGACGCCACTTTGGTAAAGCCGACGATTTTTGCCCCCTCGTTCATCCGCATGACGATAACGCCGCCCGCGGTGCGCGAGTAGATGGGGATATCCGAGACCGGCGTGCGGATGATCACGCCCTCGTCCGTGATGAGCATGAGGTCGTCCTCGTCCGAAACCGTGGCGATCGACGCAAGGCGTCCGGTTTTTTCGTTGATTTTGTGTGCCGCAACGCCATGGCCGCCGCGATTTTTCATCAGGCGGAACTCGTCAAAGGAAGAGCGCTTGCCGTAGCCGTTTTCGGTGATGGTGACAAGTTGTTTGTCCGGCTCGACGACGGCAACGCCGCAGACTTCATCGTCGTCGGCAACGCGAATACCGCGCACGCCGCGGGCGGTGCGCCCCATGGCTCTCGCCTCGTCCTCGGCAAAGCGGACGGCGTTGCCGTCATGCGTGGCGATGACGATCTCCTCACTGCCGGTGGTGTGCTTGACAAAGAGCAATTCGTCCCCCTCGTCCAGCGACAGGGCGATCTTGCCGTTTTTGCGCTGATATGCGTATTCGGACAAGAGCGTGCGCTTGATGATCCCGCGCTTTGTCACCATCGTGAGATAATCCTCGTCGCCGAAAGCGGTGACCTCGATCATCGCGGTGACGCGCTCGCCGCCGGCAAGTTCAAAGAGATTGACAACGTTGGACCCCTTGGCGGTACGCGACCCCTCGGGGATCTGATATGCCTTGCGCATATGCACGCGCCCCGCCGAGGTGAAGAACAAAATGTACGAATGGCTGTTTGCCACCAGCACCTTTTCGATAAAGTCTTCTTCCTTGGTGGTCATACCGATGACGCCCTTGCCGCCGCGGTGCTGTGCCGTGTAGGTGTCGGCGGGCAGGCGCTTGATGTAGCCGGCGTGCGTGAGCGTGAGCACGCAGGCGTGCCGCTCGATGAGATCCTCAAGGTCGATATCGTCGGTCGCCTCCACGATCTCTGTGCGGCGCTCGTCGCCGTATTTTTCTTTGAGTTCGATCAGTTCGTCGCGGACGATGGCGCGGATCTTGCGCTCGTCGGCGAGAATACCGGTGAGTTCCTCCACGCGGGCGCGCAGGGCGAGCAGTCTTTCCTCGATCTTTTGCCGCTCGAGTCCCGACAGTTTGCCGAGCGTCATATCGACGATCGCCTGCGCCTGCTTTTCGGAAAAGCCGAAGCGCGCCATCAGGTTTTCGCGCGCGTCGGCGACAGATGCGCTCTTTTTGATGAGGTCGATGATCTCGTCGATGTGGTCGAGCGCCATCTTGTAGCCCTCGTAGATGTGTTCCTCGGCGAGCGCTTTATCCAGATCAAAGCGCGTGCGGCGGGTGATGATGTCCTCCTGGAAAGCGACGTAGTTTTCAAGGATCTGTTTTAAGGTAAAGATTTTCGGTACGCCGTGATCCAGCGCCAGCATATTGACCGCAAAAGTGTCCTGGAGCTGGGTGTATTTGTAAAGTTGATTTAAGATCACTTCGGCGTTGGCGTCGCGCCGGTATTCCACAACGATGCGCATCCCCGCCTGGCCGCTCTCGTCGCGGATATCGGTGATGCCGTCGATGCGCTTGCTACTTACCAGATCCGCGATCGACGAAACAAGCATCGACTTGTTGACCATATAGGGGATCTCGGTAAAGACGATGCGATGATGCTCGTCCTCGATCTCCGCTTTGGCGCGCACGGCGATCCTGCCGCGCCCGGTGGCGTAAGCGTCCCGGATGCCGCGGGTGCCGTAGATGGTGGCGTAGGTCGGAAAATCCGGACCCTTGATGTGTTCCATCAGCCCGTCCACCGTGATGTCGGGATCGTCCATCAGGGCGATCGTACCGTCGATGACCTCACCGAGGTTGTGCGTGGGGATATTGGTCGCCATACCGACCGCAATGCCGACCGCGCCGTTGACTAAAAGGTTGGGAAAGCGCGAGGGGAGGACCGTCGGCTCTTTGCGCGTGTTGTCAAAGTTGGGGACCATATCCACAACGTCTTTTTCGATGTCGCGCATCAGTTCGGCTGCGATCTTGGAGAGGCGCGCTTCGGTATAACGGTATGCCGCCGCGCCGTCGCCGTCCACGTTGCCGAAGTTGCCTTGCCCGTCCACCAGCGTGTAGCGGTAGGAAAAGTCCTGCGCCATGCGCACCATCGTGCCGTAGACCGCCGCGTCACCGTGCGGATGATAACGACCCAGCACGTTACCGACCGTCGTTGCCGATTTGCGGAACGGCTTGTCGTGCGTGAGGTTGTCCTCATACATCGCGTAGAGGATGCGGCGCTGCCCCGGCTTCATCCCGTCGCGCACGTCGGGCAGGGCGCGGCTGGTGATCACGCTCATCGAATACTCGATAAAGCCCTGCCGTACCTGCTTTTCCATATCGACGTCGATAATTTTTTGATTTGGAAATTCGATGGACTCGCTGAGAATCACGTGTTTCTTTTTCATATGTTTTTCCTTTTATGGAGAATGATGATGGAGAACGATTTGTTCCTTTTTGAAAAAAGGAACCTAAAAACTTTTGGACTAAAAGTATTGTTGTTCGTTGACATTGCAAAGCGGAAAAGTTTTTGCTTTGCTCTGTCTATGCTGTATACCTTTATCTTTTTCAAAAAGGTTTAGGGGTTTTAGGGGGAATTTCCTTAAAATTCCCCCTAAAAATCTCTCCTAATACTCAAATATCGAGATTTTCCGCAAAGCGGGCGTTTTCTTCGATAAACGCGCGGCGGGGCTCGACCTTGTCGCCCATACAGATCGAAAAGATCTGATCGCAGGCAAGCGCGTCGTCGCAGTTGACCTGCTTGATGGTACGGGTCTGCGGATCCATCGTCGTTTCAAAAAGCTGATCGGGGTTCATTTCACCGAGACCTTTATAGCGGTCGGCTTTGATGCGGCTGCCGCCGCCGAACTCCGCGATGATGGCGTCACGCTCGGCGTCCGAAAAGGCGTAGCGCTGGCGCTTGCCGCCGTCGGTGACGCGGTAGAGCGGGGGCATGGCGAGATAAATATGTCCGTCCTCGATGAGTTTGCGCATATGACGGTAGAAAAAGGTGAGCAGCAGGATCTGGATATGCGAGCCGTCCACGTCGGCATCCGCCATGATGATGATCTTGCCGTAACGGAGTTTTTCGGGATCGAAACTGTCGCCGATCCCGCAGCCGAGCGCCTGGATGATCGGCGTGAGCGACTGGTTGCCGTAGACCTTGTCTACGCGCGACTTTTCAACGTTGAGCACCTTGCCGCGCAGAGGCAATATCGCCTGAAAACGGCTGTCTCTGCCGTCCTTGGCGGAGCCGCCTGCCGAGTCTCCCTCGACGAGATAAAGTTCGGTCAGGCTCGCATCCTTGCTTTGACAGTCGGCAAGTTTGCCGGGGAGGGTGGAGTGTTCCAGCCCCGACTTTTTGCGTGCGCTCTCGCGCGCTTTGCGCGCCGCCTCGCGGGCAACGGCGGCGGACAGGATCTTGTCAATGATCATCCGCGCCTCGGTCGGATGTTCCTCAAGAAATTCCTCAAACTTTTCGGACACGATGCCGCTGACCAGCGTGCGCACCTCGGAGTTGCCGAGTTTTGCTTTGGTTTGGCTTTCAAACTGCGCGTCGGTGAGTTTGACGCTGATGATGGCGCAAAGTCCCTCGGTGACGTCCTTTTGCGAAAGCGCCGGATCGGACGCCTTTTGCATATTGAGTTTCTTTGCGTATTTATTGATGCTGCGGAGCATCGCGGAGCGGAAGCCCTCGACGTGCGTACCGCCGTCGATGGTGGACATATTGTTGGCAAATGACACGATGTTTTCGTTGTAACTGTCGTTGTACTGCATCGCCACTTCCGCCAGAATATCGTTTTTACTGCCGCTGATGTAGATGACTTGCGGATGGACGGGGGTCAGCGCGTGGCTCTCGTTGATGTATTCGACGTAGGAGCAGATGCCGCCCGCATAGCAGAGGTCGTCCTCACGGACGGGGTCGGTGCGCAGGTCGCGCAGGATGATGCGGACGCCCGCATTGAGAAACGCCTGCTCGCGCATCCGCTTTAAGATGATATCGTAAGAAAAGACGGTCGTCTCGGTAAAGATCTCGGGGTCCGGCTTGAAGCGGACGTAAACGCCGTGTCGGTTTTCCGGATCTTCTTCTTCAAAAAAGGGACGTGCGACTTTGCCGCGTTCAAACCGCTCGGTGCAGCGTTTGCCGCCGTGAAAGTTTTCGATCTCCACCCACTCGGACAGGGCGTTGACCACCGATGCGCCCACGCCGTGCAGACCGCCGGCGATCTTGTATCCGCCGCCGCCGAATTTGCCGCCGGCATGCAGTTTGGTATACACCACTTCCAGCGTGGGGATGCCCTTTTCGGGATGGATGCCCGATGGGATGCCGCGCCCGTTGTCGGTGACCGATACGCTGCCGTCCGTGTGGATCTCGACTAATATTTTGTCGCAGGCGCCTGCCAGCGCCTCGTCGATCGAGTTATCCACAATTTCGTAGACAAGATGATGCAGTCCCTTTTCGGACGTTGTACCGATGTACATCCCGGGGCGCTTACGGACGGCTTCCAGCCCCTCCAGCACCTGGATCTGACTGTCTTCGTAATTTGTGTTCAGTTCTTCTGCCATGTTTTGCCCATTCCTTTCTGCACGGTGCGATCTGCGGATCAAACCGTGTTTTTGCGGATGCGGTTGCAAAGTGCAAACGTTGAAAGCTGCGATATGCAGACCGCGGATCTATCTCTTTTATTTTTTTGATACAGTATAAAAGACTTTGGAATTTCCTGCCGCGAGATCTCCAGCTCGTTTTCTTCCTGCCGGCGGCGCAGAAAATCGCGCGTGTCGGGACGCATCGTCGCATTGTCCATATCGAAAATGCCGATGATGTCTTTTTCCCGAATGATTTTGTTGTTCCCTGTGTGTAAATACATCGTTGACCTCGGTGATAGTTTGTGAGTTTAGAGTTTTTTGTTCCTTTTTGAAAAAAGGAACCGAAAAACTTTTTGAAAAAGGGGTATTGTTGTGCACAGCCATTTCAAAGATGAAATCTTTTTCTTTGCAACGCCAAGCCTTCCCCCTGGGGGGAAGGTGGCAAATGAAACATCGCGATTTGTGTGCTGATGATAACTTTGCCGGTGCAAAACTCACATTGTTTACAAAACTTTGTGTTTTTTTCTTTGCAACGGCTTTGATTTATCCATACCTTTTTTTTCAAAAAGGTTTGGGGGTTTTAGGGGGAATTTCCTTAAAATTCCCCCTGAAAAACTTTCCTACACTAACCTATACTCCCCGCCCTCGACGTGATAGAGGCGGACGCCGGAAAGATCGCTGTAATCGTCCTTTTCGCAAGCGGTGACGATACGTTGTTTATCCGCCGTGCGCGTCAGGACGTACTGTTTTCGATCCTCGTCAAGTTCGCCGAGGACGTCGTCAAACAGATAGACGGGCGACTCGCCGACGAGATCTGCGATGAGCTGTCCCTCTCCGATCTTGAGCGCCAGCGCCAGTGAGCGTTGCTGCCCCTGGGAAGCAAAAACGCGTGCGTCGCGCCCGTCGATGAGAAACTTCATATCGTCGCGTGCAACACCGCAAAGGCACATTCCCGCGCCGATCTCCCGCCGCTCGTATTCGATAAACAAATTCTTATAATAGGATGTTATATCAAAAAGTCGGGAAATTTCGGCAGGAATATCGCAAACGTAAGATAAATCAATATTTTCTTTGCCGCCGCTGATCTCAAACATCGTTTTTTTGACGCTCGCGCAGAGTTTTGCGATATACTCGCGGCGGTAGATACAGATCTTTGCCGAAACTTCGGCAAGTTTTTCGTTATAGGAAGCAAGGAGCGCACGATCGATCTCTCCCTCCGTGCGCAGGAGCGCATTTTTTTGCTCGCTGATCTTTTTATGCTGCCCGAGGAGGAGCAAATACTCGTGGTACAGTCCGGAGATCGCCATATTGAGAAATTCGCGCCGTACCGACGGCGAACTTTTGATGATAGAAAGATGGTCGGGGCAAAACAGCACCGACGGAAACGAGCCGATCATTTCGCTGACCGAAATTTTGACGTCGTTTTTCTTTCGCTGTCTTGCACCGTCGTAGTAGGTATATTCCAGCGTTTCAAGATTCCCCGCTTTTTCGTAGGTGATCCTGATCCGGCAGCCGTCCTGTCCAAATCGGACGATCTCACTGTCTTTGCCGCCGCGAAAGGATTTTCCGCGGGTGAAAAAATAGATGGCTTCCAAAACGTTGGTCTTTCCCTCGGCGTTTTTACCGTAGAGCAGATTTACTCCGTCCGCAAAATCAAGACAAGCGTGTTTGACGTTGCGAAAATTTTCAAGTTCGATTTGTCTTAAAATCATAACTTTCGGAAAAAAGATCAGTTGCCTTCCTTCATTTTCAGCGGGAGCACCATATAAATGTATTCGGCGCCTTCGCCGTCGCCCTGCGGCTCGATGGTCACGCTGTTTGTCGGCGTGCTGAGCGTCATTTTGATCTCGTCGCTGTCGACGACGTTCATCGTATCCATCAGATACAGACAGTTAAAGCCGATGACGAGATCTCCGCCCTTGTGGGCGGCAAGTTCGATGATCTCCTCCACGTCTCCCGTAGCGGACTTGGAGGTGATCAGCATCTGATCTTCCTTCAGCGTGAGTTTGACAAAATTTTTGGTCGTGCCGGCGATCCTCTCCTCGGAGATCAGCGCCGCACGGGTGAGTGCCGCGTGAAAATCTTCGGATCTCATCAAAAGTTCGATCGGCTGTTCTTTCGGGATCAGGCGATCGTAGTCGATATATTCGCCCTCGACAAGACGGGAGGAGAACACGAGGTTTTCCATATTGAAGATGATATTCTTTTGCGTGACCATGATCGTGAGAAAACTGTCTTCGTCGTCGGAGAGCATTTTGAGCAGTTCCTCCACCGTGCGCCCGGGCACGATAAAGGAAGTGCGCTCGAGACTGTCGATCATGGTGAGGATCGGCGTTTTGAGATTGCAGTAAGAGAGGGTGTAACTGTCACAGGTCACGATCTTGATCGAGTCGGCGGCAAGTTTGAAATACGCGCCGCAAAGTACGGGGCGCTGATCGAGTTTTGCAATCGAATGGATGGTGGCACTCAGCATTTTTTTCAGCACGCCCTGCGACATGGTAAACGACTCTTTGGTAGCGATGCTCGGCATAGCGGGAAAATCCTTTGCCGCCAGCGCGTGCAGTGAAAACGAGGAGCGCCCGCTGCGGATGGATGCGAGCATTTCTTCACTGACCGAAAGGGTGATCTCGTTTTCGGGCATCACGCGGATAATGTTTAAGAGTCTTTGCGCGTTGATGACGCATCCGCCCTCGATCAAAACTTCGGCTTCGACAATGGCGCGCACGCTTTTTTCCATATCATAAGAGGAAATGCGGAGTCCCTCCGGTACGGTTTCAAGCAGGACGCCTTCGGTAAACGGATGGGTATTGCGCTTGGACACCGCGCTCATGGCGCGTGTGAGTTTTTCCAGCATTTTGTTTTTGTCAAATTTGATTTTCATCGTCGCTCTCCGTTTATGTATGAATAATATTTTTATAGCAGTAATAGTAGTAGGGGGCGTGGATTTTGCGGAAAAGTGCGGCAGGAAAAGCAAAATCAGGAAACAGAGGATATTTTTGTTTGTGACTTGCTTGCGGAAAAGTAAAAGTTATTCGTTTTCCGCATTTTTTCCACAGTCTTTTCTATGTGGATATTGCGGAAAACTCACTCGCCGATCTCTTTGCGCATGGCGCGGATATCGGCGGCAAACTCGGGACTTTCGCCGATCTTGCGCTCGATCTTGTCCCGCGCCGACATCACAGAGGAGTGGTCGCAGGAAAAGATGGCGGCGATCTCTTCAAAGGTCATTTTGATGGATTCGATGCTGTAAAGCAGATACATGGCTACGTGCCGTGCCAGCACGATCTCGGCTTTTCGCTTTTTGCCGAGGATGGTTTCTTTTGAGATATTGTAGCGGTCGCAAACGGTCATCATGATCTTTTCGATCTTGTCGCTCTTTGGGTCCTTTTCCTTGACGAAACCGGCGACGGCTTCTTTGGCGAGATCTATATTGACCTTTCTGCCAGAGAGAAAATGGAGCGCCGACATTTTTTTGACGCATCCCTCGATCATACGCACGTTGCCGACCAGTCGCTTTGCCGAGTATTCGATCACGTCTTTCGGCAAGATGAGGTTGACTTCTTCGGCCTTTTTGCGGATGATCGCCTGCCGCAGTTCGGTATCGGGCGCGGTGATATCGGCGACGAGTCCCCATTCGAGGCGTCCGCGGATGCGTTCTTCCAGGCGATTCATCTCGTGGATCGGGCGGTCGCAGGTGACGATGATCTGTTTTTCCGCCTCATAAAGCGCGTCAAAGGTGTTGAAAAATTCGTCCTGTGTGGAGGATTTGCCCGCGATAAACTGGATATCGTCCATGAGAAGGACGTCCGCCGTGCGGTACTTTTCGCGAAATTCTTCGGTATTGCCGTTTTTGATCGACTCGATCAGTTGATTTGCAAATTCTTCGCCGCGGATGTAGATGACTTTGAGATTTGGCTTGCGGGCAAACAGACGGTTGACCGTGGCGTACATCAAATGCGTCTTGCCGAGACCGCTTTTGCCCTGGATAAACAGCGGGTTGTAGTCCACGTCGCCGCCGTTGGCGACCGCGTAGCACGCGGAATAGGCAAACTTGTTGGAGTCGCCCGTGATAAAGTTTTCGAAGGTGTAGTAGGAGAGGGCGCGTTTTTTTTCGCCTTTTTTGGTGGGTGTGTCCTTGTCCTCATCCTCGGGCTTGATCACGCGGATGGTATCGGCAAGTTCTTCTTCTTTTTCTTTTTTCTCGGCTTCCGCACGCTCGACAAGATAGCTTTCGTATACTCTTTGCGCGTCTTCTTCCGTGCGGATCCCCGGCTCGCAAACGACGTCTACTTCGATCTCAAAGCCGAGACAGCGGTAAAAATGCTCTTTTAAGAGATCGACAAACCGCCCGCGGATAATGTCGCGCTTGTAGTTGTTTTCTACGCACAACAGGGCGATGGATTTGTCCATATAGATCAGCCGTGCGTTGCCAAACCAAAGTTTGAGTGCGGAGGAGACCACCACTTCACTCATGGACTGATACACGGGCTGCCAAAATTCATTCAGCTCTGCAAGAGAGTTCATCAGAAAGAATTCCTTTCTATATAATTGTACAACGTTATTATATCACAATTGTTTTTTCAATGCAAGCCTAATTATATATATTATTATAATATATATATTATATAGGCGTTTTTTTGCAAAGGACTTGCTTTTTTTTGAAAGTTGTGCTATCCTCTTTGCATAATTCGACAAAAGAATGTTTTTGCACTCTGCAAAAAAAAGAAAGGCGGTTTTATGGAAGCTCAAATCCTGCTTTGGATTCAAAACAACCTGCGAAACGACGTTTTGACGCCGTTTTTGAAAGTTGTGACCATGCTCGGCAACAAGGGCTGGTTCTTTATCCTCGTGTCGCTGATCTTGCTCTGTCTGCCGAAAACGCGCAAAACGGGACTTGCCTGTGCTCTCTCGCTGATTTTGCATCTTCTTGCCGTCAATCTCTGTCTCAAACCCCTCATTTTCCGCGCGCGACCGTATGACGTCATCCCCGGACTTGTCAATATCATTGAAAAACAAAGCGACGCCTCTTTCCCGTCCGGGCATGCCGCAGCCGCCTTTGCCGTCACCACCGTGCTGCTCTTGCGCGCAGATAAGCGACTGTCTATCCCGATGCTCGTGCTGTCGGTGATCATCGCGTTTTCCCGCCTCTACGTCGGCGTCCATTATCCCACCGACGTCCTTGCCGGCGTCCTCATCGGCGTCCTGTTCGGCGTGATCTCGGTATGGATCGTCGATAAGATCGGCAAAAAGAAAATTTAGTTTGCGAAAGATTTTTTGTTCCTTTTTGAAAAAAGGAACCGAAAAACTTTTGAAAAAAGAAAAATAAAAATACAGCCGCGGCAGAGTAAAAATTTTTCACTTTGTTGCGGCTTTTTCTTTGAAAAAATAAAAAATCTCTTTCTCAATTTTAACAAACCGAAAAACTTTTGAAAAAAGAAAAATAAAAAACAGCCGTGGCAAAGAAAAAAATTTCACTTTGCTGTGGCTGTATTTTTTTGTAAAAAAAATAACGGGAGTTGTAATTTGCTTGTGCAGAACCACCTCATCCGTCTGCGAACATTGTTCGCAGACACCTTCCCCTCCCGAGGGAAAAGGCTTGATGTTACAAAGGCTTCCCCCCCGAGGGGAAGCTGTCGCGTTAGCGACTGATGAGGTGTTTTTTCCGCAAACAACTTTACTTTGTTTTTTACTTTTGCTTTGCTCCACCTCATCCGTCAAATGCTTACGCATTTGACACCTGTCTCGCCTGCGGGCTCGGTCACGGCGCGGCTCTGACCATCCACCGGATGGTCATTCACTCCCGCGCCGCCGCTACGCTACCTCAAAGGGGAAGGCATGGATGCGATGTTTGCGTTGCGTATCAAAGTTATGGCTTTGCACAAAGCGCGATGTTTTGCGGAGCAAAACTCGCCGAGTTGCGGCGCAAGCCGCAATCTCTCTACCGCGATGTTTGCGTTGCGCTATCAAAGTTCTGTCAGCGCACAATCTGCGATGTTTGCGTTGCTACGCAACGCAAACTCGACAGAGTTGCGTTAGCAACTCTCAACTCGACAGAGTTGAGGCAACGCCTCAACTCTTATCTCTCTTTTCCGCGGAAGAAAAGCGCAAGCATCCCGGGGCCTACGTGTGCGCCCGAGACCGGCTCGTGCTGGCAGATGGTCACGGTATAGTTTGGTGTGATTTTTTTCACCTTGGCGGCGAGTTCTTCCGCGTCTTCCAGGCAGTCGCCGTGGGAGATAAAGACTTGCTGATAGTTGATATTTTCGCGTTTTTCGGCGTATTTACGCACGATGGCGTCGATCGAGTGTTTCCGTCCGCGCACTTTTTCGCAGGCAACGATATGTCCGTCCGCCGTGCCGAACAAGATCGGTTTGATGCCGAGGATGGTGGCGATCTTTGCGGTCATACCGCTCACGCGCCCGGTGCGCTTTAAGAAGTTCAGATCATCGACGGTAAAGTATTGGCAGACGTGCGGCACTTCGGCGTCCAGAATTTTGGAAGATTCACGCACGCCGACGCCGCGCTGACTGAGTTCCGCCGCGCGGATCGCCAAAAGTCCGCCGCCGAAACCGCACCCGCGGGAGTCCACGATGTGGATAAAACTGCCGGGATAAAGACTCATCAATTTTTTTGCCGCGATCATCGCCGCCTGATAAGTGCCGCTGATGGCGGAACTCATGGAAACGTAGATCAGATCGATCCCGGCTTCGATCACGGGGGTAAACGCCGAAATAAACGCCTGCGTGTTGACAAGGCTGGTTTTGACCATTTTGCCCTGCCGCAGATCCTCATAATAGGATTTTCCGTTAAACAGCTCGATATCACCGAGATAACGGTGTGTCGTTCCGTCGATCGTATATTCCATCGGGATCAGGCGGATCCCGCTGAGAAAACGACGGGGCAGATTTGCAGTACCGTCGGCAAACACGGCAAAAGATTCCATAACGCACCTCCCGGAGAACAGAATTAAAGACAAAAGAAGAGAATTTCCGCCGTAAATCCATAATGCAGTTAATGCCGCTGGCAAAAGCCAACGGCATCAACCTTTTTTATGGAGCTGCTAATCAGAGTCGAACTGATGACCTCGTCCTTACCAAGGACGCGCTCTACCAACTGAGCCATAGCAGCATTGACGGTGATTATTATAGCAACATATCCCGGTTTTGTCAACGGGTTTTCGTAAATTTTCAAAAAAACTTTTACCGCGGCGAAAAATTCGTGCGCGTTTTTTTTGCACGCGGCGACAAAAGAGCCGCCGATTTTTTCCGGAAATCGTGCGGTCGGATATTTCTCTTTGAAAACAGAGCAAAAACGGCAAAAAAATGTGGAAAATCACCGCTGAAAAGCCGACAACTTTTCCGCGTGCGCTTTGCGTACAATAGGAAAACAAAGGTAGGAAGATGAGATACGAACACGCACGGGTCCATATCTCGTCTTCCTATGCAAAGAAAGGACGTCAAATTATGAAAAAAGAAGGATTCGGACAACGGGTTTCCACGTATGCGCAGCTGGCGCGCGGCAGTTTGCCGTATGAAGAAACGGTCAAACTTTTGCGATTTCTGTTTTCCAAACTGCCGCATATCGCCGTGGGGCTACTCTTTGCCCGCACGCGGCTGTTTCTGTCGGTTGCGCCGCTCGGCACGGCGCTTGCGGCGGCGGCGGGCGAAAATCTGCCCTATTTTGCCCTCGGCGGGCTGCTCTACACCCTGCCGATGCGCGATATTGCCGGCACGCTCGGTGTTTGCGGCGTGCTGATTTTGCGGGTGGCGTTTGTCCTCCTGCACGACCGAGGGCGGGCGCCCACGGCGGACGGCGGACTGTTTTCCAAAGAGAAAAAACGCGCGCTCGTTTCGCAGTCGCTGACCCTGCGCCTTGCCGCTTCTGCCGGCGGCGGCTTTGCCGCGGGCGCGGTGCGCACGGTGCTGGGCGGAGGTGCGATCGGCGATCTCCTCGGACTTTTTTTGTACATCGGACTTTCGCCCCTCTTTACCTATCTGTTTTGCGCGGCGCGGCAAAGTGAAAATGCACGCCGGCGGGCGGTCGGCAGGGCGGTGTTCTTTGCACTCGTCGTCTTTGCGGTCGCCCCGTTTTCGCTGTTTGGATTTTCGTTTGTCTATGCGCTTGCCGCCGCGATTGCGTTTACGGCGGCAAGCAAACAAAAACCGCCCGTGGCGGCGCTGTTTGGCGCGGTGTTGCTCCTCCCCCTTTCGCCGACATATGCCGCGGCGCTTGCGGCGGCGGCGTTTTGCGCCGCGTGGCTCTATCCGCGCTCGACCCTTTACGCCGTCTGCGGCGGCAGTCTGCTCTTTGCCGCGGTCGGTTTTCTCCTCGGCGGGGTGCGCGGCTTTGCCGCCGCCTTTCCCGAAGTAATGGCGGGCGCCGCCGTCGCGGCGTATCTCGTGCGGAAAAAGAGTTTGCAAAAGGATAAGATCTTTTCCCCGCCGCCTGCGGCGCGCTCTGCCGCGGACGCGGCGGTCCTTTCTGCGGCGGCGGAAGAAGAAAAAGCCGATCTGCTTGCCCTTGCCGACGCCGCCGAACAGATGGCAAATACCTTTTTTTCGCTCTCCGATCGGGCGCAAAGACCGCAGCAGCTGGACGCCCGCTCGCTTTGTGAGGACGCCTTTGACCGCCTCTGCCGCCGCTGTCCCGCCGCAAAAGTCTGCTTTGGACGGGCGGAGAGCCGCGCCGTGGACGCGCAAAACAAACTCGCCGCGCGTCTTGCTGACGCGGGGCAGGTCAAAGCAGAGGATCTGCCGGAGGAGTTTGCCGCCTTTTGCCCGCACGTCGCAGAAATTTTGGAGGAGATCGAAATTTCCTACGCCGGACTGCTGGAGCGGCGGCTCAAAAACGACGGGCGCTTTTCGGCGTACGCGGGGGCGCTGTCCTCGCTGATCCGCCACGCGCTCACCGAAAATGAAAATGCCTATGCGCCGAATCCGACCGCCCGCCGTGCGTGCGCGGAGGCGCTTGCCGAGATCGGATTTACCGCCGACGCGCTCGGCGTATACGGCGCGCGGGAAAAACGGATCTACGCCTGCCGCCTTTCATCTGCGGCGATGCACTGCAAGGTCGAAGATATACGATCCGCCATCGAGCGCGCGCTGGACGCGCCGGTCGAGACCCCGACCTTTTCGTTTGTCGACGGCGGTATCACGATGAGCTGTAAAAGTCTGCCCTGCTTTGCGGTGGAAAGCGATATGACCAGCGCGGCGTGGGATCTCCGCGAGGAAAACGGGGACAGCGTCCGTATGTTTGAGGGGAAAGGCGGCTATACCTACGCGCTCATCAGCGACGGGATGGGGCGCGGGCATCTCGCCGCCGAAAAAAGCCGCCGCGCCGCGCTCTTTCTTGAAAAAATGCTCTCCGCCGGCAACAGTGTGCGCACCGCGATCGAACTTTTGTCGGTCCTTTTGCGGAGCGAGAACGACGAGGGCTTTACCACGGTAGATCTCCTTGAGATCGACCGGCATCTCGGCAAAGTTTGCTTTTTCAAAAGCGGCGCCGCCCCCTCGTTTGTCCGCCGCGGCGACCGCATTTTCAAGATCCGCTCGCGCACCTTTCCCATCGGGATCCTGGAGGACGTTGACGCCGAAAAAAACACCTTTGCCGCCGTGGACGGCGACCTGATCGTTATGGTGAGCGACGGGATCGTCGGTGAGTACGACGAGCCGCTTTGGCTTTGCAAACTGCTTGCCGAGGGAAATTTTGACGCATCCGGCGCCGCGCGCGCCATTCGCCGCGCCGCGGAGGCGCACGCGATGAGCGAGGACGACCGCTCGGTTTGCGTATTGCAGATCACCGACTGCCGCCGCGGGGCAAAGGAACAAGCGCCCGCCCCCACCGGGGGCGGGCGGGAGGAAAAGGAAGAAACCGCCGCAAAATAAAAAAACCGCACGGCGGGCGGCGAAAGGGCGCCTCGCGACGGGGGAAAAACAAAGATTTTTTCGTATTTTGAGGGTTTGTATGCGTCGCCTGTTCACTTTTTGTTTCGTTTGTTTTTTGCTGTTTGCGCTGGCGCTGTTTTGCCTTTTTTCTTGCGCAGAGCGCCGTTCGCTCTATGAGGTATTGCT
The DNA here is from genome assembly GCA_017445085.1 of Clostridia bacterium. Classification (GTDB taxonomy): domain Bacteria; phylum Bacillota; class Clostridia; order Oscillospirales; family CAG-272; genus UMGS902. The sequence goes on along the minus strand of JAFSUT010000009.1, from coordinate 525 downwards.
TCCCCTGTCGCAGGATGAAAGCCTGCCTGCGGGCAAAATTTTCACCTACGGGGGCGATCTTGCGGGAGAAGTGGACGAGACCTTTGTCTGTGACTATCTTTTCCTGCCGCGCACAGATCCCTTTCCCGCAAAGATCGCCGGCATGGCGGTGTATTCCACACTGCGCGCGCCGCTTTGCGAGGTCTGCCTGATCGAAGTGCGCCGCGCCGCAGACCTGGAGGACGCCCGCCGTTTGCTTGCCGCGCGCCGTGCGGCGGTGGCGCGATCTTTGCGCACGACGGGGGAGCGCGGCTTTGCCGACGGGGGAGAAGTCTTTTGCCGCGGTAACGTCGCCGTTCTTTGTATGATGCCCGACAACGCCGCCGCCCGCCGCCTGATCTTCGGGTAGGAAGATGAGATATGAACCCGTACGCCCTCATCGGCGGTATTTTGTTCTTTTCGTCGCTGTCGTGCTTGCAATATCCGCATATTCCTGCGCCCGTCATCGCCAAAAATCCCTAAAATATCGCTCGGTGAGGGTGCTCC
>JAFSUT010000008.1 GCA_017445085.1 Clostridia bacterium | reverse complement strand
TTAATGAATTTAACGGTACCGTCACCGACGGTACTGTCGTCGTTTCGCTTTCCGGCAGAATCGACTCCAACACCGCAGGCAATGTGGAAAACGAGATCCTCGCGTTTCTTACCGGCAAAGAGAATCTGCCGGTGGTTTTGGACGCCGCCGACCTGCAATACATTTCCAGCGCCGGACTGCGCGTGATTTTGCGCGTCAAAAAGACGGCGCCCGACCTGCGCATCACAAACGTCAGCACCGAAGTCTACGACATCCTCGAAATGACCGGCTTTACCGAAATGATGACGGTGGAAAAAGCCTACCGCGTCGTTTCCGTCGAGGGATGCGAGGAGATCGGGCACGGCGCCAACGGCACCATCTACCGCATTGACCGCGACAACGTCGTAAAGGTCTATAACAACGCGGACGCGCTGGCAGACATTCAGCATGAACGCGAAGTCGCAAAACTCGCTTTGATCCTCGGCATCCCCACCGCAATTTCCTACGACGTGGTCAAGGTCGGCAACAGTTACGGCTCGGTATTTGAACTGCTCAATGCGCGCTCTTTTTCCAAGATCCTTTCGACCGAGCCGGATAAGTTTGACTGGTGCGTTGCGGAATACGTAAAAATGCTGAAAAAGATCCATTCGACCGTCGTCCCCAAAGGCAAACTCCCCGATATGAAGGAAACGGCGATCTCGTGGGCAAAGTTTATGAAGGATTATCTGCCTGCCGCTTACGGCGACAAACTCCTTGCCCTGGTGGAAGCCGTTCCGCAGGACGATCATATGATCCACGGCGATTATCACACAAAAAATCTGGAACTGCAAGGCGACGAAGTGCTGCTGATCGATATGGACACGCTTGCCGTCGGACATCCGATTTTTGAACTTGCGTCCATGTATAATGCGTTTATCGGCTACTCCGAGGCAAATCACGAGATCATCAAAAAATTCCAGGGGTTTGATTTTGAAACCGGCAGCGCTTTCTGGCACGACACGCTCGCCGCCTATCTCGGCACGAAAAACGAAAGCAAGATCCGCGAGGTTTCGGACAAGGCGCGCATCGTCGGCTACACGCGTATGATCCGCCGTTCCATCCGCCGCGGCGGACTGGACAACGCCGAGTCCAAAGCCGAGATCGACCTCTGGACGCGCGAACTCATCGAACTGCTCGACAAATACGACACCCTGCTCTTTTCAAAAAATGAACTCGAAACCGAGGCGACAAACGATAACCTGCCCGTCGTTCTCTCCTTTATCGAAAGTCATCTCGACGAGGTAGGCTGTTCTCCGAAAATCAAAATGCAGATCGCCGTTGCCGCCGAAGAGATTTTCGTCAACATTGCAAATTACGCTTACCGTCCGAGCGTCGGTAACGCCACCGTGCGTGTAGAGATCGGCGAAAATCCGCTTGCCGTCATCATCACCTTTATCGACGGCGGCAAACCGTTTGACCCTACGAAAAAGGCAGACCCGAACATCTCTCTTTCCGCAGAGGAACGCGAGATCGGCGGACTCGGGATCTTTATGACCAAAAAAATCATGGACGACATCCGTTACGAATACGTCAACGGGCGCAATATCCTCACGCTGAAAAAGGACATCGGGGCATGAGATATCCGCAAAAAATCGACCTGCATATGCACACCGTCGTTTCCGACGGCACGGATACGCCGGAAGAAATCCTGCATCACGTCAAGGACGTCGGCATCGAACTCTTTTCGATCACCGATCACGACGCCGTCAAAGGCTGTGTAGCTATGCAAAGTCTGCTTTCCGACGGTGACCCGCTCTTCATCACGGGGGCGGAGTTTTCCTGCAAGGACGAGGGCGGGTACTATCATATCCTCGGTTACGGATACGACCCGCAATCAAAGCCGATGCAGGATCTGGTCGCCAAGGGGCACAACTTTCGCATTGTGAAACTGCAAAAGCGGCTTGATTTTATCAAAAACGAATTTGGCTTTACTTTCTCGGATGACGATATCGCCGCGCTCCGCGCGAAAGACAATCCCGGCAAGCCGCATATCGCAAAACTCATGATCAAATACGGATATGCGGATTCCATCAGCCACGCCATCGCAACATACCTAAATCAATTTCACACCAAAAGCGAATACGTCCGCCCGGAAGAATCTATCCGTGCCATTTTAGCCGCCGGCGGCGTCCCCATCCTGGCGCACCCTGCCTACGGGCGCGGTGATGAACAAATTTTCGGCGACGCCATGGACAAACGCCTGCGGTATCTTATGGATTTCGGTCTATGCGGCGTGGAAGCCTTTTACTCCGGATTTTCGCCGAAGATTCAAGCCGAAATGCTTGCTTTTGCACAGCGATACGATCTTTTCGTCACAGCGGGCAGTGATTATCACGGACAGAACAAGCTGGTACGCCTCGGCGACACAAATCTGCCGACGAAAAGCGAATACCCTTCGGGACTTTGCAGATTTTTAGAACGTTTGAATTTGATTATTGCATAACTCAATCAACATCGGGAGGAATTTATGAAATCGGACATCATTAAAGTCACAAGTTCCGGCGAAGGCACGGAAGACGCGCTCGCCGCGGCGCTGGCATCCGCCGCATATCGCGGCCTGTCACACAAAGACGCGCTCCACCTGCGGCTGCTGGCGGAAGAAGTTTTGGGGATGGTCCGCCAAATCACGGGGGAAACCGAAACCGAGTTTTGGGTAGAATCCGCAAATAACGCGTTTGAGATCCACCTCGTGGCGCATCCGCTTGTGACCGGCAGCATGCGAAAAGAACTCTTAAAAGCATCCAGCAGCGGAAAGAACGAAGCGTCACGGGGCGTGATGGGAAAACTCCGCGATATATTTGACCGCGCGCTGTTCTCTCGGGATATGGACGGGTTGCCGGACGATTACGCACAAGGATTGATGATGCCGGTCGACCTCTACACATCCGACCCGACGACCTACGCCGTGGCGGCGGATGTACTTGCATGGTCAATGAAAAAATACAAAGCCGCCATTGAAAATGAGGCAGCGCAAGACGATTCTGCAAAAGAAAAATGGGACGAAATTGAAAAATCCATCATCGTAAATATTGCCGACGAGGTCAAGATCTTTATTGCCGGCAATACGGTCGAGATGACTGTATATAAAAAATTTGAAAACTGAATGAAGAGGGGTTTATTATGCTGAATATCGAAAAACAATTACAAAACGACGCACTGACCGTATCGCTGGAAGGCAGACTTGACACCACCACCGCCCCCACGCTGGAAGCCGAACTCAAATCCGCGCTTGACGGCGTGAAATCGCTGACGCTGGACCTTGAAAAACTTGAATACATCTCCTCCGCTGGGCTCCGCGTTCTTCTCTACGCACAAAAGCAAATGAACATCGCAGGCGAAATGAAAATCAAAAACGCCAATGAAACCGTCATGGAAATTTTTGAAGTCACCGGCTTTTCGGATATCCTGACGATCGAATAATATGAGAACAACGCAAAAAGCACACGGCTTTCGCCGTGTGCTTTTTCTCATTTTACAAAATCCTGTTTTATGCTTCTTCCTTGCGCTCTTTTGCATATTTGAAAAAGAAGAAAATATAGAGTGCAAACAAGAAGAGCGCGGTAGCGGCGCCCGCGATATAGGAAACCGTTGCGCCGAGGCGAAAGCCTTCCTCCGCCATTAAAATATACGTAACGCTGACCGCACTCATAAATACTGCGGGCAACGCCGTGATCCACGAGCCGAGGCGGTGCTTTCCTTTCTTTAAGAGATATGCGGTCGCCACCCACAGTGCGATCATTGCCAGCGTTTGGTTGCTCCACGAAAAATAGCGCCATACGATTTGGAACCCGTGATCGTTTACTATGGCAAACCATGTCAAAGCGCCGCCGATGAGAAGCAACGGCAAGGTGATCAACAGCCGGTTCTTCAGCGTTTTTTGGCTGAGTCCCGTGGTCTCGGCAATGATCAGTCGCGCACTGCGAAAGGCGGTATCCCCCGACGTGATCGGGCAGACGACGACGCCGGCAATGGCAAGGATCCCACCGAAAACGCCGAGTACGCCGGTGGAAATATCGTATACCACGCTGGAAGCGCCCTGTGCCAACGCCTGATCGAGAAGTTGCGTCGTGCCGTAAAAGGCAACGCCTGCCGCCGCCCATACAAGCGCGATCACCGCCTCGCTGATCATCGCGCCGTAAAAGACGACTCTGCCCTCTTTTTCAGAGCGGATGCACTTGGCGATCATAGGCGACTGCGTTGCGTGAAAGCCGGAAATGGCGCCGCAAGCCACCGTGATAAACATATACGGCCATATCGGCGTGCCGTCGGGATGCAGGTTTTGCAGAGAGATCTCCGGGATGGTATACTTTCCGCCCGAAAACAGGATAGCGCCGATAACGGAAACCGCCATGGTGATCAGCAATATGCCGAAAATCGGATACAGTTTGCCGATGAGTTTGTCGATCGGCAAAAGCGTTGCCAAAAGATAATAAACGAGGATGACGATCGCCCAAAACGTACCGTTCATCCACGCGAGCGTCAGTTTATCCAGCAGTCCGGCGGGGCTGGTAACAAACACCGTGCCGCACAAAACCAGCAGTACGACCGAGAAAACACGCATCACCGCCCTGGCAACTCTGCCGAGATATGTACCCGACAACTCGGCGATCGAGGCTCCCTCATGGCGCGAACTGATCATACCGCTCATATAATCGTGGACGGCGCCGCCTAAAATCGAGCCGAATACGATCCAGAGAAATACGACCGGTCCGAACACCGCGCCCATCAGGGCGCCGAAGATGGGGCCTGTTCCCGCAATGTTGAGGAGCTGTATCAAAAACGCCTTCCAGGTTTTCATCGGGACAAAGTCCACGCCGTCACAAACGGTCAGCGCCGGCGTTTTCCTGTCGTCCGGCGCAAAGACCTTTTCGGTCAACCGTCCGTAAAGCATATAACCCAAAAATAATACGGCAAACGAGATCAGCAATGAAATCATAGTTTATCCTCTCCAATCCTTGTCACTCACAAAGTAAAATCTCTCTGTCCAGATCGTCCAGACGTTTTGCGTCGCAGGCGATCCTGAAAATCAAAAGCGTTACGTTTGTCCCGGTATCGATATAGTCAAGCGCGACACCGGCAGCCGCCGCCAGGACGATCGCCTCCGCGGGGATACCGAGACTTGAAAACAGCGCGGTGTAGCATAGGATATCCGCCCCGGGGATCGGCGGCATCGCAATGGTGATCAGCGTCGCCATAATGATCGTCATCACGATCCACGGAATACTGACGGCGATCTGATAGGTCTCGGCAAAAAGAAAGACGATCATCGTGAAATACAGCACGCTGGACGGCATATAGAGCACCGAGCCCAGCGGATATACAAATGCTGTCAAGTTTTTGTTTACACCGAGTTTCTTTTCGCAGGTTTCCATGCCGATATGAAAAGCGGACATACTGGAAGCAGTGGAAAGCGCAACTAAAAACGCCGGAAAAACTTTTTTAAGCAGCAGGATCGGCGGGCATTTAAGACGAAACGACGTGATCAGCCACGCGCTTACCAACAAAATCGGCGTCAACACGCAATTCAGCAACAGCGGTTTTAATACCGAAGCAAGCACGCCGATTTTCCCTGACCAGATCATCTGCAGCAGCATACTGAATACAAATACGGGGATCCACGCGCAGATGGAAGAGACGATTTGCTGAAAGAGAATTGCAAAATCATTGATCAAATCGCACACACGGCGCCCGCGCTCGCCGACGGCAAGAAGCGCGCAACCGATCATCGTTGCAATTACAATGATATGAAAGGTGTTCCCCGTCCTGAACGGATCGACGATGTTTG
>JAFSUT010000127.1 GCA_017445085.1 Clostridia bacterium | reverse complement strand
ACTTCCTCGGCTGGTCGACGACCGCCGGCGGAAGCGTACGGTTCGAGGATGCGCAGAGCGTTAAGAACATCGCGGAAAACAGTACGGTCACTCTCTACGCCGTCTTTGCAAAAGACCTCTACAACATTGACGGGGTCGTCAAGAGCGCACATACCGGCGACATCACGCTCGAACTCGTCCAGGGCAATCACACCTTCGGCGAGCAAAAGACGGTTGCGTACACCACCGCAAATGAGGAAACAGAGTTTGCATTGAAGGGCGTTCCCGCAGGCACCTACAACCTCATCGCAAAACAGGGTGAGGTCACCATGACGGTCGCCGTGATCATCACGGACGATCACGTTGAACTCGGCACCATCACGATGCCGACCGGCGACACAAGTTCTGTGATCAACATTGAGGGCGAAAGCACGCCCGCAGTCGTCGTCAGCGGACTTGACGATGCGGCGGCAGCCGAGGAGATCGACAGTCGCAAAGTTACGGTAACGATCACGATCGAAGCCCAAAACGAGGCACAGACCGGCGAAGGCGGCAAAGCGATCCTGGAAGAAAGCCGCGCACAAAAGGCTGATTTCATTGATTTCACCGTCACAAAGACGATCTACAACAACGGCAACGCAGAATCCGTCGAAACGCTGACCGAAACAAAGGGGCTCCTTGAACTCATCGTTCCGTTTGACTTTAGCGGCAAGCGTTCTATCAACCTCTACCGTTATCACAACGGACAGGTCGAACTGCTGACCGAAGCAAAGGGTGCGGCAGCCGACGGCACCTATAAGTTTGACCGGCAGTCGGGGCTGATCTACGTTTACACAAACAGCTTCTCGGTTTACGCGGTCACCTACGGTACTTCTTCCTCCGGCGGTTCTTCTGCCGGCGGCGCAGTCATCAACGATACCTTCCCCATTGTCATTGAGAAAACGGCAAACGGCAAGGTTGTCGCCGACAACAGCACACCGAAGACGGGCGAAAAGGTCACTGTCACCGTTACTCCCGATGACGGCTACACGGTCGATACCGTGACCGCCACGGACGCAAAGGGCAATACCGTGACCGTCACATAGAATGCCGACGGTACGTATTCCTTCACGCAGCCAAGCAGCGCTGTGACGATCAAGGCAACCTTTAAGTCCGATGATGCGTCTTGCGCAAAGGACGACACCTGCCCGATGAGCGCGTTCACCGATCTGGATAAGAACGCATGGTATCACGACGGCATTCATTTCGTACTTGACAACGGCATCATGTCCGGCTACGGCAAAGGCAAATTTGCCCCCGACGACACCACCTCCCGCGCTATGGTGGCACAACTCCTCTGGAATATGGAGGGCAAGCCGGTCGTCAACTACGCGATGAACTACACCGACGTTGCAAAAGACGCATGGTATGCCGACGCGATCCGTTTTGCAACCGCGCAGGGCCTCATGTCCGGCTACGGCAACGGCAAGTTCGGTCCGAACGACGCAATGACCCGCGAGCAGCTCGTCGCACTTATGTATCGCTATGCGCAACTGAAAAACGCTGATGTAACCATCGGCGAGGATACCAACATCCTCAGTTACGGCGACGTACAAACCGTCAGCGAATGGGCGATCCCCGCAATGCAGTGGGCATGCGGCAGCGGTATTCTCAACGGTATCGACGGAAACCTCGTCCCCGCGGGCAAGGCTTCCCGTGCACAAGTCGCTACCATGATCATGCGCTTTATCACAAGCATCGCAAAATAACAAAAAAATGCGTCCGGCGTATGCCGGACGCATTTTTTTATTGTATTACTTTTTTGCCTGTTCCTTGGCAAAGCGGGCGTCTGCAAGGTCTGCAAACTGCTGAATGATTTTGATTTCCTTTGCGATATAAGGTCTGCCGTTGAAGCGGTAGAGGTCGTGCTGGAACTTGGTGAGATCGTGCGGCCCGGCATAGTCGGGGTTTTCGATTTCCGCATTGTAAACGCCCCAGGGCTCATAGGTCTGCGAAAAGCCCTGGATCAGTCCCCAATGGTACGAGCCGACCTTTTCAAGATAGAAGAGCGGGAAGATCTCATCCACGTTGTTGTGCGTGATGCGGTTGAGCCACTCGTTGTTGATCACGGGTCTGCCGTAATCCTCTTTGAGTTTTTCGATCAGGCGCACCATCGTTTGGAACGAGCCGTAATAATGAAAGGTGATAATATCGGAAAGTTCAAGCGCGCGTTTCTGCGCCGGTGTAGAAGGTTCGAGCGTGGCGGGATCATACGCCCAAACGTCGGCGGTCAGCGGCTGGATCGGGTCGTGCGCGCGAATGATCTCAAAGCACTTTTCCATCATGGGGACCGAAAGGTCGCCGCGGCGGCCGTTGGAAATCTCGTTCCAAACGTCCCAAATCTGGATGCGTGCGTCTTTGGCGTACTTTGCGGAAATTTCATCCACCATTTCAAAGAAATGCGGCTGCATATCCGGCTCGTCGGGCACCATATAGCCCGGCGACTTATACCCGCCGGCGTGCGGTCCGCGGCAAATTCCGCTGTGATAGCCCCAATCCACGTGCTGCTCACCGAATTTTGCCGGGATAAACAATTCCTTCGGCACCGTGCAGTCGTTGCCGATCGTCAGCATAACTTTCAAACCGTACTGATCCGCAAGCGTGAGATACTCTTCCAGATTGGACATAAAACTGTCGTGCTCATAGTACCAGACTTCAAACTGAATGATGGCGCGAACGGCGTTGAGTTTTGTCTTTTGCGCAAGTTGAAACTCATATTCGATTTGCGAGATCACTTCATCATGCTTATACTTCTGCCACATGGCGATCCTGTTGACACAGTTGGAGGGGTACCCGTTGAAGCCGCGGATCCAAGGCTGATCGTTATACCATTTCCATGCTTGTTCTTTCGTCCATTGTTTTAACATCTTGTTATCCTCATTTCACAAAGCATTTTTGCTAATCACAGCAACTCTGTTTCGGATTATAGCATACGACGCAGCATATTGCAAGTCATATAAACCGAAAGTGAAGCGACAAAAATTTGTCCCCGCGCGTTTGCGGCAAAAAGAGGATGTAAAAAAGTCCGGACATTTTCTCTATCCTCTGAAAAGAGGCTGTAAAAACAGAATTTTTACAGCCTCTTTTTGTTATTTTTTGAGCGTCGCCGTGGATGTTGCCCCGTCCCAGAGAATATTGTCATTGGAAACGCCGAGAGCATTGGCAATGGCACGCACGGGCAGATACGTGCGGTCGTTTTCGATGATCGCCGGGCTGTCAAGTGAGACTGCCCTGCCGTTGACCAGCATCTCGGTTGCATCGATCGTCACCACGATCTCGGTACTTTCGTTTTTCAGCGTAGCGGTGCGCGTTTCGCCGTCCCACTTGATGCCGTCGTTTTCCACGCCGAAAGCGTTGGCAAGAAAACGGACGGGGAGCATCGTGCGGCTGTGGCGGTTGATGGGCGCCGCATCCAGCGTTTGCGCCCTGCCGTTGACATAAGCGGTAGTCGAGCCGATCGTGAGTTTGACCGTGGTCGAAGGCGCCGTATCGACCTTGCTAAAACCGCCGATGCGCTTGCCGAGCGGCAACGGGTTTGCATCCACTTCATACACCGTATCCAGCGGCGCGGCGATATTGGAATCGCTCCGACCGATATACACGCCGCTTTGATCCGCTTTGACCGGCTCAACGACAGCATATCGCTCGCCGCCCGTCGTATTGCCCTTGTAGGCGTGATAGCAGATCCAGGTCTGCCCCGCCGTGTCGGTCACAAACGAGCCGTGCCCTGTGCCGCAAAGTTCCTGCGACTTATACAAGATCGACGTTGGATTTTTCTTCCAGTTCTTTGCATCCAGCGGATCGCCGCCGAGATACTTCATATAGCCGATCTGATACTCGGTCGTCCATACGCCGCTGCCGGTGTAGGTGAGAAAGACCGTACCGTCGTCGCCGTAAAGCGCCGTTGAGCCCTCGACGACCGCGGGATACGCTTTTTTGCCGGTGGCATTGGGGTTATAGGCGTAGCCGTGCTTTTCCCAATCGTATTCGGGCACGCAGATGACCGACGGCTCGCCGCGCAGCGTCCACGGGTTCTCCATCTCCATCATGTTGATGGTCTGATGAAATTCCGCCGTTTCTCTGCCGACTTCGGAAACGAACAGCGCGTAGACTTTTCCGTTGATGCGGATGTCCGACTGCCCTGCGCCCCACCAGTTTGCAAAATCCTTGAAGTCGGGCGCGGCCACTCGCTGCGGAACATTGACTTCACCCGTCACGGGATTGCCCCAGCGCCCCATCAAATTGTCGCCGTCCAGGCACTTGATGACGTACAAGCGGCGGGTCGCGTTTTCTTCGCCGTCCTCGGGTGAGCCGATATAGCAATACCAGCCGCCGTTGCCCGCACCGACTTCTTCATCGGTATAATGGTGGATCTCCGCCGACCAGTTGCTCTTGATCGGGGAGGAATACACCTTTTCATACGGCACGTATGCAAGGTCGGCGATATTTGCCGCCTTGGCGACTGTGACACCGTATGCGGCGGAGCCGGTGAGATAATAATAGCCGTCGTGATAGAAGAGCCACGGGTCGCTCTTGACGCGCAGCGGATTTCGGAAAGCGATTTTGCCGGTCATTTCGGCGTCGAGCTTGATAAAATCGGCAACTTCCAGTTTGGAAGTCATCCCCTCAACGTGTCCGTCGGGTCCGATCAATTCGGTCAGGTGCGTAAAGTCGCCGCCGCCGATCTTGACGTGGAAACTGCCGCTGAATTTACCCGGATACTGCGTCTGGCTTCTCTGCGCAAAGGCGATATAGCCGTAGAACTTACCGCCGCTGATCGTGAGCGTCACGTTACTGTCGAAATATTGTTCCGCTTTGCCAAGCGTCGATGCATAAACGCCGCAGTAGAACGTACCGCCACGGATGTCTGCGTAAATGTCGCCGCCGTGGGACGCCGAACTGCCGAGCGTAAAACTTTCGATAAACTCACCGCCGTTTACCGTAAGGTTGACGGCGGTGTTTTTGCTGCCGTCCGCCGCGGTGCCGCCTCGCACCTTTTGCCAAACGCCGCTGTCGATGGTCAGATTTGTCACCTCACCGTCCAGCGCTTTTTGGTTGCCGCCCATGACCGAGAGATAGGTCGATGTGTCGGCGTGCGGCGTGCAGTACAGGTTTTCGCCGAGGATAAGGTCATGACAATTTGCGTAGATACTGCGGTAGTTGCCGCCGGCTTCCAATGCCATATTCCTAAACTCGGTGTCGCCGCCGCAGTAGAAGTTGGCGGCAAAAATCATTTTTGCGCCGTTCTTTTTTTGATAGTCCACGCCGTTATACACCGACGTAAACGTGATCTTGCCTTTGTTTTCGGATGTGTTGAATGCGCTCGCAACCGTAAACGGCGCACAGATGACGATCGTACCGCCGCTCTGTCCGATGGCGGCATACGCCGCATCCAGGGAAGAGGCGGGAGAACTTACGCTTGCACCGCTGCCGGTGGCGCCGTCCGCAAGAAAGAACACCTTTTCGCCCTCTTCGGTAAAGAGGGACGCCGCCGCACCGAGGCTTTCTTTGGTGAATTGCCGTTCGTCGACCGTCAGGGCGCCGCGGACACTCACGCCGCTGACTTCATAGGCGCCGACTTCCCCGCCCGTGAGCGAATACGCAAGCGATTTTTTGACGTTGTGAAAGATGACCTTGTCCACGCGACCGCCGCTGACCGTGAGATGGAAATTGTCGATCTCGCTCTCCGCCGATCTGACCGTACCGACCTTGCCGCCGTGGATCTCGATATTTGCACTGCCGCTGCCGCCGACGATCCTGCCGACCTCGGCGCCGCTGACCACGACCGTACCGGCGCGGGTGACATACTCGACTTTGCCTGCCGCAAGGGCGGCGCTTCCGCTGACGTTGATATTTTCCGCCGTCGTGTTTTCGGTGGTGACCAGCATCCCCTTTTCGGCATTGAAACTGCCGTGCAGCCGGATCGCGTCAAACACCGTTTCCCCGCCGAGGGTATACGTGCCTTTGATTTCGATGGCCGCATCTTCGTCGCCCCCCGTGACGGTCACCGGATTTGCGTGTACGATTTCGGTAAAGTTGTCGAAGGACAGTTTGCCGAGGACCGTGACGACCGCATTGTTTTCGGCGGCGATTTTCAGCGCGTCGGCAAAGGAAGCGGGCGTCGCTTCGGAAAGTCCGCTTCCATCGGCGCCGTCTTTTACGTAGAGGACGGCGTTGTTTTTCTTGACGTCAAAGCCGCAAAGCGATTCGATCTCTGCCGCCGTGTAATAGTTGGCGTCGTAAATCAGCGTCTTTTGCGACTTTGCATTCTTTTTGAGGGTCGTGATCTCGGCGTTGGCGTAGGACACGCTCATACTGCCGACTTTTGTGCCGAGCAAATTCACCGTGGCGTTGCCGACGACGTTGTTGACGTTGAGCGTGGAGATCTCGCCGCCCGTGAGCGTGACGGTGGCATCCCCATTGAGACGTCTTGTAACGTCGCCGCCGACGTTGAAACTGCCGACCTTGCCGCCGCGCATCGTGATGACGGCGGACCCGCTGTAATGCGACGCCGCCGACGCGCCGAGCAGATTGGAGATCTCACCGCCGGAAATGTCGATATAATGCGTACCGGTCAGGGTGAGGGGATCCTCGCCCGTCGGCTTTTGACGGCAGCCGCCGATAATATAATGGAACGAGCCGCTCTTGACCGTAATGTGCGAGTCCATATCGGAGACGGCGCTGCCCACGGGGCTCTGCCAGCCGCCGACGATATATACGCCGCTGGCGCCGCCGTCCAGCCGTTTTGTGACGACCTTTTCACCGAAAGTGATATGGTTATACTGCGCCACAAAATTGAGGGACGTCGTGTACTCTATCGTAATATTCTCAATGGTTGTGTCACCGCGCAAAACATAGCGAAGTCCCTTTTCAAAGACGAGTTTTGCGCCGTTTGTTGCGGCAAAGTCGGTCTTGCCGTCATTTGCCGTGAGGACAAACGGGACGGTATGTTCGATTTCACCCACGCTCTTCGGGCAGGCGTACGCGTCCGTAAAGACGAGGTACGCAAGATCCACGTTTGCCTTTTGTGCGATGTTGCACGCACGCGTAAATGTCTTGACCGCGTGGGCGGCGTCCGTGCCGTCGTCATGATCGTTGCCGTTTGCGGAATTGATATAATAATAACCGACCTCATCTGCAAAAGCAACGGTCGCCAGCGCGGTAAACAAAAGCGCGCAGACAAATAAACCGATCAAAAATTTTCTCATAACAGTCCTCTTTTCGTGGTTTTATAATTCATTTTAACATAGATATGTCCGCAGTCCAATGCAAATTTTTTCCTGTTTCAAAAAAATATTTGAAGATACGTCCACGCGGCAAGTGCCAAACGAAAAAAGAGGAAATCCAAACGGGGCGGCGCCCCTCTGCATTTCCTCTTTTCAAAAAAACGAAAAAACTTGTTTTTTCGCGACCCGTTTTACAGCACCTTGGAAAGAAATTCCGCCGTGCGGGCATTTTTCGGATGCGAAAAGATCTCGTACGGCGTGCCCTCTTCAAGAATGACGCCGCCGTCCACAAACAATACGCGGTCAGCCACTTCTCTTGCAAAGCCCATCTCATGCGTGACCACCGCCATCGTCATCCCCTCGGCGGCAAGCTGCTTCATCACCGCCAAAACCTCGCCGACCATCTCGGGGTCAAGCGCGCTCGTCGGTTCGTCAAACAACATCACGTCGGGGTCCATACAGAGTGCGCGGACAATGGCGATCCTCTGTTTCTGCCCGCCGGAAAGCTGATTGGGATACGAATCCGCGCGGTCGGCAAGTCCGACACGCGTAAGCAACTCCATCGCCTTTGCCTCGGCGTCCGCTTTGCTCATCTTTTTGAGTTTCATCGGCGCCAGCGTCATATT
>JAFSUT010000126.1 GCA_017445085.1 Clostridia bacterium | reverse complement strand
TACCGACGGCGATTTTCGCGCCGCGACAGCGGCGGGCGTGCCCTTTCTCCACGCCGCATACGGCTACGGCAAACCGCACCTCCCGACGCCGGCGGTCTCCGCTTTTGAGGAATTGCCGCAGGCGGTGAAAGCGTTGCTGGAGTAAAGAACGGTTTTTGTTCCTTTTTGAAAAAAGGAACCGAAAAACTTTTCAAAAAAAGAAGAATAAAGCAGCCATAGCAAAGCAAAAATTTTTCACTTTGCTATGGCTTTTTGCTGTGTAAAAACAAATCATGCTGCGTTAAAGATTTATCTTTAACGCAGGTGCGGGGGACCCTTCCTTATAAAAAGGTTCCCCCGCATATCTTATAATCCGAGAAGTGCTTTTGCCAGAGAGAAGTAGACAAGCAAGGACATCGCGTCCACAAGCGTTGTGATCATCGGGCTTGCCACCACGGCGGGGTCAAGTCCTATCTTGCGTGCGGCGATCGGCAAAAACGCGCCGATGAGTTTTGCCACGATGACCGTGCAGAGCAGGGTCATCGCCACCGTAAAGGCGACGAGCGGCGCGATGCCGCCGGAGAGGAAATTATCCACCGTCATCAGTTTGATAAAGGCGACGACCGAGAGGGTGAGCCCGCAGAGGGCGGCGACGGCAACTTCTTTGGCGAGGACGCGCAACACGTCTTTCCAGCCGACTTCGCCGAGCGAGAGTGCGCGGATGACCGTGACCGACGCTTGCGAACCGCAGTTGCCGCCCGTGTCCATGAGCATGGGGATAAACATAGTGAGGATGACCTGCGCGGCAAGTGCGTTTTCAAAACTCGAAATGATCATACTCGTAAAGGTGGCGGAGATCATCAGGAGCAGGAGCCACGGGATACGGGTCTTGTAAATGGAAAAGGGCGAGGTCTTGAGATAGGGCGTTTCGCTCGGCGTGATCGCCGCCATTTTTGCAAAGTCTTCTTCCGCCTCTTCCTGCATAACGTCCACCGCGTCGTCGACCGTGACGATACCGACAAGTCTCTCTTCGCTGTCCACGATCGGCAGGGCGAGAAAGTCGTATTTGCGGATGAGGGCGGCGACTTCTTCTTTATCGGTGGCGGTGGTGGCGAAAATGACGTTGGTCTCCATCAACTCACCGATCGTTTTGCCGACGTCGGCGGTGAGCAGGGTGAGCGCGGTGACAAGCCCGAGCAGTTTGCGGTCGGCGCTGATGACGT
Source organism: Clostridia bacterium (assembly GCA_017445085.1). Lineage (GTDB taxonomy): Bacteria > Bacillota > Clostridia > Oscillospirales > CAG-272 > UMGS902. The sequence continues at coordinate 15,479 of JAFSUT010000126.1, read as the reverse complement.
AACAGGTGTACACGGTTTCCTTGTCGGGGGCGACCGCACGGATGTAATCCAGCGCGGCGCCCACCGTCATATCGGTGCGCAGATTGACAAACTCGGTGGTCATGATGCTGCCCGCCGTGTCTTCTTCAAATTTCAGCAGTTTGTTGATCTCAGCGCGATCCTTTTGCGGCGTGTTTGCCAGAATGCGCTTGACGACCCCCGCGGGGAGTTCTTCGATCAGGTCGGCGGCGTCGTCGTAAAAGAGTTCGGACATGGTCTCGGTGATCTCGCGGTCGGCAAAAGAGGCGATGAGCGCCTCTTTGAGGTCGCTCGGCATTTCGATAAAGACTTCCGCCGCAAGCGACTTCGGGAGGAGACGGTAGAGCCGCGGTACGATCTTTTCATCAAGGTGACAGAAGATCTCGGCGATATCGACCGGGTTTTCGCCGGCGAGCGTTTCTTTCAGTTTGGCGCTGTCTTTTTCAAGGAGCAGAGTGTTTATCTCTTCAAGTATTTTTTCTTGCATGGACAGATCCTCCAAAATTACAGATCGGAAAAGTATTGTTCGATTTGCGCGCGAGTGGCAGTGCATTTGCCGCAGAGCATCGTGCGGTTTTTCCCACCCCTGCCGCAAAGCAATGCGTTCATATCGTCCGCGATGGCGGCAAGGTCAACTTTTTCGGACAGGACGGTGTACTGATACCCGCCGTCCCGCCCGACGAAAATACCGCAGATACGGCAAGCGGGGAGCGCAAGGTCGGAGAGGCGCTTTATCCCGGCTTTTCCGAGTTTTTCATCAAAGAAAAGCAGATTTTGACCCTGCCGCAAAGCGCCTGCGAAAAGAACTTCCGCAAGGTGACGGTCGGCGTCGGTCGCCGCCGCACGCAGCGCCTCGTTTTCGGTGAGCAGACGGCGGACGGCGTCGCAGAGTTTATCCTGCGGTGCCGAGAGCAGGGCGGAAAGCGCCGCATCGGTGCGATAGCGCGCGCCGTAGTCGTCCACCGCTGCGCCGCCGCAGAGCAGGTGAATTCGCATTCCGCCTTTGTGCGCCTCGGTATCCAGCACTTTGACAAGTCCGATCTGCCCGGTGGTGCGCACGTGCGGTGCACAGCAGGCACAGAGATCGTAGCCCGGGATCTCGACAAGGCGCAGATCCTTTGTGATCTCGATTTTACTGCGGTAGGGGAGCGCCGCCGCTTCTTCCTCCGTCGGGAAAAAGACGCGGATCGGCAGATCCTTTGCCACCGCCGCGTTGGCACGCGCTTCGATATCGGCAAGTTCCGTAGGCGACAGCGGTCGGCTCGTATCGACGGTCATTTCGTGCTCGCCGAGGTGAAAACCGACGTTTTCCGCGCCGTAGAGATCGTGCGCCAGCCCTGAAAAAAGATGCTCGCCGCTGTGGCACTGCATCCGGCGAAAGCGGAGCGCAAAATCCACCGCGCCGTGCACGGTTTTCCCGACGGGGAGCGCCGCCTCGGTATAGTGCAGTATCCTGCCCTCTTCTTCTTTTGTGTCAAGGACGGGGACGCCGTCAAGCGTCCCGCGGTCGCCGCCCTGTCCGCCGCCCTCGGGGAAAAATGCCGTGCGGTCAAGTTCAATCGTATACCCGCGCCGCGCTTTGTCGCAGGCAACGACGACGGCGTCAAACGATGCGAGAAAAGCATCTTGATAATATAATCTTTCAGTCATAAAAGTCTCCGTTTTTTGTATGGTCATACGTCGCAGGAAAATATTTTTTATATTTTATCACAGAATGAATGAAAAAAACAGAGAAATGGTGAAAAAAACATTTTATCATTCAATTTTAAGGAAAAGATGTCCGAAGAATATTGACAGGTGCAAAAAAAAGTAGTATACTCAAGTACGAATGCACAGAACAAAAATGATAGACATCGCTCCCCGATACAGGCAGAAAATTTTGTCGGGGAAAGCGGTTTTACGGAGGGCTTTTATGAACGGAGAAATTGATATTCGGTCGATATTCAGTATGCTGCGGCGCAAACTGGTGTGGATCTTGCTTTCTGCAGGTATCGGGATGCTGGCGGCGTTTTTTATTTACACGTATATGATGAATCCGGTCTTTACGTCGAGCGCGCTGGTCTATATCAGCAGTGACGAGGCGGAAAAGCGCGTCACCACTTCGGATATCAACACGTCGCGTTCGATGGCGCAGACCTACCGCGTGGCGCTGGTCAGCCCGCGTGCTTCCGCCATGCTGGCAGAGGCGCTGGCAGCCGACCCGGACTTTGACGAGGACTATACCGGAAAATATCAGATCACGGTCGAAACGCGTGACCAGACCGAAGTTTTGGTGCTGACCGCAAAGAGCACCGACCCTGATATTTCCTCCATCGTCTGCAAAAAGATGGTTTTGGTTTCGCAGGAGCTCATCGGCACCATCTTCCAAAACGGTAAATCCAACTTCCTCGGCGGCGGTGAGCCAAACTACGTGCAGTCCTCCCCCAACGTCAGCCTCAATATGCTGATCGGCTTCTTTGTCGGCGCACTGCTTTCCGGCGGCACGTTCTATCTCATCGCGACCTTTGATACCCGTATCAAGGATGAAGAGGAGTTTGCAAAGAAGACGGGGCTCCCGGTCCTCGGAGAGATCCCCAGCACGGATGAAGTTTCCAAGAGAAAAGGAGGCTACGGCTACTATGGCTATGCAGCGCAAAGTAAGTGATTTTTCCATCGGTCCGGCGGATCTGTTTTGCAATATGCGCCCGGGCAAAGCCTTTCGTATCATTGAAACTTATAAAAATATCCGCTCCTCGCTGTTGTTTACCCTCACCAACGCGAATGACCACATCATTGTGATCACGTCGGCAGAGCCGAACGCGGGTAAGAGCGTGACGACGGCAAATATGGCGGTTTCGTTTGCGCAAAACGGCTCGCATACCCTGATCATCGACGGCGATATGCGTAACGCTTCACAGCAGAAGATGTTTGAAGTGGAAAATACAAACGGGCTTTCCAACGTCCTCGGCGGTATGGTTTCGTTTGAGGAATGCGTACACCGCGGCGTCAAAGAAAATCTGGACATCCTGACGGCGGGGCAGGTCCCGCCGAACCCGTCCGAACTTCTCGGCTCCGAGCGGATGAAAGAACTTGCGGAAAAACTTCGCAAAGAGTATGATTTCGTTTTCTTTGACTGCCCCCCGATCGGGCTGGTCTCGGACGCAGCGGCTCTGCTTCTTCACCTGCCGCAGGTCATCATCATCGCAAGACAAAACCACGCGACGTATGCGGAAGTGCAGCGCGCCATCGACATCGCCAAAAACAGCGGCGGTCAGGTGCTCGGCGCGATCTTGACCGACGTGCACGAGCGCAATAAATCCTACGGCTACAGTTACAGCACCTATAAATACGGCTCGTCCCGCTATTACCGCGGCAAGTACGGCTACGGTAAATACGGCAGTTACGGTTATGGATACGGCTACGGCTACGGGTACGGCTATGGCTACGGCGCGTCCACCGAGCAGCCCGCGGACAACAAGGACGATAAAAAAGAGGATAAAAAAACGGATAAGGCGGCAAAGTCTTCGGATAAGAAGTCGTAAGGACAGCCCCGATGGACTATATTGATTTTCATTGCCACATTTTGTACGATATGGATTTTGACGGACCGCGCAAGGTCGAGGTTTCCCGCAAGATCCATGAAATGCAAAAAGAGCAGGGCGTATTTGCGGTATGCGCAACGCCGCACTATTATCCGTGGAACGAGGACATCGACAGTTTTCTCGCCCGCAGGAGCGCGGCGCTGGAAAAACTGCAAAGCGCGATCCCGGACGCCGTGATTTATCCCGGCGCGGAGGTACAGGTGTTTGCGGATCTGCCTATGCAGCCCGCGGACAGGATGTGCATCGGGCAGTCGAATGCGATCCTCCTCGAACTGCCGTTTACCCCTTTTAAGCCTTGGATCATTTCCGCGATCGAAAACACGGTGTTCAAGTACTCGCTCGTGCCGATTATCGCACACGTGGAGCGCTACGGACTTTCGGTAAAGGATCTGCACAAACTCGCCTCGATCCCGCATGTGATCTTTCAGGTCAACGTGGAGTCTTTCCGCTCGTTTACGGCGGCGTCGGCGCTTCGCGCGATCTATTCGCTCGGCATCCCCGTGATCCTCGGCAGCGACGCGCACAACGTCACCAAACGTCCGCCGCGGTTTTCAATCGCAAGTTCTCTGCTTGCCAAAAAGCACGGCTTTGCCGATTTCGGGCGCGCTGAGATGCTGGAAAGCAGTTTGCGTGCGCAAAACGACGTGGCAAAACGCTTAAAGATCAAAGTATAAAACTTCTGCGCGTCAAGGTCGGCGCGCAGTTTGTTTTTTTGCGAACGGATTTTTGAAAGGAATATGCAATGGAGATGAAAAATACAAAGATCATCGGTATTGTTGAAATGGTGATTTGCGCCGTGCTTTGGAGCATTGCGGGGCTCTTCATCAAGATGATCGGCGACGATATGGACCCGATGGTGATCGCCGGCGGGCGATCGCTTTTTGCGCTTTTGCCGGTCGCCGGCTTTATGGCGGTGCGTCGGATGCGCTTTGTCTTTACAAAAAAGACGGCGCTGAACGGGATCTTCCTCTGCGCGCTGTTTCTTTGCTTTGTCGGCGCAACAAAAAATACGACGGCTGCCAACGCCATCGTCCTGCAATATACGTCGCCCGTTTTCGTCCTGCTCCTCTCGGTATTGTTTCTGCACAAGAAACTGCGCACCCTTGACGTAGTCACGGTGGTTTTGACCATCGCCGGGGTCGCCGTCTTTTTCATCGACCAAATGGACGGCGGGCAGTGGCTCGGCAACCTGCTCGGCGTTTTGGCAGGCGCCTTTATGGCGCTGATGTTTGTCGGCATCGGCAACTCCTCGGAGGAGGAGAAAATGAGCGGCATTTTGCTCGGGCATCTCTTTTGCGCGGGGGTCGGATTGCCGTTTCTCTTTTTCACCGAGAACACGCTGAATTTGCGCGGTGTATCGGTGCTGGCACTGCTCGGCGTCGTGCAGCTCGGCATCCCGTATATCTTATACGCGCTTGCCACAAAACATTGCTCGGTCATCAGCTGCACGGTCATTGCCGCGCTGGAGCCGATCCTCAATCCGATCCTCGTGGCGCTGTTCGGCAGTGAACGCCCCGGCGTGCTTGCCGTTTGCGCGGGTGTATTTTTGGTCCTGGTGATCACGGTGTACAGCGTTCTCGACGGAAAATCCGAAAATTTGCGGGAGGAATAACGTCCGCGGGCAGTCCTCGCAAAAGCACTTGCAATTGTGTGCAAAGCGGGGTATAATAGATTTTAGAATTTATGGGCGGCTTTGCCGCGAAAGGAAAAAACTATGTTTGCTGATAAAATCGAAAACCTGCATCTCTATATCCCCTATAATGCAAAGATCAAGGTCGTCTGCGACTATCTCGCCGCGACCGATATCCACGCGCTGGAAGTCGGCAAGTACGACATCGCAGACGGCGTGCGCGTTGTGGTCAACGCCTTTACGCCCAAAGCGCCCGAGGCGGCGAGATGGGAAGCACATAAAAAGTATATCGATCTGCAGTATCTGTACGAGGGCGATGAGATCATGGGCTATCTCCCGATCGAGCAGATGGAGGACAGCGAATACGACGCCGAAAAAGATGTGATGCACCCCGCGGCAAAAGCCGGCGCCGACGTCACCGAGATCAAACTGAATACCGGGATGTTTGCTTTTCTCGAGCCGCGTGACGCGCATCGCCCGTCGGTCAAACTGCACAGCGAAGCGTCGAAAAAATTGATTTTCAAAATTCCGGTGGAAGACTGACCTTCGGTGGAAAGGATTTAGCGAATGACAAGCGACAATCAGCAGGTCGTTTTTTCCGGCGTACAGCCGTCGGGAAACCTGACCATCGGTAACTATCTCGGCGCCATCCGCAATTTTGCCGCTTTTTCGGAGGCGTATAAATGCTATTACTGCGTGGTGGATATGCACGCCATCACCGTGCGGCAGGTGCCGGCGGAACTTCGCCGCCGCACCTATGAAACGCTGGCGCTTTACATCGCCTGCGGTCTTGATCCGAATAAAAATACGCTTTATGTGCAGTCGCACGTGCCCGCGCATGCCGAACTTGCGTGGATCCTCAACTGCTATACGATGTTTGGTGAACTTTCGCGGATGACGCAGTTTAAGGATAAGAGCGCAAAGCATGCCGACAACGTCAATGCGGGTCTGTTTACCTACCCGACGCTGATGGCGGCGGATATCCTCCTTTATCAAACCGACCGCGTGCCGGTCGGCGTTGACCAGCAGCAGCATATCGAGATCGCACGCGACATTGCAGTCCGTTTCAACGGTGTGTACGGCGATACGTTTACGGTGCCGGAGGGCATCATTTCGGAGCACGGCAAAAAGATCATGTCGCTTGCCGATCCGACGAAAAAAATGTCCAAGTCGGACGAAAACGTAAACGCGGTCGTGTATATTTTAGATAATAAGGATGATATCCTTCGCAAATTCCGCCGCGCTGTGACCGACTCGGATACGGTCGTCCGCTTTGGCGAGGGCAAGGACGGCATCAACAATTTGATGACGATCTATTCCTGCTTTACGGACAAGAGTATGGAAGAGATCGAGCGCGAGTTTGACGGTCGCGGCTACGGCGATTTCAAAAGCGCCGTCGGCGAGGTCTGCGCGGATGCGCTGGCGCCCGTCCGCGCCGAGTTTGACCGCCTGATGGCGGACAAAGCGTATCTGGAAGACGTGATGCAAAAAGGCGCGCAAGACGCGGCGTATAACGCGCGCAAAACGCTGTCCAAAGTTAAAAGAAAAGTCGGATTTACGACGCTGTAAAGGGGGAGATACCCTTGCTGTATATGGATTTGATTTACGGCATCTGCGCCTTTATCTGTGCGGTGCTCCTCGGATTTGCCCTGACGCCGATCGTGCGCGTGTTTGCCATTAAGATCAAGGCGGTCGATATCCCGACGGACGGGCGCCGGATGCACGATCATCCCGTCCCGCGCATCGGCGGACTTGCCATATTTATCGCATTTGCGGTGGTTTCGGTCGGGTTTTATCAAATCGATCGCACGCTTTCCACGATTTTGATCGGCGGCGCAACGCTGGTCATCATCGGGATCCTCGACGACATTTACCGCCTCAACGCTTTTCTGAAACTTGCGGTGCAGATCGTCGTGGCGCTTTTTGCGGTCTCGCAGGGCGCGACCATTGATTTTATCGGCATCGGCGGCAGATATATCCCGTTTGGGATGTGGTCGGTGCCGCTGACCGTCCTTTGGATCGTGGGACTGACCAACGCGGTCAACTTTATCGACGGGCTGGACGGGCTGGCTTGCGGCATTTCCACCATTTGTTCGTTTTCGCTCCTGCTCGTGATGCTGCTTTCGGGCAGCGCGTCGGTCTCCCACTGTATGATCACCGCGATCCTGGCGGGGGCGTGTCTCGGATTTCTGCCGTTTAATACCAATCCCGCAAAGATATTTATGGGGGATACGGGGGCGCTCTTCCTCGGCTACACGCTCGCCATTTTGTCGGTGGTCGGCGTATTCAAGACCAATATGGTGCTGGCGTTTTTTATTCCGCTTTCGATTTTCGCACTCCCGCTTGCCGATACCGCGTTTGCGGTGATTCGCCGCCTTGCGCACGGCAAAAGTCCGTTTGAGGCGGATCGCGGGCATCTGCATCACAGACTCATCGACATGGGCTTTGGACAAAAGCAGAGCGTGCGGATCTTGTATTCGCTCTGCGCCATCCTCGGCATTTCGGCGTCGCTGCTCACGCACAATACCCGCGGGGGCGGCGCGCTCGTTCTCATCACGGCGCTTTTGATCTTTGCCGGGATTTATATCATTTTGAAAAATCCGAATTTGCGGATCCACTCGGGGATCTACAATGAGGACAACGGCGCTTTACCGCCGGTAGAATCTTTTGACGATATCACCGATCTTCCGTCGGAGCCTGCCGCCGACGGCGCCGCGACGGACGGCGGGTGTGCGCCCGGAGAAAACAACGATGAAAAAGACGAAACAGAGGGACAGTGAAAAAACCGTGTTTTACAGCAGGCGCGGCGTTGCCACGCTTGCTGCTTTCGTTGCGCTTTTCACGATCATTTCGCTTGTGGGGATGTACGCGCTCGGCGTGATCAAACTCCCCGCCGCGCTGACGGCGCTGTTTGCGGATGAGACGTCGGCGGTCTCACCGGCGCACGCGGGGGAGGATATACCTCTGCCGCCGCAAAACCGGTATGAGACGGCGGTGCCGCTGTCCGAATATGCCGCGGCGCTCTCCGAGATCGAACTTCCAAAAGGCTTTTATCAAACTTATACGGTCACGCGCGGCACGGGAAAAAACGGGCAAACGCTGTATTATACTTTCCTGCAAAACGGCAATGATTATTGGGTACAAACGGCAAGCGGGAGCGTGATCCTTTCCACGGTGGTGTGTAAGGACGGTCAAGTTCGCCTGACCGATCACAGCCGCAATGAAAAGGCAACGGTCGGCGGTGCGCTCACCGCGGAGGAAGCCGCCGGGGTGCTTTCCCTTGCGCATCTTTTGGAGATGATGCGTGCGGCGGCGACCGATACGCCCGTGGATTACGGCGGCGGGCTCTCAAACTATTCGCTCTCGATCAGCGCGTCCAGGGGCGAGGGGGACAATCTCTTTACCTTTGCGTTTACAACGGGGGACGGCGTCAGTGAGCGGTATACCTTTTCGCCCGAGCGCGGCGTTTTGCTCTCCGGCGAAAAAACCTACGGCGGAAAGGTCATTTACTCGATGCAGTCGACCGGCTTTACGGACGATCTTTCGGAGATCGACCTGGATCTGCTTTTTGCCACGTAACACGTATAAAAAGGGGATGTAAAAAAAGTCCGGATCGCAAAAAAGAGAAAAGAGGACAAAGGGATTTTTGTCCCGAAATATTTCCGTAAGAAGAAGAAAAAATCGAAATTTCGATTTTTTCATTTAATTCTCTTTTTTGCTATACGCAAAATCCACCCTTGACGTACGGAAGTACGCCTATCGGGCGGATATTTGCGCATTCCAAACATTTTTTCCTATCCCCCAAAAAGGGGCTGTAAAGAAACAGAGTTTCTTTACAGCCCCTTTTATCTCAATTTACATCAATCAGCCGAAAAGCTTTGGCGCAAATTTCTTGACGACCGGGTAGAGGAGCAGCATCCCGACGCCGTAGATCGAAATGATCTCGCCGGCGCCGACCGTGAGGATCATAAACAGGATCGCGTCCGGAACGGCGTAGGCAAAGCGCAGGACCAAAGGCACGATAATAGCGTTTGCGAGGACGGGCGGCAGAGGCGCAAGCCATTTTTGCTTTTTAAGAAAATAGGTGCCGATGGCGCCGATGAGCGTGGCAAGACTGCCAAATACGATGTCCCAGACGACGGCGCCGGTGAGAAGGTTGGCAAGGATACAGCCGATGAACAGCCCCGGAATTGCTGCGGGGGTAAACATCGGCAGGATGCACAAGGCTTCGGACAGGCGGACCTGGATGACGCCGCTGGCAAGACCGACGGCGTTGGTCAACAGGGTCAGGACGACGTAGAGTGCCGCCACGGCGGCGGCGCGGGTGATGCTTTTGATGGACATAATGTAATTTCTCCTTAGTTTTGTTTTAGGTGAGGATGGTTGCGAACTCACCGCGCCCTATTATAGCACCGGCGCCCGACTTTTGCAACCTGAAATCGGCAAAAAACGATCTCCCGCAAATTTTCGGTGAAAAAAATACGAAAAATTCATAAAAAATGAAAACTTTTTGCGTTGATTTGAACAAAAAAAGATGATATACTGAAAACAGCAAAAGCGAAAGGAGCAAATTGTAATGAAAAATGCAAAATCCTGTTCGGCAAAGCGCGTATGGGCGGCGCTCCTCGTCGTCTGCACTCTCTTGTGCGCGCTCACTGTTTTTATGGTCGTCACCGCATCGGCGGCGGACGATACGACCTATTATTACGTCAACTCGGAAACGGGGGACGACAAGGCAAGGGGCACCTCGGCGTCTGCCGCGGTGAAAACCTTTACCAGAGCCTGCAATCTGGCAAAAATGACCGACGGCGCAACGATCGTCTTTACCAACGAATACGAGATGCCGAAAACGGTCAACGAAGTGGAACACAGCGTCCCCTTTGTCATCACCACAAAGGACGATGAGGTGGACTATGCGGAGAAAAACGGCGCAAAACTCGTGTTTGCTTTGAAACTCCGCTACGTCCTCAAAGGCGATACCACCTTTGAAAACATCACGGTGGAATACGGTGAGAGCCTTGTTATGGTCGCCAACTTTAACCACCTGACCATCGGCGAGAACGTCAATCTGGTAGAAAACACCGGGGCGGCGAATGCCAAAGGCGTATACCTCGTCGGCGGTTATCAAAGCCCGATGGACAGCGCAGATCCGAGCCTTGACGCGCACATCACGGTCAAGAGCGGCAAGATCTACGTCATCATCGGTTCCACCCGTCAAAAGGGGTCCGGTCAGCAGGGACTGACCTACACCGGTACGACCTATATCAATATTGAAGGCGGCGAGGTCGACCAGCTGCACGGCGGATCCAACTCGTACAATATCTGCGACAGCACCAACATTACCGTCACGGGCGGCAAGATCCGTCTCATCCATACCGGCGGTGACGCTACCCGCCGTCTTGAACACGACGCGGTCGTCACGCTTGCCGGCGGTGAAGTCGGCACGCTCAACGTCAACAACGTTGTCGGTGCGGCGGACGTTTATCTCACCGGCGGGCGCCTCGGCGCGGCAGAAGTGACGTACGCCTCGACCGAGATCCAGAAAATGGCGCGTACCGCCAATAAGCAAAAGACCCTCCATTACGACGCAAATTACTACTCGGTCGCAGAGATCAACACGCTCGGCGCGGCGTTTGACGTTGTGGAAAACGTCACCAGCGTATTTGTCAAAGAAGGGGCGACCGGCAGCGGCGCCTCGGCAAAAGATCCGACCTCGTATGCAAATGCCGTAGGCGTCTTGAAGGATGCCGGCGGCAATCTCGTGGTCATGGGGCAAATCGACCTTACCGATTTTGTCGAACCCGCACACGCCGGCAAGATTGCCGTCAAGGGATACGACAGCACCGCAGCCGTCAATATGCGCGGCGTCTACACGCTCGGCGGCGAGACCTCGTTTGACGAGATCAAAGTCAGCGCAGAAAAAATCAATGCGGAGGGCGGCGACGTCGTCTTTGGTGAAAAGGCAAACGTCAGCGGCACGCCCGATATTACAGGCAATGCAAAACTTTACGCCGGCACGTTCGGCAAGGTGACCTCCGCGGGCAACGTACTCGTTGGCGGCGCCGCCGTTTCCGAGATCGTCGGCGGCACGTCGGCGGCGAAAGTCGAAGTGATCGACGGCAGCGTCGGCACCGTACAGTCGGCAGAAACGCAGATCTCCGCCTTTGACCTTTCCATCAGCGGCGGTAAGATCAACAAAGTGATCTTCAAGGACGTAAAGTCCGCGCTCTCGCTCCTCCTCTACGGCGGCAGCGTCGGCGCGTATGAAGTGGTCGGCATCAACGTCAAGGGACGCCTGACCATGGAAGAAAGCAAGTTTACGCTTGACAGCCTCGGCGCCGCGGCGGAACTCTTTACCGTTTCAAATGAAAAGGTATTCTTCATCAAAGACGGCGGCAGCGGCAACGGCGCAAGCGCGGCGACCGCGGGCGGCAGCTTTGAAGAAGCTTACGCCGCGATCGGTAACGCAAACGGCACGATCGTCGTTTGCGGCACGTATACGATCCCCGCAGCCTTCCTTGCTCCCGACCATACCGGCAAGATCACAATCACCTCGCTTTACGAGGATGTGGACTACCGCAAGAGTGCAGACGCCGCCATCATCATCAAAGGCAACTTCTACTGCGGCGGCGATACCGAGATGGATCACCTCAAATTCATCAACCAGAAGAGTTACGGCGGTATCCTTGCAAAGTATAAAAACCTGACGGTCGGCGCGGACGTCGAATGCACGTCGCAAGGCTCGACCACGACCTATCCGTCCATCATCGGCGGCAGCGGACTTGCGGCGGAAAACGCGTCCGGCAAGGTCGTTGTCAACGGCGGCACTTGGCAGCGCGTAAGCCTCGGCAACTCGGCGCTGACGGCAACCAACTGCAATATGGATTTCACCTTCAACGGCGGTGAAGTTTTGGAATACATCCGTATTTCCACCAACACCGTCCACACCGGCGACCTGACGCTGACCATCAACGGCGGCACGGTCCGCGGCGGTATCTTCGGTATGATCCCCGCCAGCGGCGCCGAGACTTCGTTTACCGGTAATATGACGGTCAATATCAACGGCGGTTTGGTTTACGGGCAGATCACGCCCGCAAAGGAGCCCGGCACGACGATGAACGGCACGTATACGGTCAACATCGGCGGCGGTGAATTTGCGCACGTGACCGATCTCGTCGGCACGGACGGGCTTGTTGCCGGCAACGTTGTCAGCACGCTGAACGTTGCGGAAAACATCGACCTTGACGAAAAAGAAACCGGCGCGATGACCTTTACCAACCCGATCCGTCCCGGCAACGTTGCCGACCCGTGGGTATTCTACTATGACGGGTATTACTATCTGACTGCAACCGGCGGCACCAAACTCGGTCTATACCGCGCCTCCAACATCGGCGACCTCTACAACGTTCCCGGTCAGATCATCTACACGCCGGAGAGCGGGCATGAGTATTCCATCAACCTCTGGTCGCCCGAGATTCACTACTTCAGTGAAGAAGAAGCGGGTGCGGGCAACGCCGGCTGGTACTGCTTCCTCGGCAGTGGCGGCTCGGACAGCGAGGACAAAGCAAACTTCGGCGGTCAGCGCCAGTACGTGATCAAGTGCCTGGACGGCAACGATCTGTTCGGCAGATGGGGCAACCCCGTCACCGGCGAGGTCAACGTACCGCAGCTTGTCACCTTCGAAAACGGGGATTACAACGTAAGTGAACTTTGCGGCGGCTCGTCTAAACTGAACATCGGCGGCAAACACTACATCACCTTCGTCAGCGAGCGCGGCAGAGGTACGCCGGACTTTTATCAGACCATCAACATCACCACCTATGAAAATCCGTGGACGATGACCGGCACGCCGACCACCATCTGCGTATCCGAATACGAGTGGGAAATGCACGGCTCGGAAGATAAGATCCATCCGAAGGTCGTTGAAGGTACGACCGCGATCTACGGCGACGACGGCAGCGTATTCCTGCTTTACACCGGCAGCGGCTACTGGACGACCTGGTACGCCATCGGACAGATGAAGTACACGGGCGGCGACCCGTTGGATAAAAACAGCTGGCAAAAGATGGGCACCGAACCGATCTTGCAAAAGTCGGATGAGGTCAACGGCTGCGGACACGCGGCGTCCTTCATCGACACCGACGGACAACGCTGGTTGGTTTACCACGGCTATAAAGGCACCAACACGCAGAGCGGACGTTTTGCATGGGTAGAGCCGTATACCGTGGACGCGCAAAACGGCGTTACCATCGGTAAGGGGACAAAGAAGCCCGCGTCTCCCTCGACCGTCTACACCGTCAACCTCAACCCGACGCCGCTTTCCACCAAGATCTCCGGCTTTGCACAAACCGGTAAGATCCCCGCCGTATCCAAGTTCCCGGTAAAGCGCGCATATCTTGATACCTTTACCGATATCACGGCAGGGCATTGGGCATACAGCTATGTGGCAAACGCTTACAGCATTCTCCTGGCAAACGGCACCTCCAAAACGGCGTTCTCGCCCGACAGCTCGTTTACGGTCGCGCAGGCGCTGACGGCTGCCGCCAACGTCCACACGGCGTACTACGGCAAAACGGTTCCCGCGGCAAAGAGCGGTGAAGCGTGGTACGCGCCTTACGTCAACTACTGTATTGAAAACGGCATTATCAAAGCCGGTCAGTTTGCCGATTACAACGCAAACATCAAGCGCGGCGATATGGCGATCGTCTTTGCAAATATTCTCCCCGCGGACGAATATGCCGCAAAGAACGATAAAAACGCGCCCGACGTCACAAGCGATATGGCTTGCGCCGCCGCCGTACAAAAACTGTTGCGCGCAGGCATCGTCGGCGGTGACGCCGGCACCGGCAACTATCGCCCGAATGATTCGATCAAACGCTCGGAAGCGTGCGTTATCTTCACGCGCATCGCCATGGCGGATAAACGCGCATAAACCACGCATAAACAAAGAAAACTCCAAGTGCAAAAAAAGTCGTTGCCCCCGGCAGCGACTTTTTTGCAAAACGTTTTTTCGCTTTGCGGCGGTCGGCTTTTCGGTATCATTTTGTGTAAAAAAACGACGTATCAGTATCGTTTTTTGTATTGTAACAAACCTTTGGATTTTATATAATATAAAGAGAAAAAGGGGGCGATAATGATGAAAAAGTCAGTTTGGATCATCTTTTTATCAATACTTGCGCTTTTGCTTTGCCTGTCCGCTTTTGCGGAAACGCCGGCGGTATTTGTCTGCGACGGCGGCGAAGGGGACGGCAGCAGCGCGCAAAGTCCGCTCGGCAGTTTTGCCGCGGCGGTCGAGGCGGTCAAAACCACGGGCGGCGCTGTGGTCGTCTGCGGTCCGTATACGGTTTCTTCCGGATTTTCGGCGCCTGCAAACACCGCGCCGATCACGGTGACCTCGGTATATGACGGCGTGGACTTTTCCGAGAGTGCGGGGGCGTATCTTGCGCTCGGCGCCAACCTCGGTATGAACGGGACGACCGTATTTGAAAATATGGCGATCGTCTGCACCAAAAACTATTCCGCGATCCTGGGCTTTGGCAACGACTTAACGCTCGGCGAGGGGCTGGACTGCCGTCGTGCCGACGGGATCACGACCTACCCTTCGGTCCTCGGCGGCGCGACCAAGGCGCTCTCCGACAAAAACGCTTCACTGACGTTTGAGAGCGGCAAGTGGCAGCGCGTACGCGGCGGGTCCAATACGGGTACAAATCAAAACTTCAATATCACGTTTACGGTAGAGGGTGGCGAGTTTTTTGAGCGCGTGATCCTCGCCTCCTGCAGTACCGGCGTGGGACTTTCACACAGCGGCAACGTCACGGCAAAGATCCTTGGCGGCACGTTCCGCCGCGGACTCTCGCTGACGGCGCCGGTCGGCGATGAAGATACCTTCAGCGGCGACTGCGATTTGACGCTCAGCGGCGGCGAGATCTATGCCGATATTTCGGCGTCCGCCACCGGACGGGGTATCCTCAACGGGCGTTTCTACGTCAACGTCGAAAACCTCGACGCCGTACATCTCTGCGAGATCGTCGGCGCGGAGGCACTGGACGGCAATATGCTCTCGGTCTATGACGGCGGCGCACGCGATCTTGACGCGGCACAGACGGGGACGATCTCGATGACAAATCCGCTCCGCTCAAGCAGTGCGGACCCGTGGGTATTCTATTACGACGGCTACTATTACTATACGGCGACCGGCGGTACGCGCCTCGGGCTTTTGCGCACGAAAAATATCGCCGATCTCTCTTATG
>JAFSUT010000125.1 GCA_017445085.1 Clostridia bacterium | reverse complement strand
TTGTTCGTTTCCGCATCTTTTGCCCACGCAGGTCCCATTTCGGGACCTGCGGGTCGGGATGTCGAGGCTGCCTTGCGGCAAAAAAAGAAGTACCCGAATGGGTACTTTCTTCCGCTTTGTTTGTCCCGCGGCTCCCCTCGCGCCGCGCTCGGCGCGGCTTGCCCGCGGCGTTCTTTTACCGTCTGCTTTCCCGCCGCACACGGCGCACCTCTCCTTTGTTCGTTTCTGCATCTTTTGTCCACGCCGAAAAAACGCACCCCCGGTGCGTTTTTCCCTTGGTCCCCTTTCGGGACCTGCGGGTCGGGATGTCGAGGCTGCCTTGCGACAAAAAAAGAAGTACCCGAATGGGTACTTCTTTTTTTGGTCGGAATGAGGTGATTCGAACACCCGACCTCTTGGTCCCGAACCAAGCGCACTACCAAGCTGTGCTACATCCCGAGGGCTGAATCATTTTCAGCGGTAATTAGTATACCACAGCCCGCCTCTTTTGTCAACTCTTTTTCGCAAGGTTTTTTGAATTTCCTATTTACAAGAATATGTAGAGATGCTATAATAATTTTATACCATATCTTGTGCGGATATGCACATTTTACGGAGGAATCCTCATGAAATGTCCCTCTTGCGGCTACCCCGAAAGCAAGGTCATCGACTCGCGCCCCGTGTCCGAGTCCTCCAGCATTCGCCGTCGGCGCGAATGCCTTTCCTGCAAGCGCCGCTTTACCACCTACGAAGTCATCGACTCGGTCCAGCTCGTCGTCGTCAAAAAGGACGGCTCCAAAGAGTTTTTTGACCGCACGAAACTTGAGCGCGGTCTGATCAAGGCCTGCTACAAGCGCCCGGTGGATACCGCCGCGCTTGCCGCCGAGATCGAAACCGAACTCCAAAACTCGCTCCGCGCCGAGATCACCACCACCGAGATCGGCGAGATCATCATGGAAAAACTCAAAAAGATCGACGCCGTGTCTTACGTCCGCTTTGCCTCGGTCTACCGCGAGTTCAAGGATGTTGCCACCTTTATGGAAGAGTTGCGGCGCCTCGGCAAAAAGTCGTAATCTGCCCGCAAATATAAAAAAGGAAGTCGCCGCGCGCGCCGCGGCACGAATGCTGTATGAAACTTGAATTTGTCGCCACCTGCCTGTTTGGGCTGGAGCACTTTGTCGGCGAGGAGATCGACCGCCTCGGCTACACACGCACCGAAACGATCGACGGGCGCGTGTCCTTTATCGGCGATGAGCGTGCGATCGCGCGGTGCAACATCCACCTGCGCTGTGCCGAGCGCCTGTATATCAAAATGGGGCAATTTCGCGCACGCACCTTTGGCGAATTGTTTGAGGGCACGAAAAACATCCCGTGGGAAAACCTCATCGGGCGCGAGGACGCCTTTCCCGTCAAGGGACACTCGATCAAGTCCCGCCTCTTTTCGATCCCCGACTGCCAGAGCATCGTCAAAAAAGCGATCGCCGGACGCCTCGACAACGAATACGGGATGTGCTGGTTTCCCGAAACGAAAACCAAATACCAGGTGGAGTTTTTCATCCTCAAAGACGAGGCGACCCTGATGATCGACACCTCCGGTGTGCCGCTCCACAAGCGCGGCTACCGCGCCGTGGCAGGCGCCGCCCCCCTGCGTGAAACGCTTGCCGCCGCCCTTGTCCTCAACTCCCGCCCGCGGGAAAACGTCCTGCTTTGGGATCCCTTTTGCGGCAGCGGCACCATCGCCATTGAGGCGGCGATGGTGATGCGCGGACAAGCCCCCGGGCTTTTCCGCCGCTTTGCCGCCGAAGATTTTGCCGTTTGCCCGCCGGAGATCTTTGCAGAGGCACGCGCCGAGGCGCGCGCCATGATCCACCCGACCGCGTTTGAAGCCTTTGCCTCGGACATCGACGAAGAAATGGTCAGGCTCACCGCCGCCAATGCCGAGCGCGCCGGCGTTTCCGGCATTGTCAAGACCTTTGTTGCTGACGCGCGCACCATCCGCACGGGCGGCAGACGCGGCACCATCGTCACCAATCCCCCCTACGGCGAGCGGCTGGGCAGCGCCGACGAGGTGGAACAACTGTATACGCAGATCGGACGGCATTTTACAACGCTTGCGCCTTGGCAGGTGTATATCCTCACCTCCTGCGAAAAGTTTGAGCGGCTCTACGGTCGCCGCGCCGACAAGGTGCGCAAACTCTACAATGGGATGATCCCCTGCAATCTATACCAGTATTTCAAATTTGATAAATAAAGAAAGAAGGTAATCCGTATGGAACAACTGACAAAACTCCTCAAAATGCTCAAGTGGGACTCGATTTTGACCTCGCTCCTCGCTATCTTCATCGGCGTTGTCTTTGTGATCCTGCCCGAGGACTCCGCCATGCTCCTATGCACCGTCTGCGGCGTCTCCTTTATCGTCTGCGGCGCGGTCGCGCTGATCTACTACTTTGCGCGCGGCTTTCTCTTTGGTCACCTCTCGATGCTCTTTGGCATCATGCTGATTTTGTGCGGCGTGTTTTTCATTACCAACCCCGTCGCCGTATCGAATATTTTCAATTTGATCTTCGGTCTTTACATCGTTATCAGCGGCTGCGTTTTGCTGTCGGACGCCATCGACTGCGCACGCGCAGGTCTTTCCGGCTTTGGCTGGATGCTGGCTTCCGCGCTGATCACCGTCCTGCTCGGCTGTATCGTCCTGTTTGGCAGATTTGACGCCGTGATGTTGTTTGCCGGCTACGCGCTCATCTACGACGGTATATCAAACCTCGTGTTGACCCTGATCTTCAGCCGCCGCATCCGGCAGGCGCGGCAATCCCTCCGCGCACGCACCGTCAGCGCCGACTTTACCGAAAAAGAAGACTAGACGCATCAAATACAAAGATCCTTCCCGAAACGGGAAGCGGTGATAAGGAAAGATCATTTATTACCGACAGGCAGAGGATAGAAAAGCAAGCATATTTCCGTGGATCACGGGTATGCTTGCTTTTTATGCAAAAATCAAATATACGACGCCGACGAAAAGAAATCCTTGTCCTGCCGCGCGGTGGGTGTATGCAAGCCGATTTTTCGCCGAAAGAGGCAAAATGCAAGCGTTGCTTGACAAAATTCAAAGCAAATTTTGTTGCTTGCAAGCGGGAATTGTGCTATACTGTCGGCATATTTGAAAGGAAGTGACGTCATGCTGTCGGAGAATATCCGAACTTATCGAAAAGCAAATCATATGTCGCAGGACGAACTCGCGGAAAAACTGAACGTGTCGCGCCAGAGCGTCAGCCTCTGGGAGACCGGGCAGACCCAGCCGTCGATTGAAAATATAGTGACCCTTGCGAAAATTTTCGGGATCTCCACCGATCAACTGCTCGACAGTGCCGCGGCGGAAGCCGCCGTGCCGGACGTGCGGGAGGGCGAACAGACGCCCGCCGCCGACGGCGAGGAAAAGTCGGGCAAACGGCGCGTCGCCGTCGGCGCTTTTGTCGCCGTCCTCGCCCTTTTGCTCTGTGTTTGCCTCTTTATGATCTTGAAAAACGTGACCGCCCCGTTTGCATCGGCAGAGACCGCCACGGTCGAAGCCACGGACGCCGCACGCGTACAAAACGCCCCCACACAGACCGAACCCGCACAGACCGAAGCCGTGCAGACCGAAGTCGCCGCCGTGATCGCCCCCGCCGAAACGCAATCGGCGCAAACGGTACAGACGGCGCAAACGGCGCAAACGGCGA
The DNA here is from genome assembly GCA_017445085.1 of Clostridia bacterium. Classification (GTDB taxonomy): domain Bacteria; phylum Bacillota; class Clostridia; order Oscillospirales; family CAG-272; genus UMGS902. The sequence goes on along the minus strand of JAFSUT010000125.1, from coordinate 14,992 downwards.
AACCGGCACAAACGGCGCAATCGGTACAGACGACGGTAAAAACCGAAGCGCCGGTCAAAGCGGAAGAACCCTTTGATCTGTTTTCCTACTGCAAGGACTTTGTCATCCAAATCGGCAGGGTCAACGGCGATTATACCGACTATCAACAGCCCGCCACGCTTTACGGCGGCTACGACGGCGAGTATTTCTCCATGAGTTATTGGGGGGACAGCGATATGGTGGAGTTTTGCCTCCACTGTCCGCTGTCCGAAAAGCAAAGCGTCAACTTTTATCTGCGAATGCGCGGCGGCTATGACGGGACGTACGAGTACGCCACCTCAAAATACGATCGCGCGACCGGCGTGGGTTTTCGCGACGCGTTCGGCAGGATCGACCCCGCCGTGTTCAGCACCTCCTATCCGCTCAGTTGTGACAGTTATTACGGCGCCGCCGAAGGGCAAAACGAGTTTATGGAGGAAAGCCGCGTGGGGCTTTGCGACCTCGTCGCCTGCCTCAAAAACTTTGTCCGCGTCGAGGGGATGGAATGTGATTTTTCGGCGTTTGGTTTCGTCAATTTTTGATCTGTGAAATTTCCTAACCCCTACGAAAAATAAAAAGGGCTGTAAAGAAACAGAGTTTCTTTACAGCCCCTTTTTGCATAGAAATCGCGCCATCTTCCTATGCAAGTCGTATTTTTCGCGCAGGGCGGAAATCTCCGCCATCAGCGGGGAGGCGTGATGCGCGTCCAGCGCCGCCTGATCTTTCCACGCGTCGATGAGGAGCACCGTTTCGCTGTCTGCGAGCGGCAGGATGTATTCGTAGCGGAGATTTCCCGCCGCCGCGCGGATCTTTGCGGCAATGCCGCGCGCTTCCATTTCATTTGCAAACGCGCGCGCCTGCCCGTTTTGCCCCGTGTAGTATAAATGGATGGTGATCGGCATAGCGCTCACAACTTTCCGCCAAACACGGGAAAGAAACTCGACGCGCCGTAGTCCTTGATGCGCTCGATATTTTTCAGGCGCGTCATATCCTCGTCGCTGATGGTAAAATCGAGGTCGGCGTTTGCCTGCATATGCGCTGGATTTGCGGTTTTCGGCAGGACGACCATCCCCAGCTGTAGGTCGTATTTGATGCAGAGGCGGGCGACAGATACGCCGTATTTCTCCGCCATTTGTACGATCTCGGGGTTGCGCAGCGCCTCGCCGTGCGCCACGGGGGAATAGGCTTCTACCACGATGCCCGCCGCTTGACAGTAGGCGATGAGATCGGTCGGCGTATTGGAGATGTGCGCCAGGATCTGATTGACCATCGGGGGGACTTTGGCGGTGACCGCCAGGCTTTCCAGATCCTCCACAAGAAAGTTGGAAACGCCGATGGCGCGGACTTTTCCGGCGCGGTAGGCGTCCTCCAGCGCGGCATAGACCTCGCGGTTTTCTTCAAAGTAGCGGTTGTCCGACTGATTGACTTCCATCCAGGGCTGCGGGGAGTGGATCAGCATAAGGTCGATATAGCCGAGGTCGAGTTTGGCAAGGCTCTCGTCGATCGACGCCGCGGCAGAGGCGTAGGATTTGCATTCCGCCGCCACTTTGGAGGTCACAAAGATCTCCTTGCGCGCAACGGACGCGCCGCGGACGCCTCTGCCCACGCCGCGCTCGTTTTCATACGCCTGCGCCGTGTCGATATGGCGGTAGCCGAGGCGGAGGGCATCCGAAACGGCGCGTTCTGCCGTGCGGTCGTCCATCAGCCATGTGCCGAGCGCAAGTTTCGGGATCTTTACGCCGTTGTTCAGTACAAAAGTTTCTTCAAACATCGGTAGGCTCTCCTTTACGAATTTATTTGTTGTTTTCCACAAAAGCGAGGATATCGCTCTCCGGGGTGGACGCCGTTCCGCGCATCCCGTCTTTGACCTGCGGCAGATAGGCGCGGATGGCGCGGACGCTTTGGGAAATGCCGCTGCTGCCCGAGGTGCAAAAGGGGATGACCGTTTTGCCCGACAGATCGTAGGTTTCCAGAAAGGTGTTGATGATTTTCGGCATCGTCCCCCACCAGATCGGATAGCCGAGGTAGATCGTGTCGTAGGCGTCGATATTTTCAAATTCCGAGGCGATGGCGGGGCGTGCGCTTTCATCGTTTTGCTCACGATTTGCGCGGCAGTCGCCGTTATAGTTCAGATCGGCGGCGGTGTAGGGTTCGCGCGGCAGGATCTCCAAGAGATCCGCGTCTGCCGCCGCCGCGATCTTTTCGGCAAGCGAGCGCGTGTTGTTGGTACAAGAGAAAAAGACGACCGCGCTCGTTTTTCCGGCGGGCGCCGGCAGGTCTTTTGCAGAGAGGACGGCGGTGACGTCCCCCGTGCCGAGGACGGCTTTGAGGTCGTCTGCCGTAACGTCCTTGATCCTGCCGAGCCGCGTGTAACTCCAGGTGTTTTCGCCGTAGAAGACGACGATCTTGTCGCCCTGATACAGGACGACGTCGCCCGGCGCGGTCGTGGTTTGGACGTCGTCGGCGGGCAGCGCCGCCGGCAGGTCGCCCACCTTTTCAAAGCCGCCGTAGTCCGAAAGGTCCAGCGGGATATCGCCTGCCGAAAGGAGCGCGATGAGGTTTTTTGCCGCCGCGGTGTCCGCGGGTTCTACCGCAAAGGCGCGGTCGCCGACGGTCAGGCGGATCTCTTTTGCGCCGGGGACTGCGGCTTGTTCTCTTTTCAGGGTCACGGTCTGGGTCTCCGGCGCCCATTCTACCGTAAAGCCGAAACTCTCGGCAATGGCGCGAATCGGCAGCATCGTCCTGCCGCCGAGAATGATCGGCGCCGTGTCCAGCACCGTTTTTTCGCCGTTGCGATAGACGTCGGTGCGGTCGATATACAGTTTAAGTTCGGTCTCGCCGCAGCGCAGGGTCACCTCGCGGCGCGTGCCGTTCCAGTCCACCGTGCCGCCCATGGCTTCTACGACGGCGCGCACCGGAAGGAGTGTTCTGCCGCCGATGATGCGCGGCGCGGTCCCCTCGCTGTCAATGGCTTTTTCCACGCCGTCCGCAAGCAGGGTCGGGCGCCCGATCTGCAAAAGAATTTCGGATGCGGGGGCGGGCGCATCGACCGTCGTATCTGCCGTTGCCGCCGCTGTCGTATCCGCCGCCGTACTCGGCGTTTCCGCCGCACATCCGCCGAGCATCAGGCAAAGCGGCAGGAGCAGGCAGAAGAGCAAAACGCCGGTTTTTCTTACAGTTGTTTTCATTTGTTTACTCCCAGATCTCTTTTGCCAGGCGGAAGACCGCCCAGCCTTTCGGCCAGCCGACGTACATCGTTGCGTGGGTGATGACGGCGGCGATCTCTTCTTTGGTCACGCCGTGCGCTTTGGCGTTTTGCAGGTGGTAGGCAAGTGATGCGTCGATGATGCCGGACGCCATCAGCGAAACGACGGTGACGATGCACTTTGTCTTTGTGTCGATCGCCGCCGCGTTCCACACCTCGCCGAAGAGGACGTCGTCGTTGAGGTGGGCAAACGTCGGGGCAAAGGCGCCGAGTTGCTCGCGCCCTGCCGTTTGTGTGATCTTTTCTTCCACGGTCATTCCTCCAGTGCGTTGTATTCTTCATCGGAGACCGGCTCGCACCACGTGGTGGAAGTCTCGGTGCCGGGCACTTCCACGGCGATGTGCGAAAACCAGCTGTCCGCTTTGGCGCCGTGCCAGTGCTTGACGCCCACCGGGATGGTGACGATACTCCCGGGGTGCAGGCTGACGGGGGCTTTTCCCTCTTCTTGATACCAGCCCTCTCCCGCGGTGCAGATCAAGATCTGCCCGCCGCCGCTTTTGGCGTTGTGGATGTGCCGGTTGTTTCTGCATCCGGGCGCAAAGGTCACGTTTGCCAAAAACACGGGGGAGTCCCCAGGCGCGGTCAGCGGCTTCAAAAAGGACTGCCCGACAAAGTAACGCGCATACGCGTCATTCGGTGCACCGACGCCGAAAATGTCTGTTTTTTCAAATTCTTCACGGTCGGTCGTTTTCATCGTTTGCCTCCCAAAGCGGCGTCGGCAAAGGCTTTGAGTTTTTCATCTGTTTGGGCGCCGTTCAAAATGCCGCCCTCTTTGATGACGGTATCGGGCGCGGCGCTCGCGGCGAGTCCTGCCACGGCTTTTCCAAACCCGCTGCCGCCCGAGGTGGCAAACAGGACGACCGTCTTGCCGGAGAAATCGTAGCTTTCCAGAAAGGTGTTGATGATGGTCGGCGCGACGTACCACCAGATCGGAAAGCCCAAAAATACGACGTCGTGCGATGCGACGTCGGCGTCCTTGTCGGCGAGCGCCGGACGGGAGGACGGATCGCGCATCTCCACCGAGGAGCGCGACTGTTTATCCATCCAGTTCAGATCGGCGGCGGTGTAGGGAACGCGCGGCTTGATCTCGTAGAGATCGGCGTGTGCGGCGGCGGCGAGGCGCTTTGCCACGGCGGCGGTCGTGCCGCTTGCGCTGAAATAGGCGACTAAAGGTTTTTTCATGATGTTTTCCTCCTGATATTTTTATAATAATCTGTCCACACAGTGATAAATGAGGTCGTAGATCGACTGCCGCGCAAAGGAAACGCCGGCGCACTGCATTGCCGCCGCCTGCTTTTCGGTCACTTCGGTATACGGGTAAATGCCGAACATAAACGGAAAGAACGCGTAGATAAAGCGGTCGGCGTCCGCCGGTGCGGTCACGTCAAAGAAAACGGCAAGATAGCGGCGGACGGCGTCAAGCGAGGCGCCGTAGGCGACTTTGAATTCGACGAGGTTTTCCGTGCGGCTGTTTTCTTCCATATCGTAGTGGTTCATACTCAGCAGTTTGAGCAGGACTTTCCGCTTTGCCAGCGACGAGGCAAAGCGGTCGATGGCGTCCGCGCGGCACGGGCGGTCGGCGGACTGTATCAGGGCGTCGAGATCTTGCACCCACAGGCGGTACTGCCGCGCAAGCAGGGCGAGAAAGATCTCCTCTTTCGTCTGAAAGTAGTTGTAGATCGACGTGCGGGTAAACGATGTGGCGCCGCCGATGTCTTTGAGGGTGATGTCCTTAAAACTTTTCGTTTCGTAGAGGCGCGCGCATGCGGAGACGATCTCTTCTTTCCGCGCGCTCGTCAGTGCGGGTGAACCTTTCGGCATACAGACTCCTTTTGCCGCCGCGCGCTCTCTTGCGGCGGCTCTTGTATTCTGACACGATGTCAATATGAGTATATCTCTATTCTGACACGATGTCAATATGTTTTTTCAAAAAAATAAAATTTTTTCCCGCGGCGGCAGAAAGAGCGGGCGCCGCGGGCGCGGTTTTTGTCTTGACAAACGCGTCGTGCGCCTGTATAATCATTGTCGGCATTTTTTTGCCCCGACAACTGTGGAAAAAGAGATTTTTTTCGTGAAGACGCTCCTTTGTTTTATCCGAAAAAACGCCGTTTTGTGCGTTGCGGCGCTTGCCGCCGCGGCGACCGCGTGCGCCCTGCCGCCGGACGCCGCCTATCTCGGCTATTTTGACTTCAAAACGCTGACCTGCCTGTTTTGCGTGCTTGCTATCGTCTGCGCCCTGCGCAATATCCGCTTTTTTTACATTTTGGCACAGCGCATCGTCAAGGTGTTTAGCAACGCGCGGGCGGCGGTCATGGCGCTGGTCGTCATCACCTTTGTCGGCAGTATGCTGATCGCCAACGATATGGCGCTGCTCACCTTTCTGCCGCTCGGCTACTACGTCCTGCACGGCACGGGCAAGGAAAAGTATATGGCGTTTACCTTTATTATGCAAAACATCGCCGCCAATCTCGGCGGAATGCTCACGCCGTTCGGTAATCCGCAAAATCTCTATCTCTACTCGCATTTTGACATCCCCACCGGGGAGTTTACGGCGATCATGGCGCCGCATTTTGCACTTGCGGTTTGTTTGATTCTGCTCTTTTGCGCCGTGTTTGTCCGCCCCGAGCCGATCTCGGTGTCGGGAGAGGAGACTCGCCTGCCGCCGCTGCGCACCGCCGTGTATCTTTTGTTGTTTGCGCTTGCCATTGCCATCGTCTTTCGCGGCATTCCGTATCAGATCGGGCTTGTCGTCGTCCCCGTTTCGCTCCTCTTTCTCGACCGTGACGCGCTGCGCCGCGTGGACTATCCGCTGCTGTTGACCTTTGTGTTTTTCTTCATCTTTGCCGGCAATATGGCAAGACTGCCCGCCGTGCATCGACTCCTTTCGGGCTGGCTTGCAAAAAATACCCTGCTTGTGTCCATCCTCTCCTGCCAGTGCATCAGCAACGTCCCCACGGCGATCCTGCTCTCGCAGTTTACAAGTGATTATCCGCATCTTTTGGTCGGGGTCAACATCGGCGGCACGGGGACGCTCATCGCCTCTCTTGCGTCGCTGATCACCTATCGCACCTACGTCAGCGCCTATCCGCAAAACAAGGGGCGGTATCTCGCGCTGTTTTCCGCGATGAGTTTCGCTTTTCTCGCGATCCTCACCCTGTTTGCGCTTTGGATCGGATAGAAAAATAAATCAAAAACGCCACGGCAATGCGGAAAACTTCCGATTTGCCATGGCGTTTCGTTTTGTAAAGCGAAGAAATATCCTTTTTGAAAAATTTTCGAGGGTGCGGGAACCTTTTAGGAAAAGGTTCCCGCGTCTTTTTCTTTTTGTTTTTCTTTTTTCTTTCTCTTTCTTCCAAAACTAATTTCTCACCTTTGCAACGACGGTGCAGACCAAAAGGAGCGCAAAGTTGCAAAGGACGATGACCGCACCCGCGGGCAGGGTGGTGGAAAGGACAAGGCCGACGGCAAACGCCGCGACCGAAAAGAGGGCGGAGAGCAGGATCACCCCGCGAAAACTGCCCGAGATCTGCATGGCGGAGAGGGCGGGAAAGATGATCAGGCTGGAGATGAGCATCGTACCGACCAGCCGCATGCCGACGACGACGGTGACGGCGGTGAGCAGGGCGATGAGCAGGTTGTAAAACTTTACGCGCACGCCGCAGCTTTTGGCAAACGAGGCGTCAAAGGTCACGGCAAAGATGCGGTTTTTGAAGAGCAAAAAGAGGAGGATCACCACGGCGCTGAGGACGACAGAGAGGATCACGTCGCTCTCTTCCAGCGCGAGGATCGAGCCAAAGAGATAGCCGTTCAGATCCGCGGCGCTGCCGCCCGCCAGTGCGCTTGCCACAACGCCGGCGGCAAGGGCGGCGGAGGAGAGGACGGCAATGGCGCTGTCCCCCTTGATCTTGTTGTTTTCGGCAAGCGAGAGGAGGAGAAACGCCGAGAGGATGACCACCGGCACGGCGACCGCCATCGGCGCAAGCCGCAGGGCGTACGCGATCGAGAGCGCGCCGAAACCGACGTGGGAGAGCCCGTCGCCGATCATCGCGTAGCGGCGCAGGACCAGCAAAACGCCGAGCAGGGCGGCGCAAAGCGCGACCAGGACCCCGACGAGCAAGGCGTTTTTCATAAAGTTTTGCGAGAGGATAAGTAGCAGTTGATCCATTGCATTTCCTTTCGGGGTTCGTATTTTCGGCGGCGCCTTTAGTTTTCCCCGGCGCCAAACGCCTTGCCGAGCGCGGTTTTGGCGTATTCGGCGGCTGTGCCGAGAAAGAGGACGCGGTTTTTGAGGTGCAGGATGCGGTCGGTGTATTTGAGGACGCCGGCAAGGTCGTGCGATACCATCAAAACGGTCATGCCGTGCGATCTTGAGAGGTGGGAGACGGTCTCGTAGAGTTCTTTCGTCACCAGCGGGTCAAGCCCGGTGGTCGGTTCGTCGAGGAGCAGGACCTTGTCCGCGGCGCAGAGGGCGCGGGCGAGGAGAACGCGTTGCTGCTGTCCGCCGGAGAGTGCGCGGTAGTTTTTGTTTGCCACGGCGGCAAGCCCCAGCATTTCCATCGTGGCGGCGGCGCGCGCCTTTTGTGCGCGGGAGTAGAACGGAAAGAGACCGGTCTGCCCGATGCCGCCCGAGAGGACGACCTCGCGCACGGCGGCGGGAAAGTCGCGCTGCGCCTCCGACTGCTGCGGCAGATAGCCGATCTTGCCGTTGATCGACTTTTCCAGGGTGACGCTGCCGCCGTCCGGCTTTTGAATGCCGAGGATCGTGCGGACCAGCGTGGATTTGCCGGCGCCGTTTTCGCCGATGACGGTCAAAAACTCACCCTCCCGCACGGTAAACGATACGTTGTCAAGGGCAAGCGTGCGCTCGTTATGCACCGTGAGCGCGTCCACGGTAATCAAATTCATTGTCCGATCGCCTTTCCGAGGATCTCAAGATTTTGCGCCGTCAGCGAGAGATAATCTTCTCCGCGCTCAAGTTCCTCTTTTGAGATATTGTGGATCGCGTGCAGGCGCAGGAGCGCGGCGCCGGTTTCCCCGGCGATCTTTGCCGCCGCTTTTTCCTCGCTCGGGCTGTCGTAGAGGACGGCGGGCGCGCCGGCGGCGGAGATCTCTCCGATCAGCGCGGTCATGGCGGCGGGGGAGGGCTCGGTATGCGCGGCACAGCCGTTGTACAGGGAGCGGTGGGAGAGCGAGAGGTCGGCAAAAAGGTAGGTAAAGGCAAAACTGCCGCCGAAATACACGGTTTTCCCCGCCGCGGCGGGAGAAAGCGCCGCGACCTTGTCGCAAAGGGCGGCAAGGCGCGCTTTGTAGGCGGCGTGCCGCGTGCGGTAGAGGGCTTCGTTTTCGCCGTCGATCCTGACAAGCGCGTTCAGGATCGCGTCGCACATCTTTGCGGCGCAGTTCGGCGAGGTCCAGATGTGCGGGTCAAATTCGCCGTGGTCGTGGGTTTCTTCTTCGTGTTCGTCCCCGTCTTCTTCGAGCGGCAAAAGATCTACCGTCTCCGACAGATCCAAAAGAGCGAGCGATCCGCTCTCCACGGCGGCCGCCACGTCTTTTGCGGCAAGCAGTTTGTCAAGCCAGAGTTCCATACCGGCGCCCGTGTAGATGAGGAGATCCGCAGAAGATAGCGTCAGGATGTCGGCAGGCGTCGGATCGTAGGTGTGCGCGTCCGCGCCGGGGGGCAGGAGCAGGGTGAGCGAAACCTCGTCCCCCGCGATGTTTTTGCAAAAATCATATTGCGGATACAGCGTGGCAACGACCGACGGGCGGTCGTCGTCCGCGGGTCTGGCGCAGGCGGCGAGCGGTAGGGCGAGCAGGAGGAGCGCTAAGATCAGCGCGATTTTTTTCGACATGAGAATTCCTTTCCGATAATCAAGCGGGGCGGGCGCCCCTTTCGTGCGGTTTATCCGTTTCTGCAGGCTTCGCAAACGCCGTAGATGACGGTCTTTCGGTTGTCGGGGACAAAGCCGTGCGCGGCGGCGAGGTGGGCAAACAACTGTTCCAGCTCATGGCAGTGGGTGTGGCAGATCTTTCCGCACGCGGTGCAGATGAGGTGGAAGTGCTCGTCGTTTTCGCAGTCGCTGCCGATAAAGCGGTAGGAGACGCTCCGTCCCTCCTCGGCGGCGTAGCGGCTGACCTTGCCGTCGGCGCAAAGTGCTTCCAGCGTGCGGTAGACGGTGGAGCGCCCGATCTTTTCGCCGCTTTCGGTGAGGGCGTCGCAAACGCGCTCCACCGTCAGCGTTTGATTTTTCCGCGCTTCAAGGCAGGCAAGCACCGCGGATTTTTGCCGTGTATGATAGGCTTGTTTCATAGGTTCCCCCGTCGTTTCTCAAAAATGAAATTGAATTTCAAATTCAAATTGTTTTTACATTATACGCCGCGCGGTGCGCGCTGTCAAGTTTTTTTCTGCAAAATCTTGCGTTCTCCCCGAAAGTATTGTATGATAAATAGTAAGATCAACACGAAAAAGACGGGGGATGAGGAGATGCAGAGAGAACGCACGCCGCGGCGCCGGATGCGCACGGTGCTTGTCATTTTGGCGATCTTTGCCGTCGCCGCGAGCGCGGTTTTGATCTTTCGCGCCGTGAAAAGCGCGCGGGAGAAAGCGTATCTTGCCTCGTTCGGGACGCCGGCAGGCACGGTCGGCGGCTATACCGTCCCCTTTGACCTCTACCGCGCGTTTTATCTCAACTACCGCGCACAGATGAAAAACAGTATGACCGACCGGGCGGCGCTTGACCGCGCCGTGCGCGCCCGTACCGAGGAAGCGCTTTGCGGACTGTACGGCACGGTCTCGCTTGCGGCGTCGGTCTCGCTCTTTCCGACCGACAGCGACGTCAAGGTCGCCGCGGCGGAAAACCTGGATGCTGTCAAGACGTATTACGACGAAAGCGCGATGGATTTTACCCAAAAGCTGGAAAAGGAACATATGACCGAATCGGTCTACGCCTACCTTTTGACGGTGGACGCGCTGGAAGAAAAACTCTTTCTCAAACTGAAAGCCGACGGCGCCATTCCCACCGACGACGCGGCGCTCTTGGACGCGCTTTGCGCGGACGGCGTTTTGCACCTGTCCTGGATTTGGATCGAGGATGGGCGCGGCGAGCGGCACGAGGACAACCGCGCCGTTGCCGAGGAAGCTTTGGCGGAACTCAAAGGCGGCGCGCCGTACGCGCTGATCTGCGCGCGCTATTCGGAGGACGGGCAGATGGACGCTTCGGGCGCGTATCTCTGCTACGGCGAGATGCCAAAGGCGGCGTATACCGCCGCGCAGGGACTTGCCGAGGGAGAGTACAGCGGCGTTTTGGAGGAGACGGACGGGTATCGCATCGTCTGCCGCCTTGCCAAAGACGAGGCGTACATCCTTGAAAACTTTGACGACCTCAAAGCGGCGTATCAGAGCGGGGTGCTGTATCAAAAAATCGAGGGAGCGCGCGACGGGCTCGTCTTTGTCGAGAGCGACTATTTGCGCGGACTTTCCGGGGAGGATATTCACTGATGGCGATGTATAAAACTTACGCCCGCCGCCGCGAGAGCGGCAAGCGGCTGCTTTGGATCTGTCTTGGCTGCATTCTTGCCGCGTTTTTGTTTGCCGTGGCGCTCGGCGCCTATCTCGGCGGCAAGGTCGCCCCTGCCGCGCCGTACGTGCCGCCCGAACTTTCGGATGAAGAACTCCGCAGCGGCTTTACCGATCGGCTGGAACTGCGGATCCACGGCAAATACTTTGATCCGGGAGAAAAATTTGTCCTGGCGGACGATGATCCGTACGCGGCGGCGTCCTTTTGGATCTACCGTGACGGCGCGCCGACCTTTGCGCTGGAAACCGATCGCCTGCTCGGGCGGCAGACAGAGGGACTTGCCGACAAGGGAAAACTGACAAGCGATATTTCCACCAGCGGCCTGTTTGAGGTCGGGTCGCTGTACGCGCCGGACGCCGTCCGTCCGGTGTACGCCGCGTATGAGAACGCCGTGCTTTCGGAGTATGCCCGCACCGCGCTCGGCGAGATCGTGCTGGTCTTTCGCGAGGTGCGTCCCGGGGATATCGACGAGATGTTTGCGCTTGCGGCAAGCCTGCCCTGCCGCGTGACCGTTTGCGTGCCCTATTCCATCCTTGAAAGCGACCTTTGCACGGCGTTTTTTACGGCGGCGGACGGCTTTGGCACGGCGCTTTACGCCGAGGGGGTCAAGCCGAAAAAACTTGCCGAGGATCTGAACACCTATGCCTTTTACTTTACCAAATTCGATCTGCGCTTTTTGCTCACCGCCGCCGACGCGCCGCTGACCGAGACGCTCACCGCGGCGGGACTGCTCAACTATCAGTTCGTCACGCCGGGGGCGGATGCGGCGGAAAGTAAAAAATAAATTTTTCTCCTCGACAGGATGTGCGCAAATTCCGCATTTTTTCATTGTATACTGTACTTGTAGGTGGAAGCAGATATCATTTCCGGTTTTTGCCGAGGCGCACTTTCGGCGTAGCGCGGAAAACGCCGGACGGCGCCCACCTGTTCTCCTTTATGCAAAACGGCGGCAGAGTCTTTGCTCTGCCGCCGTTTTGTTCTTGACAAACGGGAAAAAAAAGAATATAATGTAGAAAACGCGGGAGAAATCCCGAAAAAAGGAGAAACATCATGGGAAAGTTTGCAAGCGATTTTAAGGAATTTATCGCAAAGGGAAACGTTGTGGACATGGCAGTCGGCGTTGTCATCGGCGGTGCGTTCAACAAGATCGTCACCTCGCTGGTCAACGACATCATCATGCCGCTGGTCGGTCTGCTCTGCGGCGGACTTGACGTCACCGACTGGAAGTGGGTCATCCGCGCGGCGGATGAGGCTGCGGGCACCGCGGAAAACGCGCTCGCTTACGGTAACTTCATCCAGGCGATCATCGACTTTTTGATCGTGGCGTTTACGCTCTTCGTCGTTCTCCGTGTGTTTACCAAACTGCAAAACGCACGCAAGAAGGAAGCGGCAGAAGAAGCCAAAGAAGAAGCAAAGGCTGAGTAACTTGCAGAAGATAAAAAAAGACCGCCGCCGGCGGTCTTTTTTTATTTACATCGGCGGCAAAAACTGATATAATGAAGAAAAAACCAACGACTTGTCAACAAAAGGAGAGTCCCATGGAAAATTTTGAATGTAAGACCTGCTCCAACGAGCCGACCGGAAAGATCAATCTCACGCGCTGCCTTGACAAACTTGACGCCTGCTTTGCCCGCGGCGATCTTGCCGCCGCCGGCGAGTGCCTTGCCTATTGGGAGGGCGAGGCGCGAAATCTCTCGGACAACTGCGGTCTGCTCTCGGTGCTCAACGAGGAGATCGGCTATTTCCGCCGCACAGGGGAGCGGGAAAAGGGACTGTCCGCCGTTTCGGAGGCGCTGGAACTTTTGAAGTTCAAGGGGCTGACCGACCATATTTCGGGGGCGACGATCTTTATCAACGCTGCCACGACCTTAAAAGCGTTCGGCAAGCCGGAAGAAGGACTGCCGCTCTACGACACCGCCGCCGAGATCTACAAGGAATGCGGCAAGACCGATACTTTTGAATACGCGGCGCTCCTCAACAACCGTGCGGCGGCGCTTTGCGAGCTGCACCGGTTTGACGAGGGGCAGGCGGCGTACGAAGCGGCGATCGCCATCCTCGAAAAAGAGGGAAAGCACGACGGAGAGATCGCGGTTTCGCTGGTCAATCTCGCCCACCTGTACTACGACCGCGACGACAGCGCGTTTGCCGAGGTGGAAGCCCTGCTGGATCGCGCGTGGGAGTACATCAATTCCCCCCGTCAGCCGCACGATGCAAACTACGCGTTTATCCTTGAAAAATGCGCGCCCTCGTTCCGCTATTTCAAGCGGGAGGACGAGGCGCAGGCGCTGGAAGAGGTCTCAAAGGAGATCTACGGAAAGTGAAAGGGCTTGAACTTGCGCGCGCCTACTACGAGACCTACGGCGCGCCGATGCTCCGGCAGGAATTTGCCCCCTATCTCGACCGCATCGCCGTCGGGCTTTGCGGGCACGGCTCGGAGTGCTTTGGCTTTGATGACGAGGTCTCGCGCGACCACGATTTTGAGCCCGGCTTTTGCCTGTGGCTGACGGCGGAGGACGAGCGGGAGTTCGGCTTCAAACTCTTTCGCGCGTACAGCAAACTGCCGAAAGAATTTATGGGCGTCAAGGTCGAAAAAAAGAGTATGTTCGGCGCGGACAGCCGCGGCGTGCATACGATCCCGGACTTTTACCGCCGCTACACGGGGTCGGACGGCGCGCCGACCTCAAACGCACAGTGGCTCGCCATCCCCTCGTTTTATCTTGCCGAGGCGACCAACGGGGAGGTTTTTTGCGACCCGCTCGGAGAGTTTTCGCGCATCCGGCAGCAGATCCTCTCGGGGATGCCGGAGGACGTCCGCCTGAAAAAGTTGGCAAGCGCGCTTTTCTATGCGGCGCAGTACGGGCAGTACAACTACGCGCGCTGTATGGCGCACGGGGAAAGGACGGCGGCGGCGTGTGCGCTTGCCGAGTTTGCCAAAGCGGTGTGCGAGGTGGTCTTTCTCCTCAACCGCGCCCATATGCCCTACTATAAATGGATGTATCGCGCCATGCGGGGTCTGCCGCGGCACGCGGAGATCGCGGACGCGCTGGAACTTCTCCTTGCCGCACCCTATGACGAAAAAGAAAACACGGCGTGCATCGAGCGCATCGCCGAAGCCCTTGAGCGGACGCTGGTGGAGGACGGACTGTCCGCCGACGCCGGCGACTATCTGGAGGGGTATGCGTACAGCGTGAAAAATCACATCGCCGACCCGAATTTGCGCAACAGCGACGTGATGATTTGAAAAGCGCGCCGCTTGTGGCGAAAAATCAGCAAAATTTATAAAATTCCCGCAGTGCTTTTGTGCAACACGGCGGAAATTGCCAAATTTTTTATACAAATTTTTTGTCTTTCTCTCTTTACGGGGGCGCCGCTTCCGTTGTAAAATGAAAGAGAAGACAAACGCCGCCCGGCGGGAAAGGAAAGCGCAGATGAACGCAAGATCTCGGTTTGTGCGCGTTTTTCTCCTTACGATCTTATTTCTTCTCGGCGCGTTTTTGTTTGCGCCGTGTGCAGCGGAGACGTCCGCGGCGGAAACACTCAACGCGCTCGGGCTTGTGCAGGGCTACGTCACGCAGGACGGCAGCGTAAATTTTGCCGAGGACGAGGCGCTCACCCGCGCCCAGTCGATGGCGCTGATCGTGCGTTTCCTCGGCGCGCAGGCGGCGGCGGCAAACGCCGCGGCTGAAACGCCGTTTACCGACCTTCCCGACTGGGCAAAGCCGTATATCGGCTACGCCTACGCAAACGGCATCACCAAAGGCGTCGGCGCGGATAAATTTGACCCCGACGGCAGGGTGACCGACGCCGCGTTCCTCACAAGTATCCTTCGCGTCCTCGGCTACGACGATGCGACGGGTGACTTTACCTGGAAATATCCCTATCCCCGCGCGGCGCAGGCGGGACTCATCGGGGAGCCGTTGCCCAACGCGCATTTTACCCGCGGCGACGCGTTTGAGATCTGCTTTGCGGCGCTCACCGCGCGCGTCAAAAGCGGCGAGCGCCTCGTCGACCGGCTGTGCAAGTCCGGCGTGCTCTCAAAGGAGAACGTTGACGCTGTTTTGACGCAAGCGGGCGGCGGACTTTTGCTCGGGGATATCCCGATCGAAGACTGTAAGATCGTCGTCGCCGCTTC
>JAFSUT010000124.1 GCA_017445085.1 Clostridia bacterium | reverse complement strand
GATCGCCTTGAAATCGGGGAACAGCCAGCCGCCCTCGGTATCATTGGTGAACGGACCGTACGGGCTGTCCGAGGTCGCGATGCCGAGGTGTTCCTGCGAGGTGTAGATCATGTAGTAGACGCCGTTGTACTTAAAGACTTCAGGCGCCCAGTAGCCGTAGTACGCAGAGGAATCTTCCACGTAGACGTCGCCCTTTTGCAGGCAGTAGCCGTGGCAGACCCAGTCCACAAGGTTTTTCGAGGTATACACGCGATACCCCCACGAGCTGTCCTCGGTGGCATAAAGATAATAGGTATCCCCGTCTTTGAGGACAAACGGGTCGGCACCGTTGGCGACCGGATTTTGATAACTGTCGTAGGTCATCGTCGCCGCGGCCGCACCGAGGGCAAGCAGGACGGCAAGCGATATGACCGCAAACCATATGCCGAGTTTTTTCATATTGTGCTCCTTTTTTCATTTGATTTGATGGAAGCCCACCTTTTTCATTTTTATTATAACAATTATACTAAAATTGTCAAGGTATCCGTCCTCATTTTTTCCGTATTACACATAGGCGTACGTCTTTTTTTATGCAAAACGGCAAAAAAGGGGATGGAAAGTACGCGCTGTCGAACGGATATTTGCGCATTCCGAACACTTTTCCCATCCCCTAAAAACGGGCTGTAAAAACTCAGTTTTTACAGCCCGTTTTTCTTTCGATTCTTCAGTTTTTGACCACTTTTTCGAGCGTTGCGGTGGAGGTCGCGCCGTTCCACGTGACCGCCGCCCCCAGCGCCTCTGCGATGGCGCGCACGGGCAGATAGGTGCGCGACGTGGCGGCGTCGATATACGCCGGGCTGTCGATCGCGACTGCCTTGCCGTCCACCGTCAAAGAGGGCATTCCGATCCGGATCTTGACGACGGCGCCGTCCGCGCCCGTGACCGTCGCGGTGGAAGTACCGCCGTCCCACGCGACCGTGGCGCCCAGCGCCTCGGCGAGGAAACGGACGGGGAGCATGGTACGGTCGTTTTTGATGACCGGCACCGCGTCGAGAAGTGCGTGCGCCCCGTTGACAAACGCGGCGGCGCTGCCGATCTTGAGATCGACTTTCACAAGTCCCTTGTAGTTGTCAAATCCGCTGATCTTTTCCGAGAGCGGCGTCGGATTTTGCGGGAGCGTCTGCACGGTGGAAAGCGGCGACGGATGTCCGTCCTTGCCAAAATGCACGCCCGCCGCGTCCACCGTATACGGCTCGAGGAAGCAATAGCGCCCCGACGACGTATCTTTGCCGAGATAGCCGTGGTACATGATATACCGCTCGCCGCCGGTCGTGCGAAGCGCCGACAGTCCGCCAACGCCGTTGACTTCATCATTTTTCGAGAAAACGGCGGTCGGACTCTTTTCCCAGGAGGACGCGTCGAGCAGGTCGCCGCCGCGGTAGGTCATTTGCCCGACTTTATAGCCGGTCGTCCAGTATCCGCTTGCCGCGTAGAGCATATGGAGCTCGCCGCCGTCGCCGACGATCGGCGTTGCGCCCTCGATCACGGCGGGGTACCAGATCCCCTCTCCCTGACTGTAACCGTAGCCCTCGCGCTCCCAGTCGTATTCCGGCTCGACCAGCGTGAGGATCTTTCCGGTCACCGTCCACGGATTTTTGAGTTCCGCCAGCCGCAAGATCTGGCGGAAGTTTTCGGTTTGTCCGTCGCGCTGTTCAATCCACGCCGCATAGATCTTGCCGCCGTAGCGAAGCGTGGACTCCCCGGCGCACCAATCGGTGACGTTTACGTTTTCGTCGGTATCGCTGCAAAATGCGATCGGTTGTCCGACTTTGCCGGTGACCGGATGCACCCATTGCCCCTGCAAGTCGTCCGAGGTACATTTGAGGACGTAACTGCGGCGGTTGGAGCCGTCGGTGCGCCCGGAGGCATACTCTTGCGCGTTATACGTCGAGAAGAACAGATACCAACCGGCGTAGTCCGCGCCGAACTCCTCGGGTGAAAAGTATTGAAGCTCGGACGGCCAGATATTCTGATCTCTGCCGCCCATCGCCTCGGTGGCGCCGCGCGCGTCAAAGACAAGTTCCGCATCCGCAAAGGCGAGATCGGTGGCGTTTTGCGCCTTGTATACGCTGAGCGTTTGCCCCGACGTATACACGTAGTAGTAGACGTTGCCGCAAAGCGCGATGCGCGGGTCTGCCGAGCGGCGCAGCGGATTTTGATAGGAGATCACGCCGGTCTGCGCTTCGTCAAGCCGCACACCTTCTCCGATATCGACCGTCGAAATAAATTCCGACGTGCATCTCGCGTCACCCTCGATATCGGTCAGGTGGGAAAAATCGCCGCCGCGAAGCGTGAGCGTATACGTCCCAAAGATCGCCGTGTCCAGGCGCAGCGCCGGTTTGATCTTGCCGTAGAAAACGCCGCCGTTGACCGTTATGTTGATTTTGCCGTCAAAGCGTTCGGTCGAAAGTGAGGATAACCCGTACACGCCGCCGTAAAAGGTGCCGCCGTCGATCGTCAGATCAAAGTTCCCGCTCTGATTTCCGGCGCCCGCCGCAAAGGTCCTGCCGAAAAAACTGCCGCCGCGGATGTGTGCGCGGTAATCGACGTCTTCAAAGGTCGCCGCCGACGTATTGCCGTTGAAAAAGCGTTCCCACTTGCCGCCGCTGACCGTGATATCGGTGGATCTGACCGCGTAATTTGAACGTACCGTCCCGGCAACGAGCCACGGATAAGTCTCGGCGGCAATCGACATCTCGCAGTCCACGCCCTCCCCGACGACCGCCGTTTTGCCGTCAAACACCAGGCGGAGATTGCTCTTTTCCGCAAGGAAGGTAATGTCGTCAAGGACGGTCGGGCAGTAGTAGCCGATGTTGGCGGAAAGCGCCACTTTGGCGCCGTCCGCACGGTAGTCCCTGTCACCAAAGCGCGAGGTCATCCGGATGGTTTTATCGGTTTCGCAAAGCCCCGTGGCCGTCTTGACCGAGAGTTTACCGCATACGACGACCACACCGCCGGTCTCTTTCAGCGCGGCATACGCGTCGGTCAGCGAAAAGGCGGCGTTTTCCGCAGACGAGCCGTCGCCGCGCCCGCTGTCGCACACGAAAACGACCTTTGTTCCGTCCGCATCGGTCAACGGATGAATTTCTTTTTGCGTTTTGTCCACGGCGGCAAACGCCGCCGCGAGATCGGTATACGGTACAAGCTCGGTCACGCCCGAAAACGACTTCATCTTATTCTCATCGTAATGGTTTGCATTGTAACGGAGGATGATCTCCCTGCCGTACGCCTCTTTTTCGACGGCTGCACTTCCGTAGGTGACGGCGATCTTACCGTCCGCAGTGCGGAACTTTGCCCCCTCAAGGAGGATATCGGTATCGCCGAGAACGTTGTGAACGTACAGGTTGCTGATCGTGCCGCCGTTGAGAAAGACCTGCGCGTCGCCGCAGAGACGCCGCGTCTGGTCGCCGCCGAGATAGATATCGCCGACCGAGGCGCTGCCGCTGACGCTCAACCGCAAATTTCCGCTGTAATGGTTTAAGACCGAGGCGCCGTACACGCGGTCGATATGGCCGCCGCGGATATCCACCTCCGCCGTCCCCGTAAAGGTATAGGTCGCCATCCCCTTGACGTAGGAAAAGGCGATGATGCGGTAGAAGTTCCCGCTTTCCACCGTGATCTTCGGATCAAGATTT
The DNA here is from genome assembly GCA_017445085.1 of Clostridia bacterium. GTDB lineage: Bacteria > Bacillota > Clostridia > Oscillospirales > CAG-272 > UMGS902. Next base: position 5,689 of record JAFSUT010000124.1, on the reverse strand, counting down.
GCGGGCAGATCCAGCGCCGGCGTATTGTAACCGCCGATGACCAGCAGTTTCTTTGCCGCGCCCTGCGTATTTTTGACGTCAAATCCCGCGCCGAAAGCGATCGGATGAAAGTTTGCCGCAAGATAGATGTTTGTCGCGTCGTTTTTGAAATTGATATTTTCAAATCTGACCGCGCCGCCGCAGTTGTAATAAAACGCCTCGGTAAAATAGAGGCAGGCGCCGCCCTTTCGATAGTCGTCCCGCCCGTCGAGCGAGGTGATCGTGATCTGACCCGTGTGCGCGGGCGCGTTGAACGTGGGGATCTCACCGGTCTTTGCATTGGCGGTGACGACGTATTCATCCACAACGACGATGCGTCCGCCGTCAGAGACTGCCGAGATCGCCGCCGAAAGATCGCCGAAGGGCGAGCGCAAACTGCCGTCCGCCGCGGCGGTGGCGTCCCCGGACAGATACACCGTCTTTTCGCTTGCAAAGCAAACAAGCGCAAAAAGCACGCAAACGGCGACAAGGACAAGCAGTCCGCCGATATGCTTCAAATCTCTTTTCATCTTACCCTCCGCATACAAGTATTCTATGATAAGTATATCAGATCCGCAAAGCACGCACAATGCACAAATTCCCTTTTTTATCACAAACCGAACATTTTTCCCCGGGACTTGTCGGCGGCAGAGATCGAAAACAGCATATTCTATCCGGCATCGCGCGGGCGGCGCCGCTTCTGCCAAAAAACAGTCCGCCTCGGGCGGACTGTTTTTTTCGTTTAATCGGAGGCGACGTTGATGACCGAAAGCCCCTGCGCACCGGCATAGTTTACCGTCTGCCAAGTGCCGCCGCGCATTTGCGTGAGATAGCAGATGCACGCCGAGGCGGCGTCCACCATAGCGCGGTTGCGCATTTGCATGCACCCGGGGGTATACTTCTCCCCGATATAGACCACTTCATCCGCCTTTTGCAGGATCTGTGCGTATACTGCCCGATCGTAGGCGCTCCATTTTGCCGCCTGATCACGGCAGGGGAGCATCAGGACGAGGTGGACGTCCTCACCGCGCATTTTGAGCGAGTGGATCAAAATGGCGGCAAAAGTATCAAAGCCGATCGCGCCGCCGCAGACAAAATAGCGGTAGCCCTCCCCGATCAGCCGCTGCACGGCGGGCTCCATACGGTTGGCAAGTTCGGCGTAGGTGACGCCGGAAATATCCCGATGCCCCGTAAAGCAGCAGGTATTTGACTTTTCTCTCATCCGTCCGCCTCCCGCGAAAGTTGACGCTTCCGCTCGTCCAGCAGGCGCTTGACCTTGAGGATGGCAAGCTGCGTTTTGGCGTCGGGGATCTCCCCGCGCATCACCATCTCGCAAAGCCTGTCAATGTGTATTTTTTCCACCGTCAAAAACTCGTCTTCATCCAGATGGCGACCGCGTGCGTCCGGGCACAGATCTTCCGCCAGATACATTTCGATCTGCTCATCCGCGTAGGCGGGCGCCGGATAAAAAATGCCGAGCGAGGTCCACGTCTTTGCAAAATAGCCGGTCTCTTCATCCAGCTCGCGCTGCGCGGCGGCGAGATGATCCTCGCGCTTATCGTTGAGTTTGCCCGCAGGGATCTCCAAAAGCACACTGTCGTGCGGATAGCGAAACTGCCGCTCGACGAGGACGCCGCCGTCCGCAAACAGCGGCAGGATGCAGACCGCGCCGACGTGGCGGACGACCTCACGCACGCCGCTCTGCCCGTTTGGCAGGCGGATCTCATCACGGTAGAGGTGGAGAACGACGCCGTCAAAGATCTCCGCCGAGGCGGTGCAAACTTCTTTCAGTTCTTTGTCACTCTGCATCTTCTTCGCCAAATTTTACTTTTGCCGCCGTGAGAATGACTTTGGCACAAGCGTCAACGGACATATGGTCGGTGGAAATACAAAGATCGTAGTTTGCGGGGTCGCCCCAATCACGCCCGGTATAGTACTCGTGATAGTCGGCGCGGAACTTGTTGACCTCCTCTGTGCGGGCGATCGCCTCTTTGACCGAAACGGCGTGGTCGTGCGCGTAACGCTCGGCGCATTTGCGGCGCGAGCCGGTGACAAATACGCTGAACATCTTGGGATGCTCGGCAAGCACGTATTCGGCACAGCGCCCGACGATCACGCAGGAGGAATTTGCCGCGATCTCGCGGATGACCTTTGCCTGATAGTTGAACAAATTTTGACTGGAGGTAAAATCCGAACTCTCCGGCGGGAGCACTTCTCCTGGATGGAGTTTCTTTTTGATTTTTGACAAAAGACTTCTCTTCACTTTTTCGTCCGCGTTGGCAAACAACTGCTCGCTGATGCCGCTGTCCTCGGAAGCCATGCGCAAAAGTTTGCTGTCGTAATACTCTACGCCCATTTTTTCGGCAAGCGCCCGTCCGACGGCAAGTCCGCCGCATCCGCTTGTGCGGGAAACCGCAATTACAAGATGATCCATGTCTTTTTCCCCCAAAAAATATCTTTGTTTACATATATTGTAGCATAGACGGGCATTCTTTTCAAGAGGCGGGACGCAAAATCATTTTTGCCGATGGCGAAATTCGAGATCCAAAATGAGCGCGCCGCCCACCGCGATCACGACCGAGAGCGCACCGCTGTGCAAAAGTTCCAGCACCGCGGCGGCGGAGAGCGAAGCGCCGTGCGCGTAAACGACGGCAAGACCGAGGTACAGACTGATAAAAAAGAGGCAGGCGCGCAAAAGGCGCGACGCCTTCGGATGCAGGGTCATATGTTTCATCATTTTTGCTCCTTTATGAATAAATATGTGTATTTTATAAACTTTATTTCATTATATCATAAAAATACTGTCGAAAAAAGTTGTATTATTTTGAATAAATGTGAATAATTTCAGATTTTGTAAATATTATTTAATTATTATTTCATTTTTTGGATTTTTTTCAAAAGACCGTTGCGCAAAATGAATATTTATACATAAAATGGAAATCATACCCGCTTTTTCCGTGCAGGATCCACCGCGGGCGGCAATTCCGGCGACAAAAACGGACGTCGACAGACAAATGTTGCGGCTCACGCGGCGTTTTATGTGCAAATCTGACGAAAACGGCTTCTTTTCCTTATGCAAACAGTCGTTTTTTCCCCGTCAAACCCTTGCCGCAACTTGTGATACACTTACCTACGCAACGAAAAAGCAATGGAGGGATTCTATTTGGACCAAGCAAAAGCGGACGAGACCGCGCTGACCGCATCCGTCTCGCTCGAAGGATTCAGCATCGACTACCGTATGCAAAAGCACGGCACGCACTATGACTTGTATGTTCGGGCATCCGACGGCAGTGAAATTTGCATTCCCGACATTTCACGCGACGACGGATATGCACGATTTTTGCTGAAAACACTGTCAGAGGGCGCGGTATTCCCGCAAAACATCACGGAAGTTATGGACGATCTGCTGGCAGACGCTCCGGTATTTAATTGATTTTACAACCGAAAAGGGCACTTGTCGTAAGGCAAGTGCCCTTTTCGGTCTGCGGCGAAAAAAGAAAAAAGGCTTGTAAATCAAGCGATTTACAAGCCTTTGGTGGAGACAACTGGAATCGAACCAGTGACCCCTTGCATGTCAAGCAAGTACTCTAACCAGCTGAGCTATGCCTCCGATTTGCGGACGTGCTTTGAGTATAGCATAGCCGAGAGGAAAAATCAAGGGGCTTTCCGAAAAAAGTTGATTTTTTTCGCACGCGGGAAGACGGCACTATGCAAAAAACGAAACCCGCATCGCCGACTAAAATCGGATATGCAGTTTTTTTCGCCACACGCGTACGTACAGGCGCAAGAGGCGATCCATCAGAATATCCAGAAGCACAAAAGAAATATTGCACCCGACGAGCGTTGCGATCTCCAGCCAAAGCGGATCGACCATCACGTAGCGCACAAGAAAAAGCATCCCGACGACCGCGGCGTTGAGGACGGCAAGTTTCAGCCACCACTGAAAAAAGCGCGGGATCTTCCGCTCGATCCAATATTTGAGCACGGGATAATAGCCGAGGAATACGGCAAAGAGAAGCGCTCCCGTTTTCGACGGCAGGAGCAGGAGCGAAAGCGCCGATACGATCGCGTATCCAAGAAGCGCAAACCGCGTGCCGAACTCGCAAAGCAACCAGAGGACGCAGAGAGAAGCAAACGCCGCGCTGGACAGATCCAACACGTCAAGAAGCGCGCCGACGTATAAAATCACCACCGCAAGCGCCGAAAGCACCGCGGTAAATGCAAGTTTCTTCGTATTTTCAGTATGCGAGGTCGCCATAGTTCTCCTCCCTTTTTGGTAAAAATACGTTTTGGAAAAAAGGCACCGAGTTTAGAAAGTTTTACTTTCAAAACTCGCACGTTGCGTGCGTTTTCGCCGGTTTCGGCGCAGCCGAAATTCGCGCCTTGCGGTTCGGCGCAAAAGGCTCCTTTGCCCACAGAGCGCGACGTTTCGCACAGCGAAACTCGCCGAGTTTGGAAGCGCCGCTTCCAACCTCATCAGCACACCTCTCGCACGTTGCGTGCGTTTTCGCCGGTTTCGGCACAGCCGAAATTCGCGCCTTACGGTTCGGCGCGAAAGGCGAAAAGGCAACAAAGTTGGAAAGTTTCACTTTCCAACTTTTAGCAACAAGGGATCAGGTCGCCGCCCATACATTCGCAGCAGCAGTCGGCGCAAAGGAGGCTTGAGCAAATGTCGCAGACGTCGCCGTCAAGGCAGCCTCCGCGCATCGCGCCGCCCGCCGTGCGGTAGTTTTGCGCCATATTGTCAAGTCGCACGCGGGCATTGCGGTACTCGGCGTTGTCGGGATCCATCCGGCACGCCGTGTCAAAATAACGCGTCGCGTCATGGATCCAGCCGCGCTGCAAATAGATACAGCCGTAGAGATAATGCCACTCCGCCCCGCGCGCCGCCTGCGGCATCGCGTCCAGCGCCAGCTGTGCCTGCATATACGCACCGCTGTTGATCATCGCGCGGATCTCGGCAAAGGACGCCGTGCCGCCCTGCCCGTAAGTCTCCTGCCCGTAGGCATTTTGACTTCCGGTATGCGCCCGTCCGCTTTTGATCGCCTCGTACGCCTCGTTGATCTCTTTCATCTTGGCGGTCGCCATCTCTTTGAGATCGTTATCCGGATAGCGGTCGGGGTGATACTTCTTTGCCAGCGCGCGGTAGGCCTCTTTGATTTCGTCCTCCGTGGCGTTTGGCGATACGCCGAGCACGGCGTAAGGATCTTTGTTCATACTTTCATTTTCCTTTCTTGTCCGCAAGCGCCCGGTGCGCGGCAGACGGCATCCCGAGATATACGATATTTTTGGCGATGTCCGTAAGTTCACCCGACGGGAGCAGATCGAGCGCGGCGGCAAGCGCCTGCAGATCATACGTCAGCGCCTTTTCGATCTCCGCTTTCTGCGCCGGCGTCGGCATCCCCCCGTACAACAGCAAAAACGGATTGTACTGTCCGTCCCGCGCGTCCTTTTCCAAATCGTCCGCGGCGTCCACGGCGTAGATCCAGCGCCCCGTGCGGTAGCCGATCGCTCGCGTGATTTTTTCAGCGTCGCCCGCAAGACCAAACGCAAACACCTCGCCAAGCAAATGTCCAAACACTTCACATGGGGCGTCCACGCTCGGCGTTTTTTCTTTTTCCAGCGCCGAAAGCGCCGCCAGATCCTCCGTTACTGTCTTTTCCGGCGCACG
>JAFSUT010000123.1 GCA_017445085.1 Clostridia bacterium | reverse complement strand
GGTCAAAGACTTCTTCTTTGCTTTTGTCGGGGGCGGCGGCAAGGATCTTTTTGATGCGGTAACTGATGGTGTTTTCGGCGATATAGTATTTCTCCGCGATCTTGGAGTAACTCTCTTTGATGAGAATCTCGCGCAAAATGGAAATATCGAGTTTGTCGCAGCCGGAGAGCAGTTTTTCCACGAGGATGACTTTTTCAACGTCCGGGTCGCGGAAGAAATTTTGCGGCGGTTGATTTTGGTCAAATACGGGACCTTTGTGCGGCAGTTTGATATCGGTGCGCTCGTAGTTGTAGTCGAGGATATCGCAGTGGAGCAGCATCGACATCGAGGAAACCGACGGGTTGGATTTGAGCAGGCGATAGGCGGAAAGCGCAAGTTTGCCCGCCTCCCGGCTTTTGACCCGCGCCACGGCGATATTGTGGATATCCAGCCCCGGCAAAATCGTGTCGCCGAAGGTGGCAAGGTGCATATCGTCCGGCAGTTTGTAGCCGAGGGAGGTCAGCCGCTTGGCAAGCACTACCGCGGAGACGTCGTTGGCACAGAGGATCGAGTCGTATTCGGCGATGCGGGCAAGCAGGCGGTCGCCCGTCGCTTTCAGCGAGGCGCTGTAATTGTAGACGTCGTTTTCCTCTCCGCCCGACTGCAAAAAGTTAGTCACCTTTTGCATATCGGTGGCACTGCGCGCATTGCCTGAGAAAAAGGCGGTCTTTTTCTTTGCGTGCGCACGCAAAAACGACATCAGCTTGCGCGTGGCGTCCTCATAGTCCATCGTGATGAAACTTGCAAACGGGAAAATTTGTTGATAGTTTGCGCTGGCAAGGACGATCGGGTGGACGTCGTGCGCGTACAGAAAGTTGACGGCGTTTTTCGTCCACGTCAGGGAGGAGCCGAGCAAAATCACGCGGGTATCGTCAAACCCCCGCGCGGTGATAAAGTCAGAACTCGTGTGGACTTCTACCTCGATCGACTTGCGTTTGGCTTGCGCGGTGATGCCCTCGATATAGTGGGCGCACCAATGGGAGTGCATATAAGACGCTTCCACCCATACGTGCAAAAGAATCACCTCCCGTGCGCAGTTTTTACACCAAAAGTATAGCACAAAAAAACTTTTCGGTCAACCGTGCAAATAAAAAATCAAAATGTTTGCTTTTTTGTATTGTCATATTTCGTATAATATGCTAAAATAGGAACAACCGAGATTCGCACTTTTTGCAAAAAAATGCTGAAAGTGTATGTGTTGAAGAAAGGAACTAAACAGAGTTATGAAAAAAATTCTATGCGGATTTTTGGCGCTCCTGACCGTTTGCGCATCTCTTGCCGCCTGCGGCGAGAGCGGCAAAACGCCGACCGGCAGCGACGGCGTGGACGTGACCGCGGCAGAGGAACTGCCGGACATCGAACTTACCGGCGACTACGGCGGCGCGGAGTTTAATATTCTTTCGGCAGGCAACGTTGCCTACGGCGACTTTACCGCGGAAGAGGACGCGTCCACCGCGCTCGGCATTGCACAGTATCAGTGCAAGACGAAAGTCGAAAGCGATTACAATATCAAAATCAATGAAACGCAAAGCGCCGCCTATTCGTCCGGCGGCGGCCCCGGCTTTATTGCCATCAACAAAAGCGTGACCTCGGGCGACTGCGACTATGACCTTGCCCTGATTGCGGGTTATGACGTCTCGGTCCTCGCCTACAGCGGGTATCTCTACGATATGAACTCTGTACCCGGCGTCAACCTCAAAAAGAGCTGGTGGGATCAGCGGGCAAACGAGAGCCTGAACGTGCGCGGCGTTATGTTCTTTACCACGGGCGACATCACGGTGTCGGACAACAACGCCACCTTCTGCATGATGTTCAATAAGGAACTTGCCCGCGACTACGACCTGGAAAGCCCGTACGACCTGGTCTACGACAACAAGTGGACGATTGAAAACTTTGGCAAACTCTGCAAGACCGTCACCGAGGACTTGAATCAGGACGGCGTGATGAACGAGAATGACCGCTACGGACTTCTCGTTTGGGACGACTCCATTGTCGGTATGGTCAATGCCGCAGGCGAACGCTGCTGCACCATCAACGACGACGGCAAAATCGAGTTGACTTTCTACTCCGAGCGCACGCTTGCCGCCCTCGAACAGTATACCAACATCGCCTACGACCGCCAGTACGCGCTGACCTATCAGAGATACGTCAAGTCCGGCGTGCCGCTCTGGCAAAACGACCAGGGGCTGTTCTTTACCGCGGTTCTCGGCAATATGCCCGGGTATCGTGAAATGGAGAGCGACTTTGGTATTCTCCCGTATCCGAAACTGGATGAAACGCAGGAGTCCTATCACAGCACGGTGGCGCCCTACAACTCGCAGTTTATCTGCGTGCCGCTGATTCAAAACGACATCGACCGCACCGGCGTCATCACCGAGGCGCTGGCATACTACGGACAAAAGATCGTCCTGCCCGCGTACTACGACGTCACGCTGATCGGTCAGTCCTCGCGCGACGAGGAGTCGGAGGGGATGGTCGATATCATCCTCGATACCATGACCTTTGATATCGGTTACTACTACCAGGTCGGACCGTACAACAAGCAGCTCATCCTTGCACTCCGCAACTTTGACAACAACTTTGCTTCGATGTACGACACCTACAAGAATTCCGCACAGGCACTGCTCGACGTCATCAACCAGTATTACGGTGAAGCGGTCGAAGAGTGGATCGAGAAATAACGAAAAAACCAAAAAGAGCAGACCGTACGGTCTGCTCTTTTTTCGTATGGAGATCTGTGTGCGGCGCACGCCGGGGCGCCGTCGGCGTGCGGGAAAATCTCATCGCTCGCTGACAAATGCCGCGCCAAGGATCAGGGCGGCGCCGAGCACGGTGTATACCGTCAGCGGCTCGCCGAGAAACAGCACCGAAAAAAGCACCGCAAGCACGGGGTCGAGATAGGCGTACATTGCCACCGTCCTTGTCGGCAGTTTGGCAACGGCGTCAAAGTAGAGGGCGTACGCCACGCCCGTGTGGAGAAGTCCGACGGTCAAAAGGAAGATCAGCGTGCGGGCGTCCGTGTGCAGGTCGGCGGGGGAGGCGGTCAGGCACACGTAGGGGATCAGCGGCAGGGTGCTTGAAAGCAGCTGGATGACGGTGCGTTCATAGGCGGGCGCGTCTGCAAGTTTCTTATTGAAGAAGATGACCGCCGCGTAAAGGAGGGCGGCGGCAAGGGCAAGCAAAACTCCGAAAAAAGAATTGCCGGGGGCGGTAATATGACTGATCAGCGCGGTGCCACAGAGCGCCGCAAAGATACACAGGACGTGGCGTGCTGTCAACTTTTCGTGCAAAACGAGCGGGGAGAGGAGCAGGACAAACATCGGCGCCGTGTAGTAGCAGAGGGTGGAAACGGCAACGCCCGCGTAGTCGTAGGCGACAAACAAAAACACCCAGTTAAGTCCCATCAAAACGCCCGAGATCACAAGCGGCAGCATTTTGCCGCGAAGCGCGGCAAAATCAAACTTGCGCCGCGTGATGACAAACAGTAAAATCAAAAAAGCGCCGCCGCATACGCCGCGAAAGAGGGCAATGGCGGCGCGGGGGAGTTGGATCTCGTGGATAAAGATGCCGATAGAGCCGTAAATGCCCATGGCGATAAGCATTTTTAGCCGGTCGTATTTTCGTGTCATAAGGAGCATAACCTCGCTGTAAAGATAGCACCATTATATAAGAAAAATGCGAAAAATGCAAGGAAACTTTTGCGGGAGGGCTTGCCGATCTCCGCGCCGCTGCCGAAAATCGCTCATGTCCATTGAAAAAAGTGCTTGGATGTGCTATGATAAACTGTAAATTTTCAACGGCTTTGCGTCGCAGGGGAGGAAAAACTATGCGCGAGTTCAATTTTGCGCTCAAACAGACGGTGCCCATCTTTTTTACCTATCTGTTTATCGGCGTCGCGTTCGGCGCGCTGATGAGCGAGGCGGGGTACGGTATACTGCTCACGGTGGCGTCCGCCGTTTTGATTTACGCCGGCTCGATGCAGCTTTTGATGGTGCCGATGCTGGCAGGCGGCGCTCCGCTCTGGTCACTTGCCGTCACGGCGCTGTTTATCAACGCGCGGCATATTTTTTACGGCGTCGGGTTTATCGAAAGGTTTCGTAAAATGGGGTGGAGAGCGCCCTATATGGTGTTGTCGCTGACCGACGAGACCTATTCGCTCCTTTCCACGGTGCGCTATGAGGACGGCATGGACGCCTCGCGTGCGGCGTTTTGGATCGCCGCGCTCGATCATATCTATTGGATCTTCGGCTGTTTTCTCGGCGCCCTCGCCGGGCGCTTTTTGCCGTTTGATCTGCGCGGGCTGGAGTTTTCCGCTACGGCGTTTTTTTTTGGTGGTCGTCGTGGATCAATGGCGGATGCATCGTTCAAAGATCCCGTTTATCACGGCGCTTGTCGGCGCGGCGTGCTTTTTGCTGCTCTTCGGCAGAGAAAACTTTTTGATCCCGACGCTTCTTTCGTCCGCCGCCGCGCTGCTGCTTTTGCGCAGCCCCGTAGAGAAAAAGGAGGCAGGGCAGGATGAATGAATGGATCAATGCGTGGTTTTACCCTGCCGCCGCCATCGGCGTTATTGCGCTGGTTACGTGGGGACTGCGTGCCTTTCCGTTTCTCATTTTTTCGGGCAGGCCGCTGCCGCCCGCGGTAAGATACCTCGGGCGCGTGCTTCCGCCGGTGATCATGACGGCGCTTGTCGTCTACTGCCTGCGCGACACCTCATTTTTGCAAAGTCCCTACGGTATCCCGGAGGCGCTGTCCTGCATTTTGGTCGTCGTTTTGCAAAGCACAAGGAAGAATATGTACCTTTCCATCCTTGCAGGGACGGTTTGCTATATGGCGCTCTTCCGTTTGCTCGGATAAAATCAGATCGAAAAACAAAAAACCACCCAAAGGGGTGGTTTTTGTTTTTTTGCTTACCGAAATACCCGTTCTTCATCGAATAAAACCGCAAAAAGTGAAATATCTCGCTTTGCGAGATGTGATATTTTGCGGCGATGCCGCAAAGTGATATTGCTCCTTCGGAGCAGTGATATTCTATTCGCCTTTTAACTGCGCGAAGCGCAATATCACTCGGCGACCGCCGAATAAAACTGCGAAGCAATATCGAGATCAACAGACAGCATTGCCAAAGAGCTAAAATGGTGTAACTAACAGCAAAAAGTTGCTTATTATAAGCCCTTTGTCACCTGCAACCGGAATTTGATTATCTTTTTTTGTAAATTACAAGTTCGGGATTCTCGCCGTTTTCCTCATAAGAACATACGAGTAGGAATTCCATATTCGCTGCTATTCCAATGCATCTGTCTCCAAACCTGCTTTCAATCTGATTGCCGAGATAGGTCTGCTTATCGTCAAGAAACTTCACTTTTTCTCCGCTTGGAAGAGTATATTCCAAATTTATATACTCACCCGACAGCATGTTCAGATCCTCGACCCTTGGCACCCCTTCCATGTGCAAAAGTGTGTTGAACTCGTCAATTAACTGCATTTTGAATTCCGCGAGCTTTTCTTTTGCGCCGACTTCGCCGTATTTTTTCCAAATGTCAAGTGTGTATTCACCGTCGTTATAACACCATTTGCAATATTTCTCGTTGAAATCGCCGTCGGTTTCGCGGCTCATATTACTGTCCTCAAGAGGCATTCCGCAACACCGGCAAACTAACTTTCTCGGAGAACCGAGGAGAGTATTGATCGACACGTCAAACAATTTTGAAAGGAGTTTGAGCGTATCTGTATTCGGTATCGTTTCTCCGGTTTCCCAACGTGAAACAGCTTGTCTTGTGACAAATATCTTTGCCGCAAGTTCCTCCTGTGAAAAACCTTTTTGAGTCCTGAGTTTTTTAACAACATCCTTCGTTTCCATATGATCACCTCCACATTAGTTGTAATTTAATCGTATCATATGTGATCGTAATTGGCAAGCAACCTTATGTTGCCGTTTGCTTGACAATTCCCCGCAGGGCGTGTTATCAGCCCGTAAGGGCTGTATGTTAGCAAGCCGACGGCGGCACATACACGGTTTTACCGTGACACCATACGCCTCTGCGGCGATGGCATACACGCGCACGGCGCGTGATGACATACCAAGCCGCCTGTCGTCGGCTTGGATAAAAAATCAGCAACCCGTAAGGGTTGCTGATTTTTTTGGCGCGCCCGATAGGATTCGAACCTACGACCTACCGGTTCGTAGCCGGGCACTCTATCCGCTGAGCTACGGGCGCATCCGTCGTTGCCGACCTTAATATAATAGCACGCTTTTTTCGGTTTGTCAACCGTTATTTTTGCATTTCGGCAAAATATTTCAAAAGAGCTTTGACAAGCGCGCGCGTTTATGTTATCATTTGGTCAGTATGAAAATCGGAGTGATCACTTTATGCGAATGCGAAAGAAAAAACACGGAGAAGAACGCCTCCGCGCCGCGGGGCATCTGCTTTGCACCTCTGCGGCGCAGACCAAAGAGGACCCGTATGCGCCTTTCATAGGGGACAAAAAACCGCTGCATCTCGAAATCGGCTGCGGCAAGGGGCAGTTTGCGGTCGGTATGGCGACGGCGCATCCGGACGTTGATTTTTACGCGATGGAACGCGTGTCCGACGTGATGGTTTGCGCGGTGGAAAAGGCGCTTGCCGCATCGGAGGACGGGTTTGACAATCTCCGCTTTATCGTCGGCGACGCGGGGACGCTTGCCGATTGGTTTGCGCCGCACACCTTTGACTGCATCTATCTCAATTTCAGCGACCCGTGGCCGAAAGCGGGACATTATAAACGGCGCCTGACCTACCGCGCCTTTCTTGAGTTATATAAGACCCTCTTAAAGGCGGGCGGCGTTTTGCGGCTCAAAACCGACAACGAAGGACTGTACGACTTCTCGCTGGAAGAATTTGCGGCGGCGGGCTTTCGCATTGTGAAAGAAAGCCGCGATTTGCACAATTCCCCCTACAACGAGGGCAACGTGATGACCGAATACGAAACCAATTTTTCTTCCCGGGGAATGCCGATTTATTTTGCGGAAGTGACCGTTTGATGGGAATCCGAAGAGTGATGCCGACTCATTCTTCGGATCCTTTTTTTGCCGATTTTTTCAGATAGGCGGCGTGCTTGCGGCGGACGTAGGACTCGTCGTACTCGCCTGCCATAAACGCGATCTTTTGCCAGGAGCGCACGCCGTCCACGTAGCGGAGCATAAAGATCTCGCGCACCGACGCGTCCTCGATGCCGTTTATGTAGGTGATCAGCGCACATTCCTCCCGCTCTGCCGCACGGAGGTAGTCGGTCAGCGCCGCACCCGTGTTTTTCAGCTCGGCAAGGAGGATCTCGTCCTGCTCGTTTTCACTTTTTTTCGCAAGTTTGGCGATGCGCGCCTTTGTGCGCGAAATTTCGCGCCGCAGGCTGCAGAGGCAGCGCAGGCGCTCCTGATCCATCGGCGTGCTCATACCGTTTTGCCCCGCAATGCCGCCAGCAGTGCCGCAAGGTCGGCGATCACCGCGTCGATGCGCGAGATCTCAAATAAAAGAGCCTCTTTTTTCTCATTTTCGTCCTCGATGCGCCCGCACAGATCCTCGATCTGCGCCCGCAGTTCACGCCGGTGGCATCCTCTGCCGTCCTCTGTGCTGAAAAATCCCATATCGTATCCTTCCTTTCCCGCAGACAAACGCCGATTTGTGCCCGTTTGCCCGCAAATGTCAAATTTCTCTTGTAATACCGAAATATCTGTGTTATCATAAATAGAGGAAAAATAATAAATACAGAAAAATCTGTATTACAAAGAGATAATAACACAGATATTTCTGTATGTCAAGCCTTTTTTGAAAATTTCAGCAAAAATTTTTCCGTTTTGCGGGCGGCGGCGTTTGTGCTTTTTGCACGACCGCGCGGCATACAAAGAAAGGAGTTGCATTTTATGGAGCAGCATAACAAAGAGATCGCGGCAAACATCCGCGCGCTGGCAAAGGCGCGCGGCGTCACCGTCAAACAAACGCTCTGTGACTGCGGCATCAATCGAAATTTTCTGTATGATCTTGAACACGGGGACTCTTCTCCCTCGATCGATAAGCTGTCTGCCATCGCCGCTTATTTTGAGGTGAGTACGGCGTCGCTGCTCGGCGACGCGGCAGGGGAGGCGGAGGCGTTTCTCGCCCTGTATCACCGCCTGTCGCCTGCCGATCGTGCCGCCTTGCGCGATTACATGATAAAACTGCTCTCGGAGAGTTGAAAAGCGCGCGTATCGTCCGGCGCCTGCTCGCGTGCCTCGCGGTAGGCGCCCAGCACGGCGTCCTCCAGCTTTTGGCGAAACTGTGTGCAGATGGGATGCGCCACGTCGCGGAAACTGCCGTCCTTTTGCTTGCGGCTGGGCATAACGATAAACAGGCGGTCGCCGGTTTCGATGACTTTGATGTCGTGCACGGCAAACTCACGGTCGAGGGTGACCGAGGCAACGGCACGCAAAGGGGCGGTGGCAAAGGTGCGTCTGATTTTTACATCGGTGATTTCCATTTTTGATTCCTTTCTCCGAAAAGTTTTACGTTAGAATTATGTGTTTGGACAGCGAATTTTATTCATATACTATAAAAGCAAATGCAAAGGGGGCAAACTTTCATGTCTGTGATGAATACGCATTACGGTGCGGAAAAAATAAGTCGAATGCTTGCGGGGAGGCGCGCCGTTTATTTTCTCGGGATCGGCGGGATCACGATGTCGTCGCTTGCACACATAACGCATCGGGCCGGGTACAAGGTCGGCGGCTCCGACCGTGCGCTCTCGCCGCTGACCGCGCGCCTTGCCGCAGAGGGGCTGGAAATTTTCGAGGGACACGATGCGGCGCATCTCGACGGCTACGACGCGCTGGTCTACACGGTGGCTGTGCGTGAAGATACGCCGGAACTCGTGCGTGCGCGCGCCGAGGGACTCCCCGTGATCTCTCGCGCCGACTATCTCGGTTTTTTGATGCGCGGCTACACCAACCGCGTCGGGATCTCCGGTATGCACGGGAAAAGCACGACCACGTCCATGACCACCGAGGTCTTTCTTGCGGGCGACGCCGACCCGACGGTCATTTCGGGGGCGGAACTCTCGTCCATCGGGGGCGCGTACCGCGTCGGCGGTGAGGAGAATTTTATCTTTGAGTCCTGTGAGTATATGGATTCTTTTTTGGACTTTTATCCTTCGATCGCGGTCGTCCTCAACATCGAGATGGACCACGTGGACTATTTTCGTGACCTTGACCAGATCAAGCGCTCTTTCCGCGCGTATATCGAAAAGACGCGCGGCTGCGGCTGCGCTGTGCTCAACGCCGACGACGAAAACGTTATGGATATGGCGGCGGACTTTGCGGGGAGCGTCCTCTCATTCGGCATTCACAAAGACGCCGATGTCATGGCAAGGAATATCGAGTACACCGGCGAGGGGACGTCCTTTGACCTTTGCCACGGCAGTATGAAAAAGCGCGTCACACTGCGCGTTCCCGGCGAGCATAACGTGTATAACGCGCTGGCGGCGGCAGCCTGCGGGATCCTCTGCGGCATCCCGTCGGGGCAAATCGTTTGCGGGCTCGGCAATTTCCGCGGCGCGGCGCGCCGTATGGACGAAAAGGGGAGATGCAACGGCGCCAGAGTGTTTGAGGACTACGCGCATCATCCCACCGAGATCTCGGCGACCTTGCGCGCGGCAAAACACATGGGCTTTGATCGCGTCTTTTGCGTGTTCCAACCGCATACCTACAGCCGCACCAAAGGTCTGTTTGACGGTTTTGCGGCGGCGCTCCGCCTGTGCGATACGGCAATTCTCGCCGATATTTATCCGGCGAGAGAGACCGATACGCTGGGGATGTCCTCATCGCTGCTTGCCAAGGCGGTGGGGGAGAACGCGCTGTATTTTGACAGTCTTGAAAAAATCGTCGCTTATCTCAAAGAGAACGCCGCCGAGAAAGACGCGATCCTCGTCATGGGCGCGGGGGATATCGTCAAACTCACCCCGCTGCTGCTGGATTGAATTTACAGAATAAATAATTAAAACAGCCATAGCAAGGTGGACTTGCTATGGCTGTTTTAATTGCCGTCAATGGATCTCTTGATCGAGTTCATTAAAGATCGGCGAGTCAAAAAACTCCGCGAGGGTGATATCCATGCCGTCGCATAACTTTTTGACCGTGGAAACGGTGGGGTTGTTGCTGCCGGAATTGATGATGTTGTTCACGGTTGACTGTGTGATGCCGCTGATGATGCAAAGTTTGTTGATTGTGATGTTGCGCTCGGTGCAAAGCCCCAATATTCGCTCCTTGATCGCACTACGTAAGTCCATGATAACCTCCTGATATATAGTAAAATTTTGCAAATTATGCTCTCCATTCATTATAGAAGATTAGTGTACTCAAAAATTAACTATATATAGGTTGAATTTTATATGCAGAGCCCAATAATTTGTAAATTAACTTTATAAAGTTAATATTAAAGGTCGGAAGAGTGTCTTTGAATGAAAAAATGCGGCGCTTTCCTATTTTGATGTCCCTGCACGCAAAAAACGACCTCGATTTTTCGAGGTCGTTTTCAGATAGATGTTGTCAGTTTTCCTTCTCTCCGTCGCCGTCCGGCTCGGTGAGGGTGACGCGGACTTCTTCTACGACGATATCGTCCACTTTGGTAATTTCAATATGCAGGGTCTTATAGTCGAGCGTCATGCCGACCTCGGGGTTTTGCCCGAGCAGTTCGACGCACCAGCCGCCGACCGTGTTGCAGTCGGAGTCAAAATCGCGGTCATCGATATCGAGTTCGTCAAAGAAATCGTAGACGTTCATATCGCCGAGAACCTTAAAGGAGCCGTCCTCATTCTTCGTAAACTCTTCTACGATGACGTCGTTTTCGTCCCAGATCTCACCAACGATCTGTTCGAGGATGTCCTCCATCGTGGCGATGCCGTAGGTGCCGCCGTATTCGTCCAGCACGACGACCATCTGCACCTGATTTTCACGCATATCGGCAAGCGCGTCCGGCAGTTTCGTCGTGCCGTGCATAAAGGTCGGTTCCAGCATCAGCTGACGGATGGAGAGATCCGGATCTTCGGCAACGGCCTTGTAAAAATGGTTGATGTTGAGGATGCCGATGATGTTGTCGATCGAGTCCTTATACACCGGCAGGCGCGAAAAGCGCGAAGAATGGATGATACGCAGATCTTCCTCGCGGCTCTCGTCGATGTCAAGCGCCAAAACGTTTGTGCGGTGGGTGATGACTTCGGCAAGCGTGGTGTCGGCAAAGTCAAGCGCGCCGTGGAGATAGTCGCGCGTGCTCTCCTTGATGCCGCCGCCCTTTTCCGCCTCGTCGACCATAACGTCGATATCGCTGGCGGTATAAGTTTCCTCCGCCTCCCCCCAGAACCTGCCGCAGAGACGCAGGATCAGCGATACGATAAAAGTGATCGGGGAAAACAGGATGATGAAAAACGCCAGCGGATACGCGGTGATGCACGCCATGCGTTTTGCGTTGTTTTTGCAGACGATTTTCGGCACGATCTCGCCGAAAATGAGGATCAGTACCGTGATGATGGCGGTGGCCAGCACGACTGCGGGTCCCTCGGATCTGCCGCCGGCAATGGAAAGGGCGATGGTGGTGGAAACGGCGGACGCCGCGATGTTGACAAAGTTGTTGCCGATGAGGACGGCGGACAGGGCTTTGTCAAATTTGTTGGAAATGCGCACGGCGAGACGGGCGGCGGAACTGCCCGCCTCCGCCGCCTCTGCAAGGCGGGTTTTGTTGACCGCGGTATAGGCGATCTCGGTACCCGAAAAGAACGCCGAGAAAAACAGCAAAACAAAGATCAAAAGATAATCACGCATTTTCGATCTCCTCCTTTGCTTCTTCCTCGCTGTCGCAGCGGTGGATGATCACAGAGGAGAGGGTGCTCTCGTCTTCCATCTGCCCCGCGACGACGGTCAGATTGCGGAAGGCAAAGCCTTTGTCCTCGGTCAGCGGCGCATCGGTTTCGGCGCGGAGCCACGCTTCCAGCGACTTTTTGCCGATGGCGGCGGGCGGGATCGGTACGCCGATGCGCATCAGCGCCTCGCGCACTTTCATCTTCGGCGACAGTTCAAAGCGGTTGCCGCCGAGTTTGATAAAGTTTTTATCGTAGACGTCGTACTCATCCCAGATCTCGCCGACGAGTTCTTCGAGGAAGTCCTCGACGGTGACGATGCCGAGCGTGCGCCCGCCCTCGCGGACGATCACAAACGGCTTTTTATTGCGGCTCATCTGGGGAAAGAGGTTGCCGAGCGTTTCGTTTGGCGAGGTGAAAAAGGGCGCCATCATCACGCGGCGGATATTGACGTTTTGGCGCCGCATCCGCTCACGCAGGTAGGCACGGACGCCGAGGATGCCGATGGGTCGGTCGATCACGCCGTCGCAGACGAGCAGGCGCGAAACGCGCGTATGCTCAATGAGGTCGAGGAGTTTTTCGCTGTCCAGGTGGACGTCGATCCAAACGACGTCCTCGCGCATGGTCATGATCTCTTCCACGGTAGACTTGTTGAAGTCCACGACGTTGTGGAGGATATCCGACTGTTCCGCATCGATATTGCCGGTTTTTTCGGCGCTGTCGATGGCACCCTCGATCTCACTTTCGGTGACGCCGTCCTCGGCGCTGTCGCCGAAGATGCGCGAAAAGAGTTCGCTGATTTTGATAAATAAAAATGCCACGGGGGAGAAGATCTTTAACAGGAAAGAGAGCGAGCCGGCGTATGCCAAAGCAACTTTTTCGCTGTTTGCATTGGCAAAACTCTTCGGCAGCATTTCACTGAAAAGAAATACGAGCGCCGTGGTAAACAAGGTGGAGTACACCGTAAACTCCGCACCGAAAACGCCATTTGCGATCAGACCGGAAACCACGACCGTGGCAAGGGCGGAGGAAGACAGGTGCATGATATTATTCCCGATGAGAATGACGGATAAAGCCTTGTCAAATTTTTCGGTGATCGACAATGCTTTTTTTGCTTTCTTGCTTCCGTCGTCCGCAAGACTGCGCAGACGGATCTGATTTGCCCTGGCATATGCACTTTCGGCAGAGGCAAAATATGCGCCGCCGAGGATCAAAAGTATGTAGAAGAGAATTTGAATTTGTAAATTTCCCGTACTACCCGCGCCGCCGTCCATGTAAAAAAACCAACTCCTGTCTTTTTATGAATTCAAAAAATCAACAATAGTTTACCGATTTTTCGGCGGTTTGTCAAGGAGCAAAAAAACGAGAAAACAGGAGAAAACGGGAGAAAAACGGACGATTTTCAATTTCTTGCGGATTTTCATCCCAAATTTCGCCCAAGGTCTCGGCACAGACCCGAAAGATGAAAAAAAGAGGTACGGCGGCGCGCGTCGTATCTCTTTTTGCTCGATCTCGGAAGATTTTTCGGATATTTACCTTTCTTGCGGTCATTTCGCATTTTTGTAAATCGTTACGATAAAGCCGTCGTCGTTGTCCCCCGACACTGTATAATCGGCGCCGACGGGGATCTCCGCGGCGGTCTTTTCACCGGTGGCGGCAAGTGAAAACACTTCGTAGTCCACGCCGCCGGCGGTAAAGTGCAGATGCTCGCCGTCTTGCGGATACTTATAGAGCAGGGCGATATATTCTTCCAGGGTGAGGTCGTTTTCGGTCATATAGGCGGCGTGCCCGCGCCCGACGTAGCGAAAATGCCACGGCTCGTTTGTGATGCCGGTCACCGCGGTTTTATCCGCAGGATAGCGGACGACAAAGCCGTAGTCCGCCGCGTGTTCGTAGATCCAGCCGTAGGCGGGATCGACTTCACTTGCGCTGCCGAGCGAATAACTGACGCCCTCCCGCGTAAAGACGTTGAGATCCACGGCGTAGCCGCTGTGATGCTCGCTGTACCCGGGGGCGGCGGCAAGGCGCGCGCCCTCTTCTGCCCCGTAGATCTCGAGATAACTGTCGTAGATCTCGGTTTGTTCTTCTTTCGTGCGGTAGGCCTGCGTGATCTGATAGTCGCGCATACCGGTCTCGGTATAGCAGGCGTCCGCCATTTCGCCGAAAGCGGCGGCGGCGTCCTTATGCAGCATCAGCGCGGAGGAGGAGATGCGATAGTTCCCGTTTTTGTTGCCGTACAGGGAGAGGAGGTCTGCGTCGTTTTCCGGAAAGACGTAGGCGCGCGAGAGCAGGGTGGAGACCAGGATCAGACTGCCGCGGTGGATATCCTCCGCCGCAAGCCAAACCGTTTCGGTCTCGCGGTCGGCGGGCGACGTTGTTTCGACGGGCGCCGCGGTGGTTTCGGGCAGGGGCGCTTCGGTTTCCGCCGGGTGCGTGGGATCGACCAGCGTGATCCAAAAAAAGACGATCAGCCCCCAAACGGCGAGGATGGCGGCGGTGAGAATACAGACGGCAATGATCTTTGCCCGCTTTTTATCCCGCAGGGCGCGGCGCTCGCGCTCGGCGTTGCGGGGGCGTGGGATTTTCGGATTGTTCATATCTTAAATATCCTTTTTCCGGTCGTTTTTGTGTGCGGTATATTTTACCACATCCGCACGGAGAAGTAAAGCCGTTTCCGAAACTTTTGAAAGTTTTGTACGCGTTGCAAAAAACTCTTGGCAATTTTGTATGCGCCGCAAAAAACTCTTGACGGAGCGGAATATCTGTGATACAATATCTTTGAGTAAATAGGAATACTGACTTTGAGGAGAGGCTTATGAAAATCAAAGACGGATATATTGTCAGCAAAATCGGCAACAAATATTACGCCATTTCGCGTACAGACGCCGGCGAAAACAACCGTATGATCTCGCTCAATGAAACCGGTGCGTTTATTTGGAAACTGCTTGCAAACGATACGACCGTAGAGGCGGTCGCGGACGCGCTTGCCGCTGAATACGAAGTGGACAAGGCAACGGCGCTTGCCGACACCGAGGCGTATATCAAAATGTTGACCGAGGTGGGCGCGCTTGCGTGAATTGGTAAATCTGAAAACCATGCTTCCGCTTTTAGAGGCAGCGCTCGAGGGCGGAAGCACTTTTCGTTTTTTCCCCAACGGCACGAGTATGCTGCCGATGATCGAACCGGGGAAAGATGAAGTTGTCCTCGGTGCGGTGGACGACGTGCGCGTCGGCGATATCTTTTTTTATCGCAGACCAAGCGGGCAGTACGTTTTGCACCGGCTGATCGATATGCCGCGGGGCGGCAGCCTCACGTTTGCCGGTGACGGGCGGTACCAGTCGCCCGAGTTTGGCGTGCAGCGCGCGTGGCTGATCGCAAAACTTGTGGCGTATTACAAGGACGGGGTGCTTTGCCCGATGGATACGCCTGCGTACCGCGCGTACACGCGAGAGCGGGTGGGGCGGTTCCCGTTTTACCGCAAAAAAGAAAAGATCTACAACTTCCTGCGTATGGTCAAACACGCGCTCAAACCAAAAAAATAAATTGAAAAAACAAAAACCATAACGGTGTAACGTTGTTGCCGCTATGGTTTTTTCTATGCGCAAAATACGCAAATATAAACTATGTTCAAAAAGGCGGAAGAAACTTTTGCCTTGCCGCGGATCTTTTCGGATCACTTTCCGGCAAGGTCGCGGGCGAGGGCGCCGTGCAGTCCGCGGCGAAACGCGGAGGTCTTGGCAGCGAAATCTCCGGTTTTGTTGGCGTAGTAGGCAGTGTTGGAGAGCGAGACGACAAAGAGGTCGTTTGCAAAATCGGCGTAGACGGCGGTGCCGGAAAAGCCGGTGTGTCCGATCGAGCCGTTTGCAAACAGTCCGGCGTTTTGGTCGTAGCGGTCGTCGATAAAGACGTAGCCGAGACCGCGGCCGAGGCTATATTTTTCTTGATCGCAAAGACAGTCGGCGGCGGCTTTGGCAAAGATATCTTCACGCATGAGCGCCGCGTGCCGGTTGAGGAGCGACTGCCCAAAGCGCGCCATATCGTCGATGCAGGAAAAGATCCCCGCGTTGCCGGAGACGCCGTAGAGGGCGCGGTTGATGGGATCGCTGCATTTGAGGCGCCCCTCCCACGCGCGGCGGGTGGAACGCACGATGTTTTGATCCTCCGCCGGCAGATAGCCCGTGCGCGTCAGACCGAGCGGGCGTGCGATCTTGGTGTCAAAGAGCAGATCCAGCGGCATATTATAGACGCGTTCCAGCAAAAAGCCGAGCAGGACGAAGTTGCCGCAGGAGTACTCGTATTTTTCGCCGGGGGCAAAAAGGAGCGGATGCGAAAGATAGTTTGCGATGTACTCGGCGCGGCGGTCGGGGCCGAAGCGTTCGCTTGACAGGATGCGCGGGATGCCGCTGCAATGGGCGAGCAGCATCCAAAGCGGGATATCGGCTTTATCCGCAGGCGCTTCGGGAAAATACTTGCCGAGGCGGTCGGCTTCGGACAGCCGTCCGTCCCCCATGGCAAGATGAAAGAGCGGCGCGGTCGCCATGATCTTGGTGACCGACATCATATCAAAGAGGGTCTGCCCGTCGAGGACGTCCCCCCGGTTTGAGGCGAAATAGCGGTAGGTCTCGCCGCCGCGGTCGCCGATGACGATCGCAACGTCGCCGGCGTAGCCGTCGGCGATCCATTGTTGAATAAATGCTTCTGTGTTTTGCATGGTGTAGATGTTCTCCGTTGTCATTTTTCGGCGTCAGCCGAGGATGGTGCGCAGGGTGGTCAGGACGTCGAGGAGTCCTATGGAGGCGGTGTGGTCGATGTCGGCGGCGGCGCGGTCGAGGTCAACGGTTTCATCGGCGAGCGCCCGCAGGATGCGGAGCGCGTCCGCAAGGGTCGTGTGTCCGTCGCCGTTGGCGTCGCCGTAGGTGAGGAGCGGCGCCTCTGCCAGCGCGTAGATCTTATCCGCCTCTGCCGCAAAGGAGAGGGTATCGCCGTCCGCATCAAATTCGACGGGGAGGATGTAGTCGCCGCGGATCTCATAGACGTAGTTTACGGGGTAAAGCGGCTTTGTCACCGCTGCCGTATAGTCCTCCCGTAGGGTGGAAGACGCGGTATAGGCGCCGAACGCGGCGCCGTTGGCACGTGCTGCAAGCGCGGTGTAGATCTCGCCGCCCGTGAGCGGCGAAAGGTCGTCCGTATCGGGCGACGGGAGCATCGGCGCCACCGCCGCACGCAGATTGTCGATCTCACTGCGGTAGAGCGCGTCCTCTGTCGAGAGGAGCCCCATTTGCAAAAGGCTGATCTTTGTGTCGGTCGCCGCCGCCATACTGTCGGGCTCAAAGAGGTAGGCGACGAGGTAAGCGTCCTCGTTGTCGGTCAGAAACAGGTAGGCGCCGTCGTCAAAGTTGACCTCTGCCGCCGCGCCGAGCGCCGCGCCGGAACCGCTCATCGTCGTGTAACGGCGGAGCGTGAGCGCCGCGCCGCGCCCGAGGCGGAGATATTCCACGCCGTGCAGGTCGCACAGGGCGAGGATGTCGGCGATGTTTTCGGTGTCCGCCGGCAAAACGTAGCCGGTCGGCATCGGACGGTAGGAGAGGACGGTATCAAATTCGCGGAAGGTCTCGGTATGTTCCGGATCTTTGATCTTACCGTTTAAGTAGGCGGAAGGGCTGGACACCGTAAAGGTTGCGGTGCCGTCCCGCGACATTTTCGTGGCAAAATAGTTGGTTTCGTCGTAGACGGTGACCGCCGCCTTGGCTCTGCCGCGGTCGACCTCGGCGGCAAACGCGCCGTCGGCGTTGCAAATGATACTTGCCAGGGCGCGGAGGGCGGTCTTTTCCGCAAAGACGCTGCGGGCAAAGCGCTGTTTGCCCGTCCAGATCCGCATGGATTCAAACAGGAAAGCGTAAGCGCCGCGCGTCTTTGCATAGGTCACCGATGTGCCGGGGTTGTACTGCGGCGCGTAGTAGCCGCAGGTGCGCAGCCCGCACTTGGCGACTTCACGCATCAGGGCGTGGATCGTTTGATAATCGCGCTGTGCGGTGACCGGCGCCGTCCCGTCGAGGATGCCGGCAACGTCGGAAAGTCCGCTGTTCGGCGAGCCGGAAATGCCAAAGCGGATATCCATGATGGCGCCTACCGAGTAGTCGGCGGTGTCGATGGTCTCGTTGCCGTAGTCCTCGTGCATATCGACGAAAACGGTCGGCATAAAGAGGTCAAACACGTACGCCTGCTTTTGCGCGGCGGCATGGGAAAGCGCGATCAGATCACGGTTGGAGTTGACGCCGTCCTCGTAGTTGCGCATAAAGCGCTGACTGTTGTCGGGGCAGGCGTCGGGGAGAATGACGATGGCGCCGAAGCGGTCGAGCAGATCTTCTCCGTACTCGCCGCAGAGTTCGGCGGCAAACCAGAGGGCGGCTTCAATGCCGGTCGGCTCGTTGCCGTGGATGCCGCCGTCGATCTGCCAGATCTCGCGCACGCCGCCGGCGCGAACGGTGGCGGCGACCTCTTCGAGCGTTGCGCCCGGCGCGATCTCGTCCTTGGTAAAGACAAGGAGCGGCATCTTGTTGTTGTACGAAGTGCCAAGGTCAAACGCAAATTTGTAGAGGTAGGGCGCGGAGAGCGTGTCGATATAGGCAAGCAGTTCCGCGTTGGACATAAACGCGCGGTCGTGCTCCGTGTGCATGGTAAAGGTCGGCGTGGGGGAGATCTCAAAGCCCTCAAGATCGCCGTTATTGAAGAACGCCGCCATCATTTCGTCGGTCGTCTTTGCGATATAGGGTTCCATATAGCTGTCCGCGACATAGGGCTCCAGCGGTGCTTCGTAGGTGTGCGATGCTTCCTTGCCGCTCACGATGAAATACCTGATCTCATAGTCGGCGCCGCCGCTGCCGTAGTACACTTTGTAGTAATAATGCCCGGGGGCAAGGTCGGCCTCGGCGTACGGAATACCGTCCTCAACACCCTTTGTCAGCGTGACGGAGACCCGGTTCGGGTCGGCGGGCGTGGAGGTCGCCATAACGATCTTGGGCTGGGGCTCCTCCGTGCCGTGCGGATTATAGTAGTTGACGCGGATATGCGTGGTATCGTAGCGATCCGCGTAATTTGCCGTATAAGTGAGCGCACTCTCGGTGACGGCGCGCACGAGCACCTCGTCATCCTTTGGCAGATACTCCACCGCAAGCGTGCTTTCGAGGTCGTTTACGGTGACGTAGGTGAACTTGTTTTGCGGCGTGCCGGCGATCTCCAGCGTGACTTTGCCGCTTGCCGCGGATGCGGTGAGCGCACCCGAGAGGAGGAGCCGCCCGCCGCCGGTCAGCGTATCGGCGTTGACATTGCCGCCGACCGAGAGGGTCTTGCCGCCCGAGAGGTCGATCGTCTTGACCGTCGGCGAAATACTGCCGAGCGTGCCGCTTTTCAGCGTGATCTCATAACTGCCCGTGTGTTCTTCGGCGTAGATCGAGCCGGCGATCTCACCGCCGTCGAGGCAGGCGGCAGATCTTTCGCTGACGGTGCCGTAGGCGGTTGCGGACGGGACGCCGCCGCCGAGGAGCAAGCCGTAAGACGCGTTGGTCAGACGGCCGCCGGTCATTTCTACCGTCGCGTCACCCACAAGCGTTCCGGTGCGAAGTCCGGCGGAAAGGCAGGTGCCCACGCTGCCGCCCGACATCAAAACGGTCGAGTTGCCGTTCAGCGTGCCGGAATAGCCCGCGCCGTAGACGTTGCCGGCGATCTGCACGTTCTCGGAGATCCGGATCTTGAGATCGCCCGTGACGCTGCCGCCGTTTGCGCCCGCGCAGATAAAGCCGGAGGCGCCTTGGGGATTGGTAAACTTTGCGTTTCCGGAAAGATCCAAAAGGACCCCGTTTTCTTTTGCGGTATAGTTGCCGTAGCCCGCGCCGTACAGGTGGCGGCGGAGGGTAGCGTTTTCGGTGACCGTGACCGTGACGTCGGCGGTGGTGGCGATGTTGGTGTAGCGGGAGGTGCCGTGGACCGTGCAGGAGACCTCGGCGCTGCCGCCGACGCGGACGGCGATATTGCCGTTAAAGGTGAAGGCGCTGCCGCCCGAAATGCCCATCGTGCCGCCGACCACGCCGATGTATTCGCCGCTTGTGATGCTCAAATCGACGTATTTGTTGTACTCGACGACCGCGCTGCCGCCGATGTTCAGCGTGGCGTTTCCGTTAAAGGAGCCGTTGCGGTT
>JAFSUT010000122.1 GCA_017445085.1 Clostridia bacterium | reverse complement strand
CAGATTCTCCCGCCCGAAGAGCGCACAGCCGGACAGGAGCGGCAGCACGAGGCAAAGCGAAAGAAGCAGCGTACAGATTTTCAGTGACGTTTTCATAGTTCCTCCAAACAAAAGTAAAATTTTATAGGATCGCGTGTTTCTTTTTTTCGGCGCGCGCAAGCCGCCACGCTTTCAGCGGCGGCAGGACGAGCATGAGTATCCCGCAGACGGCAAGCAGCCCCGAAAGAAGGAAGAGCGGGAACTCAAAAGCAAAGAGAAGCGTGCATTTGGTTTCCATCACGCGCGAAACGTTTTCGTAATAGGGATAGGTTTTGCCCTCCATCACGCCGAGGGCGCTGAGATCGCCGAGGTTTGAGAAGAGACGGGGGACCGAGAAGCGCCCGGTGTTGCAGATGACGTCCTCGCCGTAAGACTGCACCGCCGCGGTAAAGGTGTTTTTGCCGAAATCAGAGATCGGCTCGGGCAGGATGCCCTCCACCGCCGTAAAACTGAGGTTTTGTCCGCGCATCGCCGCCGAGTCGTAGCGGATATACACGCGCGGCGTCAGCCCGTAGTAACTTGTATACGGCGCACCGAGCGGTTCTATGACTGCCGCCACGGTATAGTCTTTGCCGCCGATCTGCATCTCCATGCCGCAGACGTTGGTCGAGCCGAACAGCCGCCACGCGGCGTAGGAATCGAGGACGCAGCAATCGGTGGTCTCCTCGATAAAGTCGGGAAAAGCGCCGACGAGCAGGCGGTCGGGATGCAGGGCGTAATAATCGCCGAAATAGACGGTAGCGATCGCGGAAAAGGACACAGCCTCGCGGGTTGCCGTCACCTCCTGTTCTACCGAGGCGGCAAATTTATAGTGCCCGGCGGGCGAAATGCTCTCGGCGCGAAGCGCGTCCTCGATCGCCACTTTCGCCGCCATGGCGCCGTCCGGCGTCAGATAAGCGGTGGCGGGACAAAAGAGCGAGTACATCCCGTAGCGCGCGCCGCTCTGCCCCGCAAAGGTCTCGGCGGCAAAGTCGCGCCGGTCGCCGCGACTCACCCCGCCGCGGACAAAATGCAAAAGCAGCGCGACGGCACACAGACAGAGGGCGGCGGCAAACAAAATCAGACTTCTTTTTTTCAAAGCGCCGCCTCCGTCACTGACTCATACGCACCTGCATCCCGTCCGAGATCGGCACGGATGCGTTTGTGATCACGTAATCGCCCCAGCCGAGGGTGGCGTCCACCGCCGACTGCGTTGCGTCCGACGCCAAAACTTCAACCTTGCGGCGCTCCGCAAAATAGCGGCTGCCGAGCGGCGAGGACTTGGTGACGAGCAGGAGGATAAACTTGCCGTCCGCATCCTCGCGGATGGCGCTGTTCGGCACGATGGTATCGTAGTTTGCACCGCGCGAGCCGACCGTCACGGTGAGCGACGTTCCGTCGGCGATATCGCCCTCAACGGCAAAGGTGACGATCTTATTTTTGCCGCCGCTGTTTGTATCCGACTTGATGGCGGCGATCGAAACACGGGGCTTATCACCCCAGTAATAATACTACACCTCCGCCTGCTGACCGACGTTCAGCCTTGCCGCCTGCGCGTTGGTGACGACGCAGTCCATGGTGTAGCCGTTTTCGTTCATGATGATCTCAAACGCCGTCGTGCCGTCCGCAGCGTCGTCGCCGGAGCTGATCCCGACGTTGCCGATCGTGCCGCTGACGGGGGCGACGATCTCGGTGGCGGTGACTTTGGCTTTGAGTTTTTCAATCTCTTTTTGCTTGCGGGAAATCTGCGTGCGCTTGAGGTCCAGCGCAAGGTTGTCTGTCTCATCGTCGATTTTTCCGTTTGCCTTTGCCAGGCGGATGGTCTCCTCATAGCCGGCAATCGAGCGCAGGAGGGTCGTTTCCTCTTTCTTTGCCTCTTTTTCGGTCTTGGTGATGTCTTTTTCCGCCTCGGCAAGGTCTTCCTTGGCGTCGGCAAGGTCGTCTTCATACGTCGCTTTGACGTCCTTCATCTCGTCGATGTTGTCGTTATGTTCGTCCACGCGGCTTTGCAAAAGGGCGTATTCAAACCCGTCGTTCAAGTCGTCGAGTCTATCCTCCGCCGCGTCGTAGGCGCTTTTGGCGCTCTTTTCCGCCGCGTCTGCCGACGTGTAGTTGCCAAACGCCGCGTTCATGGTGGCAAGGCGCGTATTCATCTCGTCAAGCGCCGCCTTTCGCGGCTCGACAAGCGGCGCAAGTTCCGCTTCCTTGGCGCTGATCGCCGACTGCGTCTCGTCGATCTCCGCCTTTTTTGCGCTGATTTGTCCTTTCACTTCGGCAAGTTCGGTTTCTTTCTCTGTAAGTTCGCTCTTCTCACTCTCGGTGCGGTTTTCCTCGGCGATGGCTTTGATCTCAGCAATACGCGCCGCAAGTCCGTCCCGCTTGGTCACGAGAGAAGCGTATGCGCTTTGCGCCGCGGCGAGCGTGGCGCTGAGCGTGTCGAGTTCCTTTTTCACCGCGCTGTACGCTTTGTCCGCCGCGTTG
>JAFSUT010000121.1 GCA_017445085.1 Clostridia bacterium | reverse complement strand
TTGACTCTTTTTGCTCAAGCAATCGCTTGCTTGTTCGCATAAGTTTTTTACTTGGTTTCGTAAAAGAATTGTTCGAGATTTCACACAACTTTGTTTCAAGTTCGTGTTTCTTCTTTCGTTTTGTTGTTCAATTTTCAATGACCGAAGGCGTCCTCCGCTCGGCGGTTTCCCTCTCGCGGCGACTCTCCTATCTTACCACATCCAAGCCCCTTTGTCAAGACTTTTTTCAAAGTTTTTTCAAAAAGTTTCGCATGCGTAAGCCGCACCCGCAGGCGCACGGCGCTGATCTCACCGCTCCCCCCGGAGTGCTTGTCTATTCTATCACCCATTTTCTCCCTTGTCAAGCGCTTTTTGCAAAGTTTTTTCGGGATTTTTTTGCGCCCGCAATCCCTTGCGGTCTCTGCAAAAATCCGCCCCAAGATATAGAGATCCGCCGACGAAAAAATCGCCGGCGGAAACGGTTTCATCCGTTATTTTATGATTTCATCTACGTCAATACGATACCCTAAAACTTCGCCGATGGACGTAATTTTGCCGCGGATCGTAATCTTGTCATATTTATCCATTTGAATTGCCGTTTCTCTCTGTGTATCGTTTTTGAAGTAGCACGTAATACTGTCAAAGAGATGGTCGTAGTCGTTTTCCCGTGCGCCGACGGTGAAATACTTTCCGTCGCTGTCAAAGCCATGGATGTAGCCGGTAACTTCCACATATTCGTCTTGATGCGCCTGCTCGGCACGGAGCGCGTTTTTAGCCAACTCGTCAAAGAGCGCTATACAGTCGTACGGCGTATATTCGATCACCTTGCTTTCGGTCATCTGCGCTGTGGCGGCGGTGGTGACGGATGGGGCAGCCGCTTGGACTTGCGGCGCTGTCTCTGCTTGATTTTGCGACGTCGGCGTCGCTTTTTTGTTTCCGCTTGCCGCCGAAATTGCCGAGAGAACGACAACGCCGACGATCACCCAGAACCACCACTTCTTAAAAATCGGTTTTTTCACCTTGGCGCCGCAGGCAGGGCAAGCGGTTGCCGTTTTGGCAATTTCCTGCCCGCAGGCTTGACATTTGGTCATATTCGTGTTTTCCATAAATTCCTCCGAAATTTTTACCGCGCACGGTATTTTCTCTCATTTTATCACATCTTTTTTCAAAAATCAACACTTATAACTATAATTTTACTTATAAGTATCTTAATATTTTTAGCAATCACTGCAAAAATAAGAATAAAGTGAGGGCTATAACTATGGATTACAGAAGAATCGGACAAAAAATCAAAGAACGGCGCCGCGCCCTGCACATTACGCAGGAATCGCTTGCCGAAAAGATCGACGTTTCGGTCGGCTACATCAGTCAGGTGGAGCGCGGGATCACCAAAATCAGTCTGGATCTCCTCGACAGGCTCGCCGCCGCCCTCGACTGTGAAATCGTGGATTTTCTCGCTGACACGACCTCCCGCCCGCAGCTTTTTCTCGCCGCCGAATACGCCGAGAAGTTTGCGCGCCTCTCGCGGGAGCAAAAAGAGTTGATCGTGGATTTGATGGACCTGCAACTGAAACGGAAAAAATAAACGGGTGGGCAAACGCTCTCCCGTTTATTCTTTTCTTCACAAAAAAATCACTTCACAAAATCAGCGCCGTATGCTATAATAATATATTAAAGGAAGATTTTTGCCGTCCATACGGCAAAATAAAACCGTTTGTCTTTTACGGAAAGGAACAGGCATATATAAATATGAAGAAAAACGAACAGGAAACCTGCGCGCCCTGCCGCCTCGGCAAGGTCGGCGGCGAAGCGGTGCTGGAAGGCGTGATGATGCGCGCGGGCAACCGCTACAGCCTTGCCACGCGCATGGAGGACGGCAGCATCAAACTCTCCGACCACGAATATCACTCGCTACGCAAAAAGAATAAATTTTTCAATCTGCCGCTCGTGCGCGGCGTCGTCTCACTCGTCGAGTCGTTCAAACTCTCGTTTCACGTGCTTTCCCTCTCCGCGGAGGCGCTCGGCATCGATGACAGCGAACCCGAGACCAAGTTTGAAAAATGGCTGCAAAAGACGTTTGGCGACAAGCTCATGAACTTTATCATGGGCATTGCCGGCGTCCTCGGCGTTTTTCTCGGCGCATTTCTCTTTCTCTTTTTGCCCTCGCTCCTCACCCGCGGCATCGCCGCGCTCATCGCGCTCTTTGGCGCACAGATGCCGCCGTTTCTCTTTTCGCTGATCGAGGGCGTGTTCAAAATGGCGGTCTTTGTCACCTATATGCTGCTCGTTTCGCAGATGAAAGACATCCGCCGCACCTTTGAATACCACGGCGCCGAACACAAGTCGATCGCCTGCTACGAATCCGGCGAGGAACTCACCCCCGAAAACGCGGCAAAACACACGCGCTTTCACCCGCGCTGCGGCACGAGTTTCATCTTTGTGATGCTCTTTATCAGCATCCTCGTGGCGATGCTCCCCTTTGTGCCGACCGAAAATCTCCTCCTCCGCCTTGCCGTCAAACTGCCGCTCATCCCCGTCATCTGCGGGCTTGGCTTTGAGTTTATCCTCTACGCCGGCAAGCACGAAAACAAACTCACGCGCATCCTCTCCGCCCCCGGGCTCTGGATGCAGCGCATCACCACGCGCGAGCCCGACCTCGCACAGCTTGAAATTGCCATCACCGCGCTCAAAAGCGCCCTGCCGGAGGAATTTGACCACGCGGCGCTCCTTGCCTTTGTGGAATCGACACGACCGCAACCCGCCGCAGAAGAAACAACGACCGACGGCGGCGACACATCGGCGACCGATGACGCACAGCCGGACGGCGACGCGCCGACCGACGCACAATGACCTACCGCGAACTTGTCGCGCGTCTGCGCGCGGCGGGCATTCCGTCGCCCGAAACCGAGGCGCGCATTCTGCTGACCGAATACTGCCGCGCCACCGCCGCCGATCTTGCGGGGGGCGGCGACTTCCGATCCGCGGCGCTGGAGGCGGCGCTCACCCGCCGCGTGGCGCACGAGCCGCTGGCGTACATCCTCGGCAAGTGGAACTTTTATAATGAAGAATACTTCGTGTCGCCCGACTGCCTGATCCCGCGCGCGGACACCGAGATCCTTGTGGAAAAGATGGTGCAATCCCTGCCGCGCGGCGCGCGCTTTCTCGACCTTTGCACGGGGAGCGGCTGCGTGGCGATCTCGCTTGCCAAGCACCGCCCCGACACCGTGGGGCTTGCCGCCGACGTCAGCGACGGGGCGCTTTTGCTGGCGCAAAAGAACGCGGCGCACAACCGTGTGGAAAACCTGTCGTTTTTCAAGACCGACGTGTGCGCGGCGCAACCGCCCCGCGGTCTCTTTGACGCCATCTCGGCAAATCCGCCCTACATCCGCACCGCCGTGTGCGATACCCTGTCCCCCGAAGTTTTGCGCGAACCGCGGACGGCGCTGGACGGCGGCGGCGACGGACTGCGTTTTTACCGCGCCATCCTTGAAAACTTCAGGGAATTTCTCGCCCCCGCCGGCGCGTTTTACTTTGAGTTTGGCTACGACCAAAAAGACGACGCGCGCCGCCTTGCAAAAACCTACGGCTATCGCGCCGCGTTTTACAACGACTACGGCGGCAACTTTCGCGTTGCCGTCTTTACAAAGTGAGGAACAACATTGATCGGTATTTTTGACAGCGGACTCGGCGGACTCTCCGCCTACAAAGAACTCCGCGCGCTCCGCCCGGAGGAGGACTATCTCTATTTCGGCGACACCGGGCGCGTCCCCTACGGCACGCGCTCCAAAGCGACGCTGGAAAAGTACACGCGGCAGGACATCGCCTTTCTCCGCGCACGCGGCGTGGACGCCATTTTAGCGGCGTGCGGCACCGTCTCCTCGGTCGTCCTCGACGACGTCAAGGACGAGTACGATCTCCCGATCTTCGGCGTGGTGGACGCCGCCGCCGACGCCGCCGTGGCGGCAACGAAAAATGAAAAGATCGGCGTCCTCGGCACGGGCGCAACCATTTCCAGCCGCGCCTTTGAGCGCAAGATCCGCGCAAAGGATCCGGACGCGCTCGTGGTTGCGCGCGCCTGCCCGCTCTTTGTGCCGCTGGTGGAAAACGGCTACGTCGCACGCGACTGCGAAGTGACGCGCCTTGTCGCACGCGACTATCTTGCAGACGTCAAAGCCGCCGGCGTGGATACGCTGATCCTCGGCTGCACGCATTTTCCGCTGATCGCGGACATCATCGCCGACCTGCTCCCAAAAGTCACGCTCATCAACGCGGGCGCCGCCGCCGCGCACGCCGTAGCCCGGGCACTCCCGCGGCGGGCAGATACCGGCGGCAGCGCCGCCTTTTTCGTGAGCGACGATCCCGCAAACTTTGACGAAGTCGCCCGCATCTTTCTCGGCGGCGACACCATCTCGGCGGAAAAGGTCGATATTGATACGTTTGCCGCGGAGATATAAGAAAGGCACGATGTGAGGGGGATTTTAAGGAAATCCCCCTCCCTCTCCCCAAACCTTTTTGGGAAAATAAAGATTATACATCGAAGCCACCCGCAAAATCAAGGCTTCCCCTCCGAGGGGAAGCTGTCGCGTTAGCGACTGATGAGGTGCTACAAAGCAGAAGCATACCGCAAAGCAAGATCGTTTGCACACAATCTGCGATGTTTGCGTTGCTATGCAACGCAAACTCGACAGAGTTGCGGCGCAAGCCGCAATCTCTCTCCACCTCATCCGTCAAATGCTGCGCATTTGCCACCTTCCCCTCGGAGGGGAAGGCTTGAAGAGAGTGCGCGTTTTGCGCCAGCAAAGTTATTGCAACACACAAACCGCGATGTTTGCGTTGCTATGCAACGCAAACTCGACAGAGTTGCGCCAGCAACTCTCAACTGCGCGTTTTGCGTTGCACCGGCAAAGTTATTGCTATACGTGCGATGTTTTGCGTCAGCAAAACTCGCCGAGTTGGAGCGTCCTCGCTCCAACTTGGGGAACCTCATCCGTCAAATGCTGCGCATTTGCCACCTTCCCCTCGGAGGGGAAGGCTTTTTATTCCCCTGCATAAAAATCTCCTCTCTTGCGCAAACTAATGGCAAAGAGAGGGTTTTTTTTATGATCGTCAAAACTGAACACGCGTTTATCCGTGCCTTTGCGGCGGCGGTCGGCAAAAAGGAGGGCGAAGGCCCGCTCGGGCGGCAATTTGACTATGTGGACACCGATGACCGCTTTGGTCAGCCGACCTGGGAGATGGCGGAAAGCGAATGTGCGCGGCTTGCGCTCTCGCTGGCGCTTGCCAAACTGCCGGATGCGGCGGCGGATCTGTTGATAGCGGGCGACCTGCAAAATCAATGCGTTTCCTCCGCCTACGGGCTGCTCGACTTTGAGATCCCGTACCTCGGGATCTACGGCGCCTGCTCCAATCTCACGGAGGGGATGGCGCTCGGCGCCATGCTCCTGTCCGGCGGCGCGGCAAAGCGCGTGGCGCTGGTCACCTCCTCGCACAACTGCGCCGCCGAGCGACAGTTTCGCAGTCCGATCGAATACGGCGGACAGCGCACGCCGACGGCACAATGGACGGTCACCGGCGCGGGCGGCTATATCCTCGACGCCGCACACGGCGACGTGCGCATCTGCGACTGCCTCATCGGGCGCGTGCAGGACGTGGGACTGCGCGACCTCACCGATATGGGCGCGGCAATGGCGCCCGCCGCCGCCGACACGCTCTTTCGCTACTTTGAGGAGAGCGGCACGCGCCCCGAGGACTACGACGCCGTCATCACCGGCGACCTCGGCGCGCACGGCAGTCTGCTCCTCGGCACGCTCTGCCGCGACCGCGATCTGCCGCTGGAAAATCACTTTGACTGCGGCAATCTCATCTACGATGCGTCGCAGGACGTCCACGCCGGCGGCAGCGGATGCGGCTGCAGCGCCACGGTGCTCGGCGCAAAGTTTTTGCCGATGCTTGGGCGCGGAGAACTCTCCTCGGTGCTGATGCTGGCGACCGGCGCGCTGATGAGCAAGGACTCGGTCGCGCAGGGGCGCTCTATCCCCGCCATCGCCCACCTCGTGCATCTGGCGCATAGATAGAAAGGAAAAAGGTTTTGTTCCTTTTTTGTAAAAAAGAACAAAAACTTTTGAAAATGGGTTTGCTGCGCGCCCCCCTTAAAATTCTTTCAAAAACCATCACGCAAAAGCGGAGGAAT
This sequence comes from Clostridia bacterium, assembly GCA_017445085.1. Classification (GTDB taxonomy): domain Bacteria; phylum Bacillota; class Clostridia; order Oscillospirales; family CAG-272; genus UMGS902. The sequence goes on along the minus strand of JAFSUT010000121.1, from coordinate 6,140 downwards.
TATGATTTATTTATACGCATTTCTCGTCGGCGGCGGATTTTGCCTCCTCGCACAGATCCTCATCGACAAAACCGCGCTCACCCCGGCGCGGATCCTCGTTTTGTACGTTTGCACCGGCGTCCTGCTCGGCGCGCTCGGCTGGTACGCCCCGCTGCGGGAATTTGCCGGCTGCGGCGCGACCCTGCCGCTGACCGGGTTCGGCGCGGCGATCGCCGAGGGCATGGAAAAAGCCATCGCCGCCGACGGCTTTCTCGGACTGTTCCGCGGCGGATTTACCGCGGCGGCGGGCGGAAGCTGTGCGGCGCTGATCTTTGGCTATCTCGTTTGCCTCTGCTTCAAAGGCAAACGAAAAAAATAAAAGAAAACAAAAGAGAAAGAAAAAAGGCGGGGAAACCTTCTTTATAAAGAAGGTTTCCCCGCACCCTTTCCGAAGAAATTTTTGAAGAATGGATATAGCAGAAGCCATAACAAAGCGGAAATTTTTTTCAAAAAGTTTTTCAAAAACCGCTTTCCCTTTGTCTCTTACAACACCTTTTCGATGGCGGCAAGCAGCTCATCATATTCTTCATAGGCGGGGAGTTCGGGGTGCGCCGCTTTGATCGCGTCGGTGGATTTGAAAAGGAAGCCGGCTTTACTTGCCTCGATCATGCCGAGGTCGTTGAAACTGTCGCCCGCGGCGATCGTATCAAACCCGATGGATTGCAGACCGCGCACGGTGGTAAGTTTGGATTTTTCGCACCGCATTTTGTAGCCGACGATCTCGCCGGAGGGCGCAACTTCCAGCGTATTACAGAAGATGGTCGGCATCCCGAGTTTTTTCATCAGCGGCGCGGCAAACTGCTCAAAGGTATCGCTGAGGATGATCACCTGCGTCTTCTGCCGCAGGGCGTCGAGAAATTCTTTGGCGCCCGACATCGGGTCGATCTTTGCGATCGTCTCCTGGATCTCTTTGAGTCCGAGTTTGTGCTCGCGCAAAATGCCGATGCGGTACTTCATGAGTTTATCGTAGTCGGGCTCATCCCGCGTGGTGATCTTCAACTCCGGAATGCCGCTCTCCCTTGCAAATTCGATCCAGATCTCGGGGACGAGCACGCCCTCCATATCAAGGCAAACGATGTTCATTTTTCTCTCTCCTTTATTCAATGATATACAAACGTCCGTCGCGCACAGGCTTTGTCGAACCCTCTGCGGCGGGATGACCGACGATGCAGTTGCCCACGCCCTCATAGTCGCCCGCAATGCCGCATTCTTTCAGGATCGCCTTGCCCTCGTCGCTCTCAAACATTTCTTTGGCACGGTGGATCCAGCAGGCGCCGAGTCCGCGGGCGTGCGCGGCGAGCTGCAGGTTTTCCATAGCGACGCTGCCGTCGTATACCGCGGTAAACGCGGCTTTATCCGCCAGCACCACGATCACGCAGGGCGCGCCGTAAAAGGGATCGCAGTCCCGCCCGAGGAACTTTGCGTTGAGCGCGGCAAGCCGGTCGCGCAGCGCCTTGTCGGTCACGCAGAGAAAGATCGCCGCCTGCGCGTTTTTCCCCGACGGCGCGGCAAGCCCCGCACGCAGGATACAGTCGAGATCCTCGCGCGAAACTGCGGTGGGCAAAAACTTTTTGGTACTGTGTCGTGTGAGCATACATTCGATGGCGTCCATATTGATATGATCCTTTCAAGTTGTCGTTTATAGTTTACCACACAAACGGGCGCTTGTAAAGAAAGGCGGCGCAAACTTTTTCCCGTGCGGCGTTTTTTTCGCAAAAAAAGAAGCGCAAGCGCCGTGGCAGACGTCTTGCGCTCCCTGCTTCGACAGAACTCTGTGGGTTTCCACCTCATCCGTCTTGCCTTCGGCAAGCCACCTTCCCCTCAAAGGGGAAGGCTTTATGAAGTACGATGTTTTGCGCTATCATCGTGCGCGGAGTAAAACAAACGCGATATTTGCATCAGTAGCTATTTCATTAAAGGGGACAACTTTACCGACGACGGCAAAACAAGCCTTCCCCTTCGAGGGGAAGGTGGCGCGTAGCGCCGGATGAGGTGTCCCGAGTTTTACTGCCGCAAGACAATCGGTTTCAGCGGAGCAGTAAAAAGATTCCGTACACAAATCCCGAGAGGATGCCGTAGAGCAGAACGGGACCCGCAACGGTAAAGATCTTTGCGCCGACGCCGAGCACCAGCCCCTCGGCGCGGGTGTCGATGGCGGGCGAAACGACGGCGTTGGCAAAGCCGGTGATGGGTACGAGCGTCCCCGCGCCCGCGATCTTGGCAATATCATCAAACACGCCGAAACCCGTGAGCAATGCGGCGACGAGGACGAGGACGATGGAGACCAGCGCGTAGGCGTCCGCGCCGCGGTAGGGCGTCACCGCCGAAAACAGATCGTAGAGCGCCTGCCCGCACACGCAGATCCCGCCGCCGAAGAGATAAGCAAACAGCGAATTTTTGAGGACGGGCGAGCGGCGCGCGGTTGCCGCCGCGGTCTTTTGATAGGCTTTTTTGTTGATTTTCATATCAATCCCCTTTCTGCACGGGCGGGCGCCGCCGCGCGGTTTTCTCCCCGCCGCGCACTTGTCGATATTTCTTATCTTTCCCGAATTCGGGCAAAAAATACCGACAAAACCTTGACAGATTCGGATTTTTGTACGATAATAAAGGGTAAAGCAGAACGAAATTGCATTTGAAAGGACAGAAAAAATGCTTGATATTAAGTTTCTCTGTGACAATCCGGAACTTGTCAAGGAGAATATCCGCAAAAAATTTAAGGACGCCAAACTGCCGCTGGTCGACGAGGCGGTCGCCCTCTACACCCGCAAGTGCGCCGCAAACGCACGCGCCAACGATCTGCGCGCCAACCGCAACAAGATCTCCAAAGAGATCGGGATGCTGATGGGCAAGGGTCTGCGCGAGGAAGCCGAGGAGAAAAAGAAACTCGTCGGCGCCCAGGCAAAGGAACTTGCCGACCTCGAGGCGGAGGAAACCGAGATCGAGGGCAAACTGAAAGACGTGATGATGAAGATCCCCAACATCATTGATCCCAGCGTGCCGATCGGCAAGGACGACAGCGAAAACGTAGAAGTCAAACAGTTTGGCGAGCAGACCAAGGTGGATTTTGAGATCCCCTATCACACCGATATCATGGCGCGCTTTAACGGCATCGACAAAGAAGCGGCAGGGCGCGTTGCCGGCGAGGGCTTTTACTACCTGATGGGCGATATCGCACGTCTGCACTCGGCAGTCACCGACTACGACAGCGACTTTATGATCGACAAGGGCTTTACCTATTGCATCCCGCCCTTTATGATCCGTTCAAACGTCGTCACCGGCGTGATGTCCTTTGAGGAAATGGACGCCATGATGTACAAGATCGAGGGCGAAGACCTCTACCTCATCGGTACGTCCGAGCACTCGATGATCGGCAAATTTATCGATACGATCACCCCCGAGGAGTCGCTCCCGCTGACGCTGACCTCCTACTCCCCCTGCTTCCGCAAGGAAAAAGGCGCGCACGGCATTGAGGAGCGCGGCATCTACCGCATCCACCAGTTTGAAAAGCAGGAGATGATCGTCATCTGCAAACCCGAGGAGTCGATGGACTGGTTCAACAAGATGTGGGGCTACTCGGTCGAACTCTTCCGCTCGATGGATATCCCCGTGCGCACGCTCGAATGCTGCTCGGGTGACCTTGCCGACCTCAAAGTCAAATCCTACGACGTGGAAGCGTGGTCGCCGAAACAGGGCAAATACTTTGAAGTTTGCTCCTGCTCCAACCTCGGTGACGCGCAGGCGCGCCGCCTCGGCATCCGCGTCAAAGGCGCGGACGGCAAAAAGTATCTCGCACACACGCTCAACAACACCGTCGTTGCGCCCCCGCGTATGCTCATCGCTCTCCTTGAAAACAATCTCGAAGTGCGGGACGGCAAGTTTGTCGTCCGCATCCCGAAAGCCCTGCAGCCGTATATGGGCGGCATGACCGAGATCGTGGAAAAGTAAAAGACGAAAAGGATGCGTGTTCCTTTTCGAGACAAGGAACCGAAAAGCTTTTCAAAGAATAAGAAAAACAGACGCCATAGCCTTGTGAAAAAATCTCACAATGCCATGGCTTTTGGCTTTGTAAACCCAAAAACTTCTTTTCCGCAAAATTTCTCGGAAGGGGCGCGGGGGAACCGTCTTTATAAAGACGGTTCCCCCGCATTTTCTTTACTGTTATATCCGTTCGATCGCGGTCGCGCGGGCGCCGTCGAGCGTGACGAGGACGCCGTGGAGGACGGGGAGCCCGTCTGCGACCTTAAAGCGCACGGGCATCGACGTGGACAGCTTGCGCAGGATGACCTCGCGGTCGGCGCCGAGGACGCCGTTTTCGGGACCGCACATCCCGAGGTCGGTGATATAGGCGGTGCCGCCGGGCAGGATCTTTTCGTCCGCCGTCTGCACGTGGGTGTGCGTGCCGACGACCAGCTGCACCCGCCCGTCGAGATAGTAGCCGAGCGCGATCTTTTCGGCGGTCGCCTCGGCGTGCAGGTCGCAGACCGCGATATCGTAGGCGCCCGCGTTGCGCGCCAAAATGCGGTCGGCGGACTCAAAAAGGTTGCCCGCATGGGTCATGTTCTGCATCCCGATAAGATTCATCACCAAAACGCGCACGCCGCAGACCTCGATAACGCTCTCGCCCTTGCCGGGCGCGGCGGCGGGGAGATTGGCGGGGCGGAGCAGGTACGGACTGTCATCCAGCAGGGGGTAGAGATCGAAATTGTGCAGGGTGTGATTACCGCCCGTGAGCAGATCGACCCCCGACGAGAGCAGCGCTTCGGCGTCGGCGCGCGAAAGTCCGAGGATGTCGGTCGCGTTCTCGCCGTTGGCAAGCACCAGATCGGCGCCGAGCCTTTCCCGCAGGACCCACAGATTTTTTTGCAGATACGCGACCGTCGTCCTGCCGACAATGTCGCCGAGAAACAAGATCTTCATAACTTTGTCCTTTCCGGGAGTGGAGAGAGGAGGAATGTTTTTTGTTCCTTTTTGAAAAAAGGAACCGAAAAACTTTTGGGAAGGAAAGGTTATTGAACACAGCCGTTACAAAGAAAAAAATTTATGCTTTGTTGCGGCTTTGATATAACCATTCTTCTTCCAAAAAGGTTGGGGGCTTGGGGGCGTTCCTTAAACGCCCCCAAAACCGTTCCTCTTAAAAACACAGCGGCATCGGAAATCCGATGCCGCCGATATATACATAAAATCTGTCATCAGATGAAATTCATCAAAAGGAACTATATCGTATGTATATAATAAAACCGCATTATTTAGCGAAATCGACCGTGCGGCTTTCGCGGATGAGGTGGACCTTGATCTGTCCGGGATAATCCATCTCGTTTTCGATTTTCGTTGCGATGTCGTGCGCGAGCACGGTCATCTGGTCGTCGGAGATCTGCTCGGGTTTGACCATGACGCGGATCTCACGACCCGCCTGGATGGCAAAGGTCTTTTCCACGCCGGCAAAGCCGTTGGCAAGCTCTTCGAGATTTTGCAGACGCTTGATGTAGTTTTCGAGATCCTCGCGTCTTGCGCCCGGGCGTGCCGCCGAGATCGCGTCCGCCGCCTGTACGATAAAGGCGATCAGCGAATGCGGTTCGACGTCGCCGTGATGCGCCTCGATGGCGTTGATGACGACGGGATTCTCTTTGTGTTTCTTGGCGACTTCAACGCCGAGCTGGACGTGCGAGCCTTCGGCTTCGGACGTGAGCGCTTTGCCGATGTCGTGGAGCAGACCCGCGCGCTTTGCCAGCGAGGTGTCCGCGCCGAGTTCGTCGGCGAGGATGCCCGAGAGCACCGAGACCTCGATCGAGTGGCGCAGGACGTTCTGTCCGTAGCTGGTGCGGAAACGGAGTCTGCCGAGGAGTTTGATGACTTCGGGATGCAGGCCGTGCACGCCGGTCTCAAAGGTGGCTTTTTCGCCCGCGGCTTTGATGGCGGCGTCAACTTCGCGTTTTGCTTTTTCGACCATTTCTTCAATGCGCGCGGGGTGGATACGCCCGTCGGCAATGAGTTTTTCGAGCGCGATGCGCGCGATCTCGCGGCGCACGGCGTCAAAGCCCGAAATGGTGATGACCTCCGGCGTGTCGTCGATGATGAGATCGATGCCGGTCAGCTGTTCGATG
>JAFSUT010000120.1 GCA_017445085.1 Clostridia bacterium | reverse complement strand
TGATCCCCGCTGACGCCGGCACGTACGCTTATCTTGCCAGCGATTTCGGCAATGATAAAAACGACGGGCTCCTGCCGACGACCCCGAAAAAGACCTTCAGTTCCACAAGCGGCAACGGCGTGATGGGAATCCTCAAAAACGGCGGCACGCTGGTCGTTGTCGGCAAAGCGTACCTCAGTGCGGACTTCACCCTGCCAAAGACCCGGGGACCGCTGGTCATCACCTCGGTGTTCGGCGGTATCGACCATAAAAATCCGGAGCCGAAGACCAATCCCGCCTGTGCATTCAAAATGGCGGGCGGCAAGACGCTGACAATTGTATCCGATGTCACCTTTGACGATATCATCCTCTTCCAGGAAGCATCGCAAAACACCATCCGCGTGACGGAAGGGGCGACGCTGACGGTGACGAAGAATATCGTTTGTATGTCAAAGCAACCTTATTATATGAATATTGAAGTCGAGGCGGGCTCTGCCGCCGTGATCGAGGGCGGTATTTTCTCTTCGGTCAGCGGCGACGGCGAGATCACGATCGCAAAAGAAGCGCGCATCCTCGACCGCGAAGAAGCCGAGCCGCAAAATGTTGCCGATACGGTATTCCTCAGCACCTCCACCGGCTCGGACGACTTTGACGGACTCACGCCGAACACCGCAAAGCGCACGTTTGGCACGCAGGACGGCAGCGGTGCGCTTTCTCTCCTTAAAAAAGGCGGCACGATCGTCGTTACGGGCAAGGCGTACTACGGCGGAAACGGCAGTTTGCCGCAGACCTCCGCGCCTCTCTTGTTTACCAGCGTATATGACGGTGTGGATTATAAAAACGCAGAGCCGCGTACAAATCCCACCTGCGCTTTCAAAATGGCAAAGGGATGCACCTTGACCATCCTCGGTGAAGTGGTGTTTGACGACCTGATCTTGTTCCAGGAGTTTGATCAGAACACGCTGAAAGTTGCCTCCGGGGCGACCCTTGTGGTGACCGATAAAGCGGTTTTGCTTTCCAACACCGACCTTGACTATCATTTCCGTATTCTCATAGAGCAGGGCGGCACCGCCATCCTCAGTCCCCATGCGCAGAAGGTCTTTACGATCGACAATCAGGGCGGCAGGATCGAAACCTACGGCGACGCGGCGGAGGATACCGGCTTTGCAAAGTCGCGCACCTATACGGATGCATTTACCGACGTAACGAGCGACAAGTGGTTTTACCCCTACGTCAAAACCGCGTATGAATACACGCTGGCAAACGGCACGTCACAGACCAAGTTCTCGCCCGACAGCACCTTTACGGTAGCACAGGCGCTCACCGCCGCCGTCAATATCCACAAGGCGTATTACGGCAAGACGGTCGGCGCGGCGGCGAGCGGGGAGGCGTGGTATATCCCGTACGTCAACTACGCTGTGGAAAACGGCATCATCACATCCGGACAGTTTGCCGATTATAACGCGAACATCACGCGCGGACAGATGGCGATCGTGTTTGCCAACATCCTGCCGGAGAGCGAATACGCGGCAGTCCGCAGCGGCGCCTGCCCCGACGTCACGGCGGAGATGGCGTGCGCCGGTGCAGTGGCAAAACTGTATGCCGCGGGCATCGTCAGCGGTGACAGCGGCAGCGGCAACTACCGTCCAAACGACAGCATCGTCCGCAGTGAGGCGTGTGTCATTTTCACGCGCATCGCCGCAAAAGAATACAGAGCAAAATAAAATTTATATAAAGGAGAAACACAATGAAAAAACCAGTATTGATCTTTACGGTTTGTCTCCTCTTCTGTATCGGGCTTGTCAGCGTATCGGCGGCAGGGACGTCGATCGGTACGGCGGATGAACTCGTCGCGCTGATGCAGGATACGACCAAGTGGGGGGATGACTGTAAACTGACGGCGGACATCAACCTTTCGGGAAAGGCGCAAACGCCCATCGGCTCATACGCCATCCCGTTTACCGGCACGTTTGACGGCGGAAATCACACGATCTCCGGCATCTCGATCTCGACCGAGCCCGTGGCAGGTCTCTTCGGCGTCATCGAAAACGCGACGGTCAAAGACCTTTCGGTCAAAGGAAACGTGACCAACCTTTTCGCGGCGGAAAACGCGGAAACCAAGGTGGAGGAAAAGTATCCCGCCACCGGCGGACTTGTCGCCGTCGTCCTTTCGGGCAGCCGCATTGAAAACTGCACCTCGGACATGCGTGTAAACGCCACGGCAAGCGGCAACTGCGGCGGTATGATCGGTATCGTTTACAACTTCGGCGCATCGGGCGTGCAGATCGCAAACTGCAAGACTTACGGCAACGCTTCCGGCGCGCTCGGCAATGCGGGTGCGATGATCTCCCGTATTTATATCAAGACGTCTGCCAAAGACGGCTGCATCGTTTCCGGATGTACAAACTACGCGGATATCGACCTGCGCAGTGAGGATCGTTGCCGCGTCGGCGGCGTCGTCGGGTACGTCCGCACGGAAATGGGCAAGATCCGGATCGAAAAGTGCCAAAACGAGGGCAAGATCTCGGGTTCCAACAGTTTTGAAACCGGCTCCAATATTACATACGCCGGCGGTATCGCGGGTCGCTGTGAGGTCACTTCCGACTGGACGGCTTGCCTTGAGATCGTGGACTGTGTCAACAACGGTGTGATCCAATCGGGCAGCATCGGCGGCGGCATCACGGCGTATATTTCCCGCGGCGACGCCTGCGGACAGGATGTGACCATCGTCAAAGACTGCAAAAATAACGCCAAGGTCACCGGGCCTTACTTTGCCGGCGGCATCGTGGCATATTCGGCATCCAAGGCGATGCTCATTGAGGCATCCCGCATCGAAAACTGCACGAACAGCGGCGCCATCGACGGCGAAAGCTGCGCCGGCGGTCTGTTCGGTCAGCAGGACGGGTTCAGCATCCTCGGCTCGACCAATACCGCCAAAGTCAGCGGCAGCGGCAAGATCGGCGCTGTATCCGGCAAGGTCGGCGGCAGTGTGCCGATTTCGGTAAAAGATACGACCTATGCGCCGGACGCTGCGGAAAACGCGTTTGGTGAGGTCGGCGATATTGCGGACGTCAGCGGCGCCGTTGCCATCGGCGCGGCCCCGGTGGTTGTGACCGAGGCGGCGCCCGAAACCACGGCGGCAGAGACTGAAGCCGAGACGACCGCGGCTGAGGAAAGCGCGGCGGAGACTGAGACGGCAGAGGTCACCGAGACCGAAGTTGTGCCCGAGAGCGCAGAAGAGACCGCGGCAGAGAGCGAAACGTCTCCGGACGGCGCACCCGCGGAGGCAAAAGGCAATTCCGCGCCGGTGGGGCTCATCCTCGGTATCGCGGCGGCGGTCATCGTCATCGCGGCAGTCGTCGTTCTTCTTTTGAAGAAGAAACAAAAATGATCTCAATGGGGAAAATCCCAAAATAACAGAGATAAGGAGTGATTGTATGCAAAAGAAAATCCTTTGCCTCCTGCTCACCATTTGTATGCTTCTTTCGCTGGTGCCGATGACGGTTTCTGCCGCTGACGACATCATCGAAATCGCAACGGCGGAGCAGCTCGGCTGGCTCATGAACAGGACGGCGGACACCGGCTATGATTCATGGACGGCGTCCTACAAACTTACGGCGGACATTGATATGTCTTCCGTCGACACGCAAGCCCCGATCGGGCTGAGCAACGCCGATTATTTCAGCGGCAGCTTCGACGGAGACGGCCATACGATTTCCGGTTTGGATATCGATACCGGCTCTAAGGGCTATGCGGCGCTGTTTGGCTACGCACAGGATGCAACGATTGAGAATTTGAAACTGTACGGCAGCGTGTCTTCAACGGGCGCTTATACCGGCGCGCTGATTGCCGTCGGCAAAGGCGCCTGCACCATCCGTGATATTGAAAGCCACGTCACGGTCAGCGGCGGTTCGTCGTCGGTCGGCGTCATCGGTGCGTACGTACCGACGGCAGGTACGGCGACGACCATCTCGGGACTCGTCAATTACGGCACGATCACCGGTACAAAGTATCTCGGCGGTATTCTCGGTCTGCTGCAAACCGCATCGGGCAGCGGCGCTTCTTTCTCGATTTCAAACTCTGTCAACTACGGCAGCGTAACGGGCAGCGGCGTTTGCGTCGGCGGTGTCGTCGGATATATCCTGCATACCAACGCAAACGCTAACCGCTTTGTGATCGACACCTGTGAAAACCGCGGCGCGGTGCAGGGCACCACGTACGTTGGCGGTATCGTCGGCGCTTACGGCGATGCGTCCAAGGGCTCGGCGACCAAGTTTACGTTCAGCAGCCTTTCCAACCGCGGCACCGTCACGGCAACCACCGGCGTTGCGGCAGGTATCGTCGGGATGTCCAAGCCAAGCGTAAAGGATATTGCCTTGTATGAGGACTGCGTAAACTACGGTGAGATCTCTACGCCTTACGGCGCGGCAGGCATCATCAGCGTTACGTCCTCCTATGCTTTCTCGATGGCAAGATGCTACAACGGCGGCGCTTATACGCCGACAAGTACCAACGCTACCTATCCGCCACGTCCGATCTTGTCTAAGGACTCGACGGTGACGGCGAGCGATATCTTCTACGGCGGCAGTGAAAACGCCTCGGAGACGCACGGCACCTATCTTGCAGATCCCACGTCGGCGCTCGCGTTTGAAAACTTTGATTTCAGCGACACATGGGCGATGGGAACGGCAGGTCCCGAGATCCGCGCATTCCATACGCACAATCAAAGCGCGCCGGTCAGCGTCAGCAACGACAGTCACAGACTTGACTGCACCTGCGGTGAAGCCGGTGCTGTTGCGGCGCACAACTTTGTGGACGACGTTTGCACGGTCTGCGGCTTTGAAAAGACCGACTGCACGCACGGGACCACGCATGATGTGATCACGCTCGCACCGACCTGCGTTGCCACGGGGCTCAAAGACGTGGTCTGTGACGTCTGCGGCAACACCATCGCAAGCGGCGTTACCGTCCCGGTAGACCCCGAAAATCACGTCGGCAACCTCGTCCTCGGTTTCAACAAAAACGAGGCGGAAGAGATCGACTACTATTGCGACGCCTGCGATGCAGTGGTATACGAAGATTACAGTTACGCCACCGACGTTTACGTCTCGGCGTTCGGCGCAACTCTGGATATGGCAAACGTTCCGACCGACGCCATCGGCACCGAACAACTCCCGTTTGCAAATTTTGCGGACGCGATGACCTATGCGGCTTATGCGGCGGAGCAGAGCAAGGACGGCGTCACCGTCCATATCCTTGACAGCGCAAATATTTCGGGCAGATATCAAACGCCGGAGAGCGACTATGGCATCACGGTGACCGGCGGCACGCTCAATTTTGCCGCGGCGTCTTCCGGCATTATGATGAACGGTGATATGACGTTTGAAGATATCACCTTTACCGCAAACAACGGCACATCCGACCTCACCGGCGGTATGCTCCTCGCGGCACAGGGACACAAACTCGTGCTCGGCGACGGTATCGTTATGGGCAACAGCGGCACGGCGACCCTCGGTACGACCGCCATCAACTCGGTCAAGATGTACGTTCTCGGCGGCTATCAAAATACGCCCGCGACGAGCGAACTGCATACCGACGTCACCGTACGCTCGGGTGAATACTGGCTGATCGCCGGCTGGAACCGCCAGAATTCTTCGACTGCGGAGATTCACGGCGACGCTAAACTCACGGTCGGCAACGTGGGCGGCGGTACGCTGAAAATCGGTTATCTCGTACCTTTCTCCGCGAACAACAACTGCTATATTTCCGCATCTTCCAAATCTACCGTGACCATCGACGGTGTTGCGACCATCGCTCAGATATTTACGGTCGGCAACTCCAAGGGCACAGTCAGAGACGGCGTTTCTTATCAGACCGACTTCGTCCTGCGCGGTGACCTTCAAAATACGGATGCCGCGGCGATCAATGGCGTTAACCTCGTGGCAAACTCTGGTCTCGGCAGTGTCGATATCGAGTTGAACGTCTATACCGATACGCGCGTTGCCACGGCGGTAGAAGACAGCGCGGCGTTTGTCGGCGAAAACAAATCGGCAAATCTGCCGGAAACGGTCGGTGACTTTACCTACTTTGTTTACTGTACCGAATATCTCGGCGGCCATACCTTCGGCGCAGGCGGCGTTTGCACGTTGTGCGGCTTTGACTCTTCTTGCGCACATGCCAACACGCATGAAGAAGTGACGCTTGCGGCGACCTGCGTCAGCACGGGTACGCGCGTTGTGATCTGCGATGATTGCGGCGCCACCGTTTCGACCACGGAAATCGCGATCGACCCGAACAATCATGCGGATACCGCACTTGTTTGGAATTACGACAGCCAAACCGGCGAGTATTACCTGACCTGCTCGGCTTGTTCCGCCGCTTACGGTCATACGACCGAAGCGCCCGTCGTTTACGTCAACGGCACCGCCGGTGACAATGCCAATGACGGTATGACAGCATCGACGGCGGTCAAGACCCTCTCGGCGGCGATCCCGCACATCGCAAATTGCGGCGGTACGGTCGTCATTACGAGTTATACGCTCAGTGCCAATGAGACGCTCCCGTCCTGGAACGGGCTTGTCACCTTCACCGCAAGTGCTTTTGATAAGTACGGCGCGGCAACGACCGGTATTTTGATCGGCAAAAACGGTGCTACGCTGACGATGGGCGGCGATGCGAAGTTTGACGGCATTTTGTTCAAAGGTACGTCGGAGAGTGTTTACAGAATGTATCTTGCGGCAAACTGGAACAACCTCGATATCGGCTATGTCCGCGTACAAAATCATGCAACCGCTTACGTTTTCGCAGGTCCTGCGTACAACGGTACGACGGATACCGCGCCAAAGACGGTGCATTTGAATCTGGATATGCCTGCAATGTCCACAAATGCCGGTGATTATTTCTATGAGCGCATTTATCTCGGCAGCGCCATCAACTCGGCATCGGCGGATATCGAAAATAAAAACGTGACGCTGACCGTCAATACCGGTTACGTCAACACGCAGGCAAGCGCACGCACGCTGAGCGGTACGATCGGTACGATCTATGCGATCTCGACAACCTCGAATACCGCGTATAACAATGCGGTCGTAGACGCTTGCACCGCCAATATCCAAATCGGCGGCGAGGTCGTCGTCAACAACTTCCGTACGGGCGACGCCAATACGGCGCTGTATCCCGCGGCGGTTTCGCTCGACAACCTGACGCTTACGCTGAATGACAATGCAACAATCGCCAACTTCCTTGCAAAGAACGTTAAAAATGCAAACGTTACAATTTCCACCGGACGCACCGTAAAGCAGGCGGCAGCCATTCGCTTTGTCAAGGTGGGCGCGTTTGAAGAAGAAACCGCGGCGCTGACGATGAACTATGATACGCACTCGTTTGTCCCGACGATTGATTCTTATTTCAGCGCGGACGGTTACACTGTGACGGATAACGGGATCGACGCTTGCGAGTGGGATAACGGCGTAATTACAACTGAGCCCACAGAAGCGGCAGACGGTGTTCGCACCTACACCTGCTTGGTTTGCGGCAAAACAAAGACCGAGACCGTTCCGTTTGACTGCGCAAATCACGCGTTTGTCATCAAGGCTGACGGCAACATCACTTGCTCGATCTGCAAAGAAACCTTCACGGCGGAAGACATCGCAAACGACGTTATCGTTTCTGTCGCTCCGCAGACGGTCGCCCTCGGCGCCGAGGAGATCACGGTTGAAGTTTCCCTGGAGGCTGCGACCGCGTTTGCAGCCGCAAGATTCTCGGTCAACGCACCTGCGGGCTTTACGCTCACGGGCATGTCCACTAATCTCAGCGCACTCGGCGGTGCAGAGGGACTCTCGCTCACCGGCGCAAGCGCATACGCACTGCCGTACAATATGGCAGTCATCCGTTATCCCGTTGTGGATGCGACCCTTGCAAAGACGGTCGTTGCGACCCTCACCTTTGCGGTCGATGAAAGTGTAGAAGAAGGCAACTACGTCATCACCCTCACGGCAACC
>JAFSUT010000119.1 GCA_017445085.1 Clostridia bacterium | reverse complement strand
CGGTGAAGAAGTCGCCACGGCGCAGTATGCGTTCAGCGTCAGCGGCATCTTAGGTTAAGGAGGGAAGAAAGATGAAACACTACGAAAAACCGACGCTTGCCCCTCTTTCGATCTCGCTTAGCGATCTCATCCTGACCAGCGCGGAAGCGCCCGCGTTCAACATCGATGCGGACAAGACCGCCGGACAGGCAAACTGGCTTGCGGCGTGGAACGAACTGCTCTGACAAAAATCACACAAAAAACACCGCACGGCGGACTGCCGTGCGGTGTTTTTCTATGCAGCGAGGGCGGGAAGATCACGCATATTCCACGACGATCAGTTCAGTTTTGGTGTTCTCGATCGCTTTTAAGATGTTCTCGGGAACGGGCAGTTTGTTGTCGGTGATGATGCGGTCAAAATCCGAGAGCTTTGCGTATGTGCAGGTCGATTTTTTGCCGAGTTTATAGCTTTCAACAAGCAAAACCGAAACGGCGGAGCGTTTTGCAATGCGGGAAAAACAAGCACTGTCGGCGGGAAGGTAGACCGATGCCCCTTCTGCCGAAAGCGCGGTACAGGTGCAAAATGATATGTCAAACGTGTACGTATCCAAAGTATCGGTCGTCATACTGCCGGTCAGGCAGTGTGTTTGCGGGGAGAGTTCACCGCCGGTCATCAAGATATTTGCGCTGATCTCTGCGCGTTTGATCCTGTTTAAGAGTTCATCCGCAAGCGAAAGAGAGTTGATGATGAAAGTGACGTCGTCGAGCCCGGATAAAAGTCCGGCAAGGGTCGTCATCGCTACGCCGCGGGTCATCGCGACCACCATGCCGCTGTGCAGCATTTCAGCGGCGGCGGTACAAATAGCGATCCGTTCCGGCTGATTGTCGCTGTTTGGGCGGAGATATTCCCGCTCTTTCCGATAGGGGAGCTTGATCGATGAGGCACCGCCGCGTACCTTTTTCAGCAGGTTTTTCTCCTGCAGTAAATTGATGTCGCGGCGAATGGTTTCGTCCGAAACGTCAAGCGCCGCCGCCGCTTCCAAAATCGAAACAAAGCCGTTCTTTTGTATGGAGTTTAAAATATACTTTTGTCGTTCTTGCGCGCGCATTGCATTTCTCCTTAGACTGTACTGTTCTTATTCTATAACATTTTTTTGTGGTTTTCAATACAAAAACCACATTTCTACTTGTTTTTTATCCTAAAAATACGAAATCAGGGTTTGAAAAAACTAAAAAACCACAAATCCACACAATTTTTCGTCAAAAGGGAGAAAAGGACTACGCCTACTTGTATGCCGTCTCTGCACCGTACTATAATAAATCAGACGCTGATCCTAAGGAGAAAAATATGAAAGTTCTTTTGATCGTCGTGGACGGTATGCGTCCGGATGCTATGATACAGATCCCGAAAGCGCGGGACCTGATGAAAAAATCGACTTATACGCTAAAGGGCAGGACGGTGTTCGTTTCGGCGACACTCCCCGCGCACATGTCGCTCTTTCACAGCGTGGATCCCGAGCGGCACGGCACCCTCCTCAACGTTTTTGTCCCGCAGGTGCGACCGGTGCGTGGTCTCTGCGAGGTGCTGAGGGAGAACGGCAAACACAGCGCACTCTTTTACACGTGGGAGCCGCTGCGGGACCTGACGCGCCCCGGTTCGGTCGATTTTGCCTATTATTACAGCGCAAAGGTACTCGGATATGAGAAAACCAATTTGGTCGTGACCGACGCCGCCATCAAGCATATAGCGACGCACGACACCGATTTTATCTTTCTGTATCTTGCAAATACCGACACCGCCGGACACCGGTACGGCTGGATGAGCAAAGAGTATATGGATTCGATTGAAGAATCTTTTAACAACATTGGTCGCATCATGGAAACGCTTGACGAGGAATGGTCTGTGATCGTCCTTTCCGATCACGGCGGAAACGGCAGGCATCACGGCACCGACTCGGACGAGGATATGACGATCCCGCTTTTGTTTATCGGCAAAGATTTTGAAAAAGGAAAAGAATTACCGTCCGCGAGCATCAAGGACGTCGCGCCGACGATCGCGAAGCTTTTCGGCATTGCGCCGGATGAAGACTGGGAAGGGCAGAGCGTCCTTTGAAATAAAAACTGCATTTTATATTAAAGGAGACAAACGATGAAAAAAAGAGTGCTTTACTCCCTGCTTATCGGGGTATGCGTATGTCTGATGGCTTTTGTCGCAGCGGCGGAAGGGCTGACTTTTCAAAATTACGGCATTTACAAGACGGCGAAGCCGCTCGACGCGATCCCCGCGACCTATGAAGCGTGGGTGAAGATCCCCGAGGGACGCACGGCGTCTTCCGGCGTTCTGCTGTCCAACGCAAGAAGCAGCGCCTGTTCCTCCTTCAGTATTTATGTGTATACGGGCGGGGCGCCGATCCTTAAGTTTTTGAATAAAACGCCAAACGGCGCGTACCGGACGCAGAAAACCTATACCTTTGATCAAGTCGATCTTGCCACCGGCAACTGGACGCATCTTGCACTGGTACACGATACGGCAAACAGCCGGGTATATTGCTATGTGAACGGCGAGCTTGCACAATCGCTGGCGCTGACCTTTACGCCCGAGTTTTCGCCGCTCCCGCCGGTACTCGGCGGCAATCATTCTTCTGGCAATGAGGATTATTTCAAGGGACAGCTTCGCTCGGTCACGCTTTACGCGGACGTACGTACCCCTGCCGAGATCGCGGCGGATATGACGGCGGTCGATACGGCGGACGCAAACCTCATGGCGCACTACGACCTGACAAGCGCCGTATGGGGCGAAGATATTACAGATGCTGCGGGCAAAGCCGATATGATCTACGATCCCTACTGGTACGACGAGGCACCCGCGCTCTCCGATTACGCGTATTCGATCGCCGTGATCGGCGACCAGCAGACCCAACTCTACCGTTTTTCGGATACGCTTCACTTTACGTACGACTGGTTGCTTGCCAACCGGATCACAAAGAAGATCGCCTACGTCGTCAATTTGGGCGACTACACGCAAACGCTTGCGGGAAAGGCGTCGGAATTTGAACTGGCGATCGCGCAATTTCAGCGGCTTTCGGGCAAACTTCCGCTCATCGTCACGCGCGGCAATCACGATGTGGCGGACTATCACAATCAGTATTTGAATTATGCGGGGTATACTTCGGATATTGTCGGCAGATACAATGACGAGCTTCTCGATATTTACAAAACCGCGCGGATCGGCGGGACCGACTATCTGTTTCTGACGCTCAACTACGGCGTGACCGACGCGGAGATCGCGTGGGCAAATGAAGTGACCGCGGCACACCCGGATCACAAGGTCATTCTCGTTACGCACAGTTACATGTCGGACGACGGCACAACGACCGACGAAAACGACGGGGCGTCGCCTACGCTGCACGGCTTTTCCAATAACGGCAAGACGTTGTGGGAAAAGTACGTTTCCAAACACGAAAACATCATACTCGTTCTCTCGGGACATATCGACTCGGATTTTGTCCGTGCGACTAAGGCGGTGGGGGAGAACGGCAATGTTGTCACCCAGATGCTGATCAATCAGCAGGGGGTCGATCTGGACGTGCCGTCCGGGCTTGTCTGTATGCTCTATTTCAACGAAGAAGGCAACGTGGTCACGACGCAGTATTATTCTACGGTAAGGCGGCAGTATTTTCGCCCGGATGTCAACAATTATACGGTGTTTCTCGGCGAGCGCAGCGGCGACTGCAACGGCGACGGCGCGATCACGACGGTCGACGCGCTGGCGGCAATTTCCGCGATGCTCGGCAAAGCGGATTATAAGAACGCGGATATCAACGGCGACGGTAAAGTGACGGTCTACGATGCGCTCTCGATCATGAAGACCGCGGTGAAAGGAGCATGAACATGAAAAAGAGAATTTTGTTTGCGACTTGCGTTTGCGCATTCCTTCTCGCGTTTTCTCTCTTTGCCGGCGCGGCGGATATCGGTTCGGCAAACGACCTGCTCACGCTGATGAACACGCCGTCGATGTGGACGGGCGACTATACGCTCACGGCGGATATCGATCTGACCGCGGCGACAAACGGGCTCTCTCAAGCGCCGATCGGCAACGCGACGACCGCGTTTACCGGCAGCTTTGACGGCGACGGACATTGGATTTCGGGTATCGCGATCAGCGGCAGTACCAAGATCGGTCTGTTCGGCTGCGCGTTAAACGCGACGATCGAAAACCTCACGGTCTACGGCAGCGTGACCGGCACGGGGAATATCGTCGGCGGTCTTATCGGCTACGTCGGCTCCGCCGCCGTTATGGTGGAGAACTGCACAAACTACTGTACCGTTACCGGCGTCGATTCGGTCGGCGGTATCATCGGGCGCCTTGAACCCGCCAGCAATAACGCGCGCGTTGCGGCTTGCCGCAACGGCGGCGAGATCCACGGCGCGCGGTATACGGGCGGCATCGTCGGCTTTCATTCGCAGACAAGCGGCGCGACGGTGATCGAGCAGTGTTATAACGCCGGTGCGGTCGAAGGGTCGCAAGGTGTCGCTGGCATCGTCGGCTTTTTCAGAGTTTATACCGGCGCCGCAAACAAATGCTACGTACAGGATTGTATGAACACGGGCGCGACGCACGCGACCGCCGCCTATGCGGGCGGTATTCTCGGCTGGGGACATAATAAAAACTTTGCCTATACGCTCACGCGCTGCCTGAACACAGGCGCGGTCAGTTGTGACGCCGCGTCCTACGTCCGTCCCAACGCCGGCGTTATTTCAAAAGCAACGTCCGACGCCGGTAAAATGTCCTATTGCTACTATACTTCGACCGGCAGTTATACAGCGGAGAGCGACTGTTATGCCAACCTGTATGAAACTTACGTTGCTGATGCGACCGTAGCATGGGACCTTGCGGGACTCGGTGAAAACTGGGTGGTTGTAAACGGACATGCCCCCGAACTCCGTGCTTTCCACACGCACGATACCGGCGCGACGTTTGTTGCGGTCGGCGGCGTTCACACCAAGACCTGTTACTGCGGAGAGGTGATTGTCAGCGAGGCGCATATCTTTGACGGCGGCGTATGTATTGTCTGCGGTGCCGAGGATATCCCGTGCGAACACGAAAACTCGTATGAGATCATTGTGTGTGCGGCGACCTGTACTTCGAGCGGCAGTAAATACGTCTATTGTCCCGACTGTGACACGCAGATCGGCGGAAATATTGAGATCCCGGCAGACCCGAATAACCATAGCGGTATACTCGTTATGGCGTGTGCAGGCGGTGCGGTGACCTACACCTGCAACGTCTGCGGCGCCGTCGTCTACACCGACAACGCACCGCTTTCGACCGTTTACGTTTCGGCGAGTGGCAAGGAACTCACGGGGACGGTGTCTGCAAAGATCGGTACGGCGGAGAATCCTTTCAAGAACTTTACCGATGCGATGCAGTACGCGGCGTACAACACCGCCGACGTGATGGTCGTGATCCTTGATACCGCCGAGGCGCCCGCGACTTATCATACGCCGGCGTTCACGAACACGGTCACCGTGACCGGCGGCACGCTCGTGACGCATACCCGCTTTATCCTGCACGGTCCGATGGTGTTCGAGCATATCTGCTTTGCGGATACAGGCAATCCCTTTTTTGCCGCACAGGAGCATAAGATCGTCATGGGAGAGGGCATCACCGTTTCGGGCGGCGCGATCTATCTTGTCGGCGGTTACGAACACGGTACGGCGACGAACGCCGATATCCCGGCGACCGGTTTTTCGACCGACGTGACCGTCCGTTCGGGTGTATATCACGGACTTGCAGGCGGTAACCGCTATCTCGGCGGTGCCTATGCGGGCAATATTCGCGTGGTACTCGGCAAAACAAACCCGGCGGATACCCTGACGGTGACCAGCACGCTTGCAGTAGCGTCTTTCAACGGCGAAGGCGGCAACGGTGTAAATGCGACCTTTATATTTGACGGCAATGTGGACAGCATCGCAAGCTTTTGCCCGATCACACACGCTTCGAGCGCGAACGGTCACTTTGATATCGACATCGTCGTGCGCGGCGGTGCGTCTCTGGAAAAATCGAACGTGCTATTCCGCGGGAGCGATTACGCGCTGAACGTTTATGCGGATCCCCGCATCGAGGGCGCGGAGGACCTTGCGGCGACAATCATCGGTGCGGAAAACGTACAGCCGTACAGACGCTATTGTTTGAAAGTCAACGGCACGCACCCGGATGTAAATGAAGACGGCGTTTGCGATACCTGCGGCTCCCCGACCGTTTGCGACCACTCGGACGGCGAATGGGTCGAAACCGTGGCGGCAAACTGTACAAGTCCGGTGGTCTATACGTGGTATTGTCTTGACTGCAAGGAACTGATCCCGGGGATGACCGATAACGGCGAAAGCGTTGATACGGACAATCACGTCGCCGATCATTTCGTATGGAATTATGACGGCACAAAGTATTATTTCGTTTGCACTTCCTGTGCTGCACGGGTGGAACAGAGCGCGGCGCCTACGGTTTACGTCAGCGCGGACGGCAATGACCGATATGACGGCAGAACGCCCGCCAAGGCGGTCGCCACGCTTGCCGAAGCGGTCGGTCGTATCGCAAACGTCGGCGGCAGCGTCGCAATGGTCGGCGCTTATCCCCTCACCGCGGACCTCTCGCTGCCTGCTTATACAAAGCCGATCACTCTTTGCGGCTACGATGCGGATGACGGCAATGCGCCCGGCGGGTTTACCGCAGGCGCAAACTATATTCTCTCGCTCGGCGGCGAGACCACGATTGAAAATATCAGTTTTTTCGGCGGCAGGCGGTTCTACATTGTCGCAAACTGGAACAACCTCACCTTCGGCAAAGTCTTTCACCAGAACAGTTCCTACGCCTACGTTATTCTCGGTTCTTATCCCGCCACCGTCAGCGATAATGCGGCAAAAACGGCGACCTTGACCATTACCGAGTCGGCCACAG
Source organism: Clostridia bacterium (assembly GCA_017445085.1). GTDB lineage: Bacteria > Bacillota > Clostridia > Oscillospirales > CAG-272 > UMGS902. Next base: position 777 of record JAFSUT010000119.1, on the reverse strand, counting down.
CCGTGATCGCGCCGGACGGATCGGTGACGCGAAACAGATTCTATGAGCGCGTTTATCTCGGCAGTATCTTCGGCGCCGATCATTTGAACGCTTCCAATAAAAACGTTACGCTGAACGCGACCGACGCGGAGATCGGGGTGCTTTATACAATTTCCACCTCAAGCTCGTATCGCCTCTGTCTGACAGATAACTGCGAAGCGACCGTCAATCTCTACGGCGGGACGACAGTCAATCAAGGCAGAACGGGCGACGCCAACGCATCCTATGCGACATCCAAGGGCATGCAGAAGAATTTGACGCTCAATTTGTTCGACGATTCCGCGATCCTCACCGACTGCTATATCCGCAACGCCGAATATACTGTAATCAACATTTCAAAAAAAGCGGATGGCAGAACGCTGGCTTGGGATATTCCGTTTGCCTTCTACGCGTTCGGCGATTTTGCGGCAAACGGCAGACCGGTCAACGTTTCGATCGATTACAGCACCCATACCATTGCACCTTCGCTTGATGCGCCTTGCGTATTCAGCGTGGCGGCAAACGCTGTCAAAACGTATACAGAAAACGTCGAGGCGGAATGCGTATACGACGTCAGCATCACCGTGCCGGCAACGCCGGAGACAAACGGTACGAAGCTCTACTCCTGCACCTGCGGCAGAAGTTATACCGAACCGTTTGCCTATTCCTGCACCGACAGTACGCACGTCTATCTGGCAAAAGCGGACGGCAGCTATGAATGTACCGCTTGCGGCGGCAGCTTTGGCGCCGTTTCGGGCG
>JAFSUT010000118.1 GCA_017445085.1 Clostridia bacterium | reverse complement strand
TTTTACGGCGTATTCCATGCAAAAGTCTATCACTATTCGGCGTATACCATGCGCCGCATGTATATGCAGAAGATCGAGATCGTTGACGGCAAGCCCCAAATGACCGCGGCGCAGAGCGCCGATACGACCTATTCGATCGAGCTGAATCCCCTGCCGCTCTCGGCGCGGATCAGCGGCTTTGACGTCCTGCCGACGGACGGTGCCGTCGCGCGTCCGCGCCTGCGGCGGGATATCCGCCTGCGCCCCGCCTTTCCGCAGATGGATATCAACGGCGACGGTAAACTCTCGCTTGCCGACGTGCTTCGCGCGATGAAGTTCGCCGTCGGCGGCGACTTTGACGAGGACGACGAGATCTTTGCGGACGTCAACGCCGACGGTAAAAATTCGCTTGCCGACGTTTTGCTGGTTTTGGAAAAACTACTTTAATATCTTCAATATAAGAAAAGAGGCCTTCAAATTGCTTAAACTTTCGCCGGTATTCGGCGCGCATATGGTGTTGCAGGCGAACGCGCCGATCCGTATTTTCGGACAGACAGACAAAAATGCCGTCAAAGTCATCTTTGACGGCGAAGAGAAAAACGCCGTCATAAAGGACGGCGCTTTTTCCGCCGACTTTCCGGCGCGCCCGTCGGACTGCACGCCAACAACGCTGACCGTCAGCGATGGGGAGGACGCGCTTACCCTCTCGGACATTCTCATCGGAGAGGTTTGGCTGATCTACGGGCAGTCGAACGCCGAACTGACCTTTGGCGACAAGCCGGGGTATGCCGAATATTATAAAGAAGAACTTGCGGCGGCAGACGCACGCCGTCCGATCCGCGCCTTTTTGCAGCGCCGCCGTGACGCCGCCGGCAAGACAGAGTGTACGTCGGCGCCGCAGACTTGGCGGATCGCCGACCCCGCGCGGCATTGGGAAGCCCTCGGCGCCGGGAGCGACTTTTCGGATTGCTCGATGCTCGGTTATTTCTTTGCCTCGGCGCTCTGCCGCGGCTTGGACGAGCGGACGCCGGTCGGCTTTGTCACCTGCGCCTCCGGCGGCAGTAAAATTTCGGAACTGATGCCGCGCGCCCTGTGCGATGACCTCGGGCTGAAAAGTTTTTACAAAGAGGATATGCCGCTTGCGAGCGTCTACAATGCGCTGCTGCATCCGTTTCTCGCCCTCGGCTTTGCCGGTATGGTCTTTTATCAGGGCGAGAGCAATATCCGGGACTTTTTGCAATATCCGCAGTGGCAAAACGCGCTGGTCAAAGAGCTGCGAAAAGAGGTCGGGCGGGATTTCCCGTTTCTCTTTGTACAGATCTCCTCGCACGGGCTGTGGGAATACGAGCGCGATTTTCGCTACGCGCAATGGGATGCGTTTTTGCAAAGTCAAAACTGTTATATGATCCCCGCGCACGACGTCGGCTTTGTTGAGGGCGAGCCGGACCGGCCGCACCCCTGCCGCAAAGCGCCGCTCGGAAAACGCCTTGCCGCCACGGCGCTTTATTACGTCTACGGCAAGACCGCCTTTGCCGACAAACGCTGTCCGACCGTCGGGCAGGTGACCTATGCGCAGGACTACGTCGATATCCGCTTTGGGGGCGTCGGCGGGGGACTTGCCTTTGATCATGAGGACGCCGACCTCGGCTTTGAAGTCCGCAGCGGATGGTGTTGGAAAGCGCCCGACAATGTCGAACTGATCTCGCCCGACACCCTGCGCCTTGTCGCGCCGCACCCCACGGCGGTGCGCAATCTCTATAAGACTTTTCTTGCGCCCGACTTTCCGCATCTGCGCGCCGAAAACGGCATTCCCGTCCCCGCATTTTGTTCCTACGCCGGCCGTGAGATCGAAATGAAATAAGAAATGCGCAAAATCAAAAGGACTGCAAATGCAGTCCTTTTATTGTTTTCTTCTCGGATACGGTTTTGGCTCGTCGGTCAAATCCATGAGATAGTCTAAACTTGTGTGATAATAATCTGCTAAAATCATCAGATTTTCCACCGTCGGCTGCAAGTCTCCGCGCTCGTATTTGGAGAGCAGGCTCTGGCTGATGCCGGTGTCCATTTGTACTTTTAATTGGGTAAAATCTTTTGTGACGCGCACGAGTTTTAAGTTTTTCATTTTCTCACCCTATTCTATTATTTCATAAATTATTCTTGACATTCATAATAAATAGGAATATAATATTCATATAATGAATATTTTGGCAAAAAGGGAGAAAAAATGGAAAATTCAACACAAACGACAACAGAAAAGACAAAGTTTTGTAAATATTGCGGGCAGGCCATTCCGGAGGCCGCCGTAATCTGCACGCATTGCGGATGTCAGGTGGAAGAAATCAAAAATACATCGCAGGCACAGCCGCAGGTCGTGATCAACAACACCAATACCAATGCAAACGTGAATACCAATGTTAACGGCGGTCACGGTATGGGCAAACCGAAAAACAAATGGGTGGCGCTGTGCCTTTGTATTTTTCTCGGGGGGATCGGCGCACATAAGTTTTATGAGGGAAAAATCGGTAGCGGAATCCTCTATTTCTTCACCGCTGGATTGTTTTTTATTGGTTGGTTAATTGATATTTTTGTTCTTTTGAACAAACCGAATCCGTATTATGTATATTAAGGAGAACGCCATGAGAAGTAATTGTTACCGGACAAAAACAAGCAGAAATGAAAATGGCACAGGGACTTCGCTTGCCAAAAACGAGCTGAAAAAGAAAGCGTCCGTTTGGAAAAGGCGGTGCTTTTGCGGATTGATCGTTATTTGCTGTATTTTCGTCATCGGCGGCTGCAGCACGGAAAACGAAGTGCAGGCGCCGCGCATTTCCGGAGCAGAAAACGGTGATGCTGCCGTACAGATGACCCAAAGCATCCCAAAAATCTCTGTTGCCGATTTTTCGGATATGAGTCGTGAAGAAATCGAAAACTGGGCAGCGGAAAATCAGGTCGCTGTTGATTTCAACACAGATTATTCGGATTCTGTTGCAGAGGGCGCCGTCGTAAGTCAAAGCAAAAAAGGCGGTGAAAAAATCGATGCCGGTGCGAAAATCAAAGTCGTTTTATCTAAAGGTCCAAAGCCGTCTATGGAATACTTGAACGCTTTGAAACAGGCAGAAACCTATTCCGATATGATGCATATGTCCAAGAAGGGGGTATATGATCAACTGACCTCACAATTTGGCGGGCAATTTTCAAAGGAAGCCGCAGAATATGCAATTGAGCATATAAACGCGGATTGGAATAAAAACGCACTTGCGTCGGCACAAACGTATCAGCAACTGATGAATATGTCGAAAAAAGCGATATATGACCAGTTGGTTTCCTCCTACGGCGGAAAGTTTACCGCGGAAGAAGCGCAGTATGCCATTGACCACTTGGACGATTGATAAAGAAAATCAAAATCAGTAAAAAAGGACTGCAAATGCAGTCCTTTTTTACTGAAAGAAAACGACTTGCCAAAAGGGTGTTTCGATTTCTTTTTGCATCTCAGCGGCACAATATGCTTCTTTTTTCTGCATATATAAGCCGCTGAGAGAAACACCCGATACAACAAACGCACAAATAAACAAGAAAATGATATATCTCAGTTTCAAATTTGTCCTCCTTTTTTGATTCTTATTCTCATTTTACCCCATATAGCGCCGATTGTCAAATTATAGTGTCTTTTTGATAATGTAATATCATTTCGATTGATATATCATACTATCCAGTGAGGTGATAGTATGATTGCAGAGCGGATAAAAGAATTGCGAGAGCAGAGAGGCATCACACAAACCGAACTTGCCAAAAAGATCGGCATTACGCGTTCCGGCGTCAACGCATGGGAAATGGGTATTTCGATGCCGTCTACGCAGTATGTTGTGGAACTGGCACAATTTTTCGGCGTATCGACCGATTATTTGCTCGGTGTCGAGAAGACTGCGGCTTTATACGTAGACGGACTTGGCGAAAAAGATATTTTACTGCTGTATCAGATGATCGAACATCTGAAAGCAAAACATCAGGAATAAATCGTCCGAAAGGACGATTTTTCTTTTCCCCGACAAAATCAAAAGGACTGCATTTGCAGTCCTTTTTGTGCGCGGTAAAGCGGAGGTTTATTTGCGCTTTATCTCTCACAGTCCCGTTTTTTGGACAACGGGCGGTGTATACTGTCAGTGGCAAAGCGAAAAGCGGCGCCGAAATTCTGAATATATTTTGAGGTGAAAGCGATGCTTACGTTTCTCTTTTCCGCGTTTTTCAGTCTTTTGTACGGGATATTTTTTAAGTACAATAAGTATTGAACACAAAAAGGACTGCGAAAGCAGTCCTTTTTGTCTATGCTTTGTGTCCGTGGATAAACGTTAAGATTTCGTCATACTTTGCCTTGCCGGCGGCGACCGACAAACCGAGATCGATCAGTTCCTCTTGCGAAAACGAGAGTTTGATATCGTTCAGTTCCAAGGTCAGGAGCATGACAAGCACGCCGATGCGCTTGTTGCCGTCCACAAAGGCGTGATTGCCCGTCAGGGCGAACAGCAGGCGCGCGGCTTTTTCTTCTGCGGTCGGATAGCGCTCCACGTCGCCAAAGGATTCCTCCGCGCTGTGCAGGGCGGAGGACAAAAGCCCGAAATCGCGTATCCCGTGCGTTCCGCCGGTTTTTTCGATGAGTTTTTCGTGAAGTGCGATCACTTCTTCAGCCGTCAGCAAAATCATTTGGCAAGCACCGCAAACGCCTGTGCGTTTTCATCCAAGATCTTTTCCGCCGCGGCATCGATCCTTTCTTTCCGGAGCTGCAACGCCGCCGCGATCCTGTCGTATTCTTCAAAATCCACGACAACGTATCTCGGCTTGTTGTTTTTCAGGATGACTGCCATCCCGTTTTCATCGACCAGACGGACAACCTTTGAAAAATTCTGATTGGCGTCGGTCATCGGGACGAGAGCGTTTGTGTTTACGGTCATTTTCATCACCTCACCTTTATTATACACAAATATAGGATAAAATCAACCTATATTTTTATTTTTTTGAAAAAATCTTATCCCCCTCTTTGCGGGACGAATTTTTGCGGGAATTTTTGTATTTTCAAGCCGCGGCGCGTGTGCTACAATGAGATCGTAAAATCAACGCAATTTGCAAAAAGGAGAATCATCATGGGAAAAACCAAAGTGACAGTCAAAACCATTGTACTGCCGACCTATGAAGAAGCGCCCGCGGAAAAACTGCCGATGTTTGCCGAAAATCGCGTGCATCAGCGCTTTACGGGCAATCCGTATCCAAACGCCGTCGTCATCAAGACGCCCGCCAAGGAAAAACACGACAAGGAATACACCGCCATCGTCCTCGAAAACGATTACATCGAACTGACGATGCTCCCCGACATCGGCGGTAAAATTTTTACCGCGGTGGACAAGACCACGGGATATGACTTTTTCTACCGTCAGCACGTCATCAAGCCCGCGCTGATCGGTATGCTCGGCTCGTGGATCTCGGGCGGTATCGAGTTCAACTGGCCCTACCACCACAGAGCGTCCACGATGCTCCCCTGCGACTGGGAGATCGTCGAGGATGAGAGCGGTATCACTGTTTGGATGAGCGAGCATGAGCCGGTCGACCGTATGAAAGGGATGTTCGGCATCTATCTTGCGAGCGACCGCGCCATTTTTGAAACGCGGATGAAGGTGTCCAACCGCACTTCCATGCGCCACTCCTTCCTCTGGTGGGAAAACACCGCCGTGCCGGTCAATCCCTCTTACGAGATCTTCTTTCCCGCGGACGTTGACCACGTGCATTTCCACTACCGCCGCTCCAACACGACCTATCCGATCGCGCACGGGCATTTCAACGGCTATACCTTTGACGAGCCGGGCGTGGATATTTCCAAGCACTTCAACACCAAGTTTCCGACCTCGTATTTCTGCGCCGCTTCCGACTACGATTATTTCGGCGGCTACGACCAGTCAAGACAATGCGGCGTCGTCCACATCGCCGACCATCATATCTCCATCGGCAAAAAGATGTTTACCTGGGCGTACAATCAACTTTCGCGCTCGTGGGAACGCGCGCTGACCGACGACGACGGACCGTATGCCGAACTGATGGCGGGCACTTACACCAACAATCAGCCCGACCTTACGTGGTTGGAACCCTACGAGACCAAGTGCTTTAAGCAGTCATGGTTCCCGCTCGGCGCCCTCGGCGTGCCCTCTTATGCAAACTTTGACGCCGCCGTCCGCGTGGAGGACGATCTTTTGCGCATCCAGCCGACGGGCGATTTCCCCGCGCAAAGAATTACGCTCACAAAAGACGGCAAAGAGATCTTTTCCACCGTTTGCGACCTCAAGGCCGGCAAAGTCGCCCGCTTTGACCTGCCCGCCTTTGACGCGTCCACCTATACGGTGAGGGTCGGCGATATCCTCGAGTACACGCAGATCGTGCGCGAGCAAAAACCCCTGCCGCCGCTTTTCCCCGAAGTGCCGATGCCGAAAGAACTGCATACCGCAGAAGAACTTTACGTCGCGGCGCTCCACTTTTGGCAGTACCGCGATCCCAACGCAAATCCCGAAACCTATCTCTGCCGCGCGATCGAACTTGAACCGAACTTTGCGCCCGCGCTCCAGATGCTCGGCGAAATTTACATCCGCCGCCATGAATATGCGCGGGCCAAAGAGATGCTGGATCGCGCCTTTGCCGCGCTGACGGTGTACAACTTCCACCCCGAGAGCGGCAAACTCAACTACCTGCGCGGCGTTGCCGCCGCAGGGCTCGGCATGGATAAAGAAGCGTACGACCTCTTCCGTAACGCCGCGTGGATGGAGGACGCGATCTCGGCGGCGATGACGCGCGCCTCGATGCTCGACAGCAAGCGCGGCGACTACGAAAACGCAAAGTACTGCGCCGATATCGCGCTGGAACATAACGTCCAAAACCTTGCCGCCGCGGTATGGTCTGCCGCCGCCGACTATAAACTCGGCAACCTTGCCGAAGCGCGCGGCAAACTCCGTGCCGAACTCGTCCGCGATCCGCTGAATCACCTTGCCCGCCGCTTTTGCGTGGTGCTCGGCGATATGAGCGAGGACGAATTCTTTGACAAACTGCATTCCGACAAGTGCGAGACCTGCCTCGACATCGGTATTGATATGCTGGAGGCGGGATATACCGACGAGGCGATGGCAATGTTTTACGCCCTGCCGAAGTATACCGAAAATCTCGCGCCCGCCGTCTGCTATATGATCGGCAGAGAGGATCTCATTTCCGAAAATCACCGCACCTTCCCGCACTATCCGCTGGAGGGCAGGATCCTTGCCGAGCACGGCGCAAATTATTATCTCGGCTGCTATCACTACGGCGACCGCCGCTATGCCGAGGCAAAGGCGCTCTTTGCAAAAGGGGATGACTACGCCTCCCTCCGTTGCCTTGCGATGTGCGAGTACCGCGACGGCAATACGCAGGCGGCGCTGGAACTTCTCGACCGTGCGCACGCCGCACGTCCGCAGATGGAGCAGATCGTTTACGAGATCGCATATCTCTTAAATCACACGGGCGCCGAGCCGAACGGCGCGGCAAAGAAAATTGCCGATATGGTGCCCGACCTTGCGACCACGCGCGACGATATCGCCACCGAGTGGGCGCATGCGCTCAACCGCGCGTCACGTCACGACGAGGCGCTGGCGATCCTTGCCGGACACAACTTCGTCCCCTGCGAGGGCGGTGAGACCGCGCTGGCGCGTCAGTATCTCAACGCATGGTACGGCAAGGGGATGCAGGCGCTGGAGCGCGGCGACGACGACGCGGCAATGACCGCGTTTGAAAACGCGCAGGTCCTGCCCGAAAACCTCGGCGCGGGGCTCTGGCACTTTGCGCCGCTGGTGCCCGCCAAATATCAGCAGGCGCTGCTCTTTGAAAAGCGGGGCGAGAAAGAAAAAGCGTTTGAGATCTACAAATTCTTCAACTATCTCTACGTGGGCTATTTCTCCAATATGAACCTGCCGCTCCTGCCGGTATATCAGGCGCTCGGCAACATCCGTATGGGCAACGTTGCCGAGGCAAAGGCACAGCTGGAAAAGGCGATCGCCGACTGGACGTTTGAGCGCGACCGCGAGGACAGCGGTTACTACGGCACGACTCCTTTCTTTATCGTCTATATGGACGATGCGAAAAAGGCGAGATACGCCGATTATCAGGCGCGGATCGACACGGCGAAAGCCGTCCTCGACGGCACGAGCCCCCTGCTTTTGAAGAAATAAGCGCCGCGCAGCGGGACTCCTCGTTTTCGTGAAAGGAAAGTCAAAAGATGAACAGACAGTGGACAAAAGAAGAAGCGTGGGCGTGGTACAACGCCCGCCCGTGGCTTTGCGGCTTTAACTACGTACCGTCAAACTGCGCCAGCCGTTTTGATATGTGGCAGGCGCACCGCCACGACGAAAAAATGCCGGGCATCATCGCCGAGATCGAAAAAGCACACGAGATCGGATACAACTGCATCCGCATCATTATGTCGTACGAGTGCTGGAAGTACGAGCACGACGGCTATATGGAACGGCTGGAAGAATTTATTTCGCTCTGTGCGAAAAACGAAATCGGCGTGATGATCGTGTTCGGCAACGACTGCACCGTGCCGAAAGACCTTTACACGCCGCCAAAGTTCGGCGAGCAGAAGATCGACTGGGGCTATCACGGCGGGATCAAGCGTTCACCGCACGCGGGCATTCCCGGCGTCGGCTATTCGATCCTCGACGAGCCGGAGATCCTTGAGGATTTCGTTTGTATGATCCGCGAGGTCGTCACAAAGTACAGAGCGGATGAGCGCGTGATCGTGTGGGACGTGTTCAACGAACTCGGCAACGGGCGCAGAGACGGCAAGAGCGTGCCGATGATGGAGCGTTTTTTTGCCGAGATTCGTGCGCTCGATCCGATCCAGCCGTTGACCGCCTGCACCTATCGCATCGTGTTTTGGGCAAGCGATCCGCAAAGCGACAAGTATGCGCCGCTCTGCCCGTGGGAGCGCCGCGCGCTTGAACTCTCGGACGTCATCAGCTATCACGACTACCGCGATCTGCAAACCTCGGTGACGGTCATTGACTACCTGCGGCGCGAGTTTGACCGCCCGCTGTTCAATACCGAGTGGCTCAACCGCATCGCCGGCAACTGCGTGCAGACGCATCTGCCGCTCTTCTTTCTCGAAAAGGTGGCGTGCTTTCAATGGGGACTTGCGGCGGGGCTGAACCAGACCTATGAGCCGTGGGATTCGCTTTGGGCGCGCTACTACAACGGGGAGGGCGCGGATCTCGACTTTACCAAGTGGCAGCACGACGTCCTCCGTCCAAATCTCCGCCCCTATGACCCGCACGAGATCGAACTGTTTGAAAAACTCATCGCGCTCGATAAGCGCCGCAAGGAAACAGAGTGAAATATTCAAAAAACAATCGACTGTACGATTTATCGGGCAGTCGATTTGTTATAATGTCCCCGTAAAGAAGAAAGGGAGGACAGAAGACATGGAACTCAAGGACACGGTATTCATCACGATCACGGGCGTATCGAACTACTACGGGCTGCGCCCCTTCCGCCGCGGACTGCGCTTTGGTCTTTGCAAGGAGCCGGACAACGCCTACGACGGCGAGGCGATCTATGCGGAGCTGCCGTACATCGGCAAGATCGGCTACGTCGCCAACAGTACGAACACGGTCTATCAGGGGACGTCCAGCGCGGGGCGCATCTACGAGCTGTTTACCGAATGCGCGGTCGGCGAGGTCATGTTCGTCACCCGCTCGAGCATCATCGCGCGGCTTGTTTCTCCAGACGAGGTGGAAGAGGGGGCGGAAGAGGAAGCCGCGCTGTATCGGCGGCGCGGGGAACGCAGCGACGGCGCGTCCGACCGCTCGGATTGGGAGAACGTCCTGCCGGATTTCAAACTTCGTCCCTACGATGTGTAGTCTTCGCGCGGGATGGGATTTTGCTTTTTTACCCCACCGACAAATGCTCCCGAGTTGCGTAGCAACTTGCGCCTCCCCTAAAATAAGGGAGGCAAGAGTTGCTGACGCAAGTTGCGGCAAGCCGCAACTTGTCGAGTTTTGCTGACGCAAAACGTCGCGATTTGCGTAAAATTTCGCACAAAGTCTCGGCGCCCCTATTATAGGGGAGCTGACGCTAAGTTGCGCCGGCAACTTAGCGTCTGAGGGGTAAAAAAGCAAAATGATTCTCTTGCTATGGCTTCGCTGTTCAAAGGAACTTTCCAATCATTGGAACACTATGAAATTCGATTGATTGGGATAGTTATCTTTAATAGGAAAATCGCTCAAATAGATAGACTTCCCCTTTCCCCAAATAATATAACTCTCCAAATTGGATATATCAAGCGTTTTTCTCCCCCAAGCGCAAAATAAAGGGCATGGGACAAAAATGCTCCATACAATATTGTATTATGGGAGCACAGCAGATATAATGAACAATATCAAGGGGGGCCGTATGACGATTCCCGTAAAGAAACTGATCATCATGAATATCCTGGACATCCTTCGCCGTTACAGCGACGAGGATCACCGCCTTAGCCAGAAGGACATCGTTGATATCCTGAAAACGGAATACAACATGACAGTTGAGCGGAAGACCATCCGCCGGAATATTCTGAACCTCATGGACTGCGGATATGAGATCGAGTATTCTGAGTCTGTCCGCATGGTGCCAAACAGCAAAATCGGCGAGTTGGAGGAAAGCTACATCTGGACTGACTTCTATCTGGTGCGCGACTTCTCCGACAGTGAGCTGCGGCTGTTAATAGATGGTCTGATCTTTTCCAAACATATTCCTTACAGCCAGTGCAAGGAGCTTGTCGAAAAACTGGAGGGTCTCTCCAACACCTACTTCCGTTCCCGCGTGAAGCATATCCGCACGATGCCGGAAAATGCCCCGGAGAACAAACAACTGTTCTATACTATTGAAGTGTTGGACGAGGCGATTTCCAAGGGCAAAAAGGTATCGTTCCACTATAACTCCTTTTGGCTTGACAAAACGCTCCATCCAAGAGAAAACCGGGAAGGCGGCATCAAGGAATACATTGTAAGCCCTTATCAGATCGCCGCCACCAACGGCAGATACTATCTCATCTGCAATACCGATCCCCACGACAATGTAAGCCATTACCGGCTTGACCGCATCACTGATATCCGACTGCTGGATGACGCTGCGAGGGCAGCGGACAGTGTGCAGGGACTGGAGCACGGCATCAATCTCCCGAAGCACATGGCGGAGCACCTGTATATGTTCTCCGGTGAGAGCGAGCCGGTGACCTTCCGGATGAAGAAGCACATCCTGAACGACGTGATCGATTGGTTCGGAACGGACGTGCGTTTCTCAGACGAGAGCGACGACGAGGTGACGGCGCGAGTGGAGGTTAATCTATGTGCGATGAAGCTTTGGGCGATCCAGTACGGGCCGTATGTGAAGGTGCTGTCGCCGCAAACGCTGGCGGAGGAAGTGAAGCAGGGCCTGGAAATGGCTTTGAAACAATATGATGAACCGAGGAACCCGATTTAGTGAACAGGAGGATAATCACAATGATGCAAGCGAAAGACGATAGGTCAGCAGACCAGAAAGCGTGGGAACATCTTCAAAGCGGAAATATGAGCGGCATCAGTTTTGCTGGAAAAACTGCGGCGGTGGCAATGTTCAAACGAATGAAGCCGAATAATCTTGCTGACACCGCAATTGCCCTTGCACTTGGACAGTGTTTGGACGATTGCCTGGACGAGGGGGTTGAAGTAGTCCTATCCGCACGTGAATCCGCAGAAAAAGCAGGTCCGTTCGATGAACTGAAAGAAACCTTCGGTTATCCGATTTTCAAGGATCAGATCGATATACTTCTGATGAAGTATTTGAAAGTGAATGAGTCTCACGCAGAGAAACAGCGGCGGGAGCTTTCCAGAAAAAAGTTCAGCGCTTTGGAAGCATTCCTGGCTGCTTTCCCTCTGGGAAGGAAATACGCCGAGTGTCTAGTTGACTGGGCAGCCCATGCTCGGGACCGTCAGATGCTCAGTCACATGGCATCATTGATATATGAGGCCTGCTGGTTGAAAGCAAATTGTGACGAAGAATTCCTTGCAAAGAACCCGATCACGATTGGAATCGAAGATTTTTGAGGATTGTTGTCTCCTGTGTCGATGGCGGCGGAGGCAGTGAAGCAGAAACTTCAGATTTCACTTGGGCAGTATTGAAAGAGGGTGCAAAATATGAGTGAACATCCCGAGTCCATGCAAGTGATTTTTGAAAAGTACAAAGAGAAATATGTCTATATTTTGAAATGCTTGTATCCTTCAAAGGATAGCACCGGATTCCCGGAGCGTAATCTTTCGGTTAACTTTTCAAAGGCAGTAGAAGAATTCTATCCTTCTGCCTGTACATGGTTTGAGTTCCAGTTCGGAGAGAAAAACAATCTTCATTTCGATGCCGTGATCATCATTCCTGAAATTAAATCGATATATATTATAGAGTCAAAGAGGTTTAGTAATCCAACCAAGAAAATAGAAGAGATAAAAAAAGATATGGTCCGTGTCAACTCAGTTTCAACGAAGTATCGCGGTGAACTAGCTGCAAGAATTCACAACTTTTCCGAACATGCTGCTTTTGGAGTAATTTTGGCAGATGTATGGACGGAAACAAAAGTTAAAACTAAAATCAAGAATGCGTATTTGAACTGTAATTTTATTGATTTGTTCATTCCTGCTTTGAATAATGCTCCTTTTAATAATGAAAGCTACTTTGTTATCGGATTTGAAGAGGCAACAGAATATGATTGGGTGAACCAAAACTATTACCTTCTCTCAATGATGTGGCAAGTTATTTAAACAACGATACGTTTATTGCTTGAGGAGGATAACTATGATTACAGAAAAACGATACCCTCATCTCCCGGATGAGGATACCCGTCTCAGAACGGTATGCTACGCGGGCCTAACCGCTGAATACGGTGAAACCCCCGATGATGGCGTTATCGAACGCTTGGAAAAGGAGCTATCTGCCATCGCTGTTTTTGGCCTGAGCGGCGTTCTGCTGATTCTGCGCGAACTGGTCATAAAAGCAGAATTGAAAAAATATGAGCTTGCCAACCGTGGAACCTTTGGCACGTCATTCGTTGCATGGCTCTGTGGACTTACACCCTACAATCCTCTCAAGGCTGTGATGTCTCTCTACCCGGAGTTTTGCTTTGGGCTTAATTGGGACAGAGAATTGAGCGTACAGATCAGCGTCCCGGACGGCAAAGCCGAACCCCTTTTTGAGATGCTCAAAACCATAGAAGGAGTATGCGACGTCGCGCCGCTTCTCTCAGATACCAAGCATGACATCGCTTTCGGGCGGTGTATAATCCCTGCGGGGGAAAAAGCGGAGCCCGCTCAGTGCATCAAAAACCATACGCCATTTTTTGAACTGATTATCACGACGCTGACGCATCTACGGCTCCTTGAGAGGTGTGTGGAACTGACAGGTGAAGACCCGGAGCTTATCAACCTTGATGATAAGGGTGTCTGGGAACTGTTCAAGCACACAGACCATCCCGCCTGTATAGAAATATCTCCTTACCATTTGTCAGCCATCGGACTTTTCGGATTGAGGAATTTTTACAGTCTAATTTTATATAACAATGTGAATGTTCCGCTGCAATCCTTCGCCGATCTTGTTCGCATTGAATCCCTGATGCATTCTGCGGGCGCGTGGAACGACAATCAGGAAAAGCTTGTCTACGAGCAAGGCGCTCGGTTGACCGACCTCATCACATGCCGGGAAGATGTCTACGAATACTGCCGTTTTCAGTTGGGATTGAATCACAAGGATTCCTTTGCGGTTGCAGAACGGGTGCGGAAAGGTCGCGGCATCCCGGAAGATCTGGAAGAGAAAGTTCCTGCCGACAATCGGGACAAGCTGAAACAGTTCAAAGCAGTATGCGACAAAATATCATATTTATTGCCTCGTGTTCATGGCTATGGCTGCATGGTCATCGCGTGGCGGTGCGCGTGGTATCGGCTGCATTATCCCGTGGAGTTTTATCAGGCGTACTTTGAAATTGTGGCAAATCCCCAGATTGCAAGGGCGGTTTTTTCGGGAAGGTCGTCATATGACAAGCTGACCGTGTATCAGCCCGATTTGGAAGATCAGGAATTCGATATGAAGTTCAGCTATGATGTCGATCTTGCAGTTGCCGATGAAATGTATTTCCGGGGGATCGACTTGACAAACGTCGAACCAAGGAAACACATTCCGGATGGCGTAATCCAAGTGCGTGACCTCATTCTGCCCGGACAGGTTACCGTCCTCGCCGGCCGCCCAGGCATGGGAAAAACCGCTCTTGCCTGTGACCTAGTCCATGTTTCTAACCGCAAGGTGATGTCCACATATGTGACGCTGTACGAGGAAGCCGACTGCATCATTGAGCGGATTGCACTTCGGGGAGATAAGCCATGCGCTGTTTTTACTTCGCTGAAGGATGCATTTGAGATAATCGAATTATCTGAGTTGCCTGATCCGCTTCTGGTCATAGACTATGTGCCGTCTGATGAAGGAGAGGGCTCGCGAGAGGTGTTCGAGAAGTTGAAGAATTATGCGCAGGAACACCATACCCCGGTTCTAGTCATATCTCAGATTTCACGAAAAGTTGATGGGCGGAAGAACAAACGTCCACTGCTGCGCGATTTGCCGATGCAGGATTGTCTTGACACCATCGACAATGTGATTATGCTTTATCGTGAGGATTACTACACAGGCGGAAGCACCGGTGAAGCCGAGTCAATCTTTGTGAAGTGCCCGCTTGGAATAGAAAAGATTCATCTGATATGGGATGCCGATCGAGCATCATTTCTGTAAAGCAGTAAACGAACGGACTGGTTCTTGCAATCAAACATCACAAGGGAGGGACCGATTTGGCCATTATATTAGATAAAGAATGGGATAGCCTCACAGGATTTGATAATCAGTTGAGCGCAATTCCTCATTATCAGCTTCATCCTGAAATGCTGCCCTTTATCGGACAGCACTACCCCGAAACAAGAATACTGTTGCTTGGTGAAAGCCATTATCTCAGTAATGAAGAATCAGAAGTAACAAAGCAGATGCGGGATTGGTATAAGCGTTCAACGCAGGACTTCTCGTTTAAGTGGCCATCCAATTTTGATACCAGAGGGGTCGTTCATAATTATCTCACAGGGTGGCGCTCAAAGGCATCTACCATGTTCAGCAACCCCGCCAAGGCGCTGATTGAGGCGTGGGGATTAACTGAGGTCAATGACGGTGAAGCGTTTACCGCGTTTGCGTTCTTCAATTATTTTCAGCGACCGGCAGCCTATTCTGGGAGTTCTATTTCACTGACGATTGAAGACGAAGAACAAGCCGCATCAATTCTGCCCCAAGTGATAAAGATACTAAAACCCAATAAAGTGATATTCCTTTCAAAAAAGGCTTTCGATTCATATTGCCGCCAAGCAGGAGATGTGGATAGCGGTTTAATTGACTATGTCTATCATCCCACAAGCTCTTATTGGAACGTGGAGGATGGCGGCAAAAAACTACTCGGGTTATTCTCCTCAATGAGACGATATGACGGGTTTTCCTTAAACGGTTCCTTAACGCTTGAGAAGGCTAACCAGGTGATGTCATCCAGCCCATACCGATTCATTCAAAAGAGACAGCGCCGTTTCTATGATGGAACTGTTACATATCGTATCTACATGGACAGCAATAATCCTGCCAATGTAAGTGAAATCGCTTGGTATTATGCTGATGGGAACAAAAGATTTGGGATGGGGTACGTTGTCCGGTCAAAAATCATGTGGGTGTGGGATTATGATACTAAGTGGTATATGGACGAAAAAGCTATCAAGAATCATTCCAGACTGATGGAGTTGCATCAAAATGTTCGGCGAATGATTTCGCTCCTCTGATTCTTCTGCGGTAAGATTGTATACGAGCATCCAGCATGGGACATTTTTTGCTCATAGGATGTGATATGATCCGAAGCAAGAAGGAGGATTCGGCGGGGCGGCAGCATTTCATGATTCGTTATTTCGATATCGTGAGCATCCGCGAGTCGCGGTTGTATCATCAAGTAGCTCCTCATCGCGCCCGACCTTGCGGGTTGGGACGAGGTATTCCCAAACGTCAAGCTCCGCCCCTACGACATTTGATCGCAAAAACAAAAGCGGCTGCCCGACAATCGGGCAGCCGCCTCTCTTTTTATGCGAAAGTTACATCTTTTTGCCTTTGGCGCCGCCGAGCTTGACGCCCGAGAGGACGCTCGACTCAAACGAATAGGTGCGCCCGCGGCGCGCACGCTGCCGCTTCCACGCAAGCGCGATCATGCGGTCGATAAGCTGCGGGTACTTGACGCCGAGCGGCTCCCACAGATAAAAGGCAAGGGAGCCGGGGATGGTGTTGATCTCGTTGAGATACACCTTGTCTTCCTCACCGTCGATCATAAAGTCGATGCGGGCAACGCCGCAGCAGCCGAGCGCCTTGAACGCCTTGACGGCAAGGGCGCGGATCTCTTCGCGGCGCGCGGGCGTGAGATTTGCCGGGATCTCGCGGCGGACGCTTGCCATGCCCTTGGACGGGCCGCCGGTCTTTTTTGCACCCGACATATATTTTTCTTCAAAGGTCAAAAAGTCGTCGCCCTTGACCGGCTCCTCGCACTCGGACGCCTCCGCTTCAAAACGGTCGCCGAGGACCGAGCAGTTGATCTCGCGCAAAGAGGTGATGGCACGCTCACAAAGCACGACTTCGGCAAACGAAAAGGCGGTGTCTAGCGCCCGTTTGAGTCCGGCGCGGTCGTGCGCCACCGAGATGCCGATGCTGGAACCGAGGTTGACCGGTTTTACGATGACGGGGTAGGCGATCTCCCCCTCCACCGTCTCGATGATATGTTCGGGCGCGGCGTAGTCGGCGGTGGTAAAGAGTTTGCAGTCAAGCACGGGGATGCCGTTGTCGCGAAAGACGGCTTTCATGGCGTATTTGTCCATGCCGAGGGCGCTTGCCGTGACGTCACAGCCGACATAGGGGAGATTTAACATTTCGAGAAAGCCGGAAAGCACGCCGTCCTCCACGTTTGTGCCGTGGACGATCGGAAAAGCGACGTCAAGATCGGCGATCTTTGCTTTGCCGAAGGCGCGGGGGGGGAAGCGGTAAACGCCTGCCGACTCGCCCTCGCCGACCAAAATCACACGGGTGCATTTTTTCAGGAGCGCGGGAACGTCGGTAAAGTTTTCGATGGCAAAGAGCGCCTCGCCCGTATAAAAGCAGTTGTCTTTCGTGATGTAGAGGGGGATGACCTCGTATTTTTCACGGTCGATCGCCTGCATCGCCTGCACGGCGGAAATGATGGAAATATCGTGCTCGGTGGACTTGCCGCCGAACAAAACGCCGATACGGATCTTCATAGTCAAATATCCTTTCCGAAATAAATCAATAATTGTCGGGCAAATCGTTTTCCAGGAGAATGATCTTGCGCTTGCCGCCCGCCTCGATCGCGTGGACGTATCGCATCGCGTCGGCGAGGTCTTTTGCCGTGTATAGGCGCTCGGAGGAAAATCCTGCCGCCTTTACGCCCTCAACGATCGGTTTAGTCTGTTTGATCCCCACCGTGACGATATAGTCGCAGACCGCCGCGGCGTCGGCGCCGAGCGCGCGGTTGAGTTCTTCTTCTTTTTCGCCGAGTTCCACCATGCCGGGCGTGACGATGATCTTCAGCCCGTCAAAGCGGGAGAGGGTATCCAGCGCGGCCTTTGCGCCCGCGGGATTGGAGTTGAACGCGTCGTCGATGACCGTATACGCGCCGCGGTCGCAAAGCTGCATACGGTGCGGCACCGGGCGCAGACGGCGGACGGGGGCGACGAGGTCGCAAAGCGGGATGCCAAAGCCGTTTGCGGCGGCGATCGCCCCGACGATGTTGACCACGTTTGCCTCGCCGATGAGCGGCGTGACAAAGCGCATTTCTTCCTCTCCGTGGCGGAGGATAAACGCCGAGCCCTCGGTGGAGACCGTGATGTCGGCGGCGTAGTAGTCGGCGTCGGGCGTCAGCCCGTAGGTCACCGCGCCGCGTTGCGGGCGGTGCGCGTTGACCGTATCGCTTGAAATATTGATATAGAGTTTGCCGTCTTTTGGCAGGGCGTCGGCAAGTTCGTACTTGGTTTTGATGATGTTTTCGATACTGCCGAAGGTTTCGAGATGCTGCTCACCGATGGAGGTGACGATCCCGCTTTGCGGATGCACGATGTCGCAGAGTTCTTTCACGTCGCCCACCCATTTTGCGCCCATCTCGCAGACAAAGATCTCGTGATAGGGGCGCAGATGCTCGCGCACGGTTTTGACCACGCCCATCGGCGTGTTGTAACTCTCGGGCGTGCAGAGGACGTTGTACTTTTCTTCCAGGAGCGCGGTGAGGTAAAACTTGACCGACGTCTTGCCAAACGAGCCGGTGACGCCGATGATTTGCAGATCCGGGCAGGCGGCGAGGATCTTTTTCGCGTCGCGGATATAGTAGCCGCGCACGGCGCGCTCCACGGGTTCGTTTGCGCGGTTGGCAAGGAGCAAAAGGAAGGGCACCGCAAATGCGGTCAGCGAAAGAATGAGAAATTCACCGTTTTTGCCGAGGAGAACAGCGAGGACGAATAAAAGGAGAGAAAAGAGCGAAAACGTGAGGAAGAGGCGCTTGACGCGCGCGGTGTACACCAGCGGTTTTTTGGCTTTTCGCGGAAAGAAAAAGAGCGACGAGAGGAGGGCAAGCCCCGCAAAGAGCAGGTAGGCAAAAAACGGGTCTTTTTCCCAAAAAAAGGCAAAGGCAAGCCCCGCCGGCAGAAAAATGAGACTGGGGAGGAGGCGGCGCTTGTTTTTTTTCATCCACAAAAACTGCTCGCCGGCGTTATATCCGTTCAGTTGCAGCATATGCGTAAAATAACGTGCCGACATCGCCGTAAAATAGGCGAGCGACAAAAGGAGCAGGAGATGCGCGATCAAAATATGCGTTTGCAAGTCCACGTTGATACCTCACGAAAGTTCAAAAAATGATGTCAGAACACGGGAAAAGAGGAGCGGCGCGTCGAGGAAAGAAAAATGCGAGCCGCCCGGCACGACGACCAACCCCGCATCGCGGATGGATTTTTCCATCATTTTTGCATCGGAGAGGGGGGTCGCGTCATCCTTTTCGCCCCAAAAGAGGAGGGTAGGTCGATCTATATTTTTCATACAATTAGAGAGATCCTCGTTTACCGAGAGGGAGAGGGTCTTTTTCATCACTTCGTCGGCGGCGTTGTAGTCGGCGGAGCCGCGCTTTGCCCGCCACTTCTCCAGCGTGTGCGGGAACAGTTTATGCACGGGCGGCAGGAGCAAGATCCGCTTTCCGACCTTGTAAAATGCAAGTGAAATCGCCTGTTTCGGCGTGCGTTTTTTGCGGATGCCGGCGGCGTCGACAAGGCAGATCTTTGTCACCTCAAAGGGCGGCGCGCCGTCCTCAAAGAGTTTGAGGATAATGCGTCCGCCGTAGGAATGCCCGAGGAGCGCCAGCGATTTTATACCGAGCAAATCAATAAATTTTGTACAAATTTCCGCATAGTCGCCGACCGTGAACGGACGGTGCGGCTCTTCGCTCTCGCCAAAGCCGCAAAGGTCGGGGACGAGGACGGTATAGCGGGCGGCAAGCAGGGTCGCCGTGCGCTCAAAAAGCCCTCGGTTACAGCCCCAGCCGTGCAAAATAAGGAGGAACGGTCCGCCGCTGTCATAGCGGTCGTAGACGATGCGCTGATCGCAGACGGTGATCGTATGGGTCGTCTTTTCCATGCGCCTTGCCCCCTTTGTAAAAATTCACAATACAGTATACCACAGTCGCCCGTCTTTTGCCACTCTTTTTTGAAATTTCTTTGCCGGCGTCCCCGCATTTACAAAAAACTTTGTGAAAGTATACAAAAATGCGCACCGAATTTTTATCAATCCGCAAAGGAAAACTTTTGCATATGCGCCTAAACTATGCTATAATAAAATATATTTATATTATTTTATGCGCGTGCGCGCACGCGCTCCTGTTTTGGAGGTGTATTTCGTGCAGGGGATCTTGTCCTTTTTTGCGGGTCTGTTTTCGTTTGTCGGCGCGCTGCTTTCTCACGTTGCGCTTGCGGATATCGTGGATATCGTGCTGCTTTCCGCGGTGCTGTACTACGTTTACCGCTTTGTCCGGGAGCGCCGCGCGGGGAAACTTGCGATCGGGCTTGGGATCCTGCTTGCGGTCTACGCGCTTTGCGCCCTCTTCGGGATGCGTGCGATGAGTTTCCTTTTGCAAAACGTCTTTCAGGTCGGTCTGCTTGCCCTGATCATCCTCTTTCAGCCCGAACTCCGCGCCGCGCTGGAAAAAGTGGGCGGCGACCCCTTTCGCACGATCAAAAACTTTACCGAGTCGAAAGAACTTGCCGAGACCGTGCGCGCCATCGACGAGATCTGCATCGCCGCCGGCGAGATGTCGCGTGACCGCACGGGTGCGCTGATCGTCATCGAGTGCGGCACCAAACTCGGCGATATCCAAAAAACGGGCGTCTATCTGGACGCCGCCGTTTCGCAAAATCTGCTCCGCAACATCTTTTTCAACAAGGCGGCGCTGCACGACGGCGCCGTGATCATCAGCGGCGGACGGATCGCGGCGGCGGGCTGCTTTTTACCGCTGACGCAAAACAGTCAGATCAATAAAGACAAGGGGACGCGCCACCGCGCCGGCGTCGGTATGAGTGAGGTCAGCGACGCGATCGTGGTCATCGTTTCGGAGGAGACCGGTGAGATCTCGATCGCCAAGGACGGCAAACTCCTCGGCGGGCAAAACTACTCGACCCTGCGGCAGTTCCTCACCGACGAGGTCATCGGCAAGCGGGAAGACAGCAAGATCAAAAAATGGCGCGGCAAGGGCAGACCCAAAGACGCGCAGGATGCAAAGGAGGACTGACGGCGGATGAAAAATACGACCGGTGAAATCAAACGCGAGGGGACGCTTGTCAAAAAGCGCCTCCGCACCACAGACCTCGTGCCGCGGATCCTGTGCGTGCTGATCGCCGTCCTCATTTGGCTGTACGTCATGGCAAACGACACGACCGCCGACTATGAGCGCATCTTTTCGGACGTGCCGATCACGGTGGAAAACGGCGCCGTCCTCTCGGGCGAGCAAAATCTGTCGGTGATGGGCGGCATTACCTCATCGGCAAGCATCACGGTCAGCGGCAGAAAAAGCGAACTCGTCTCCTACTCGCTCTCGGACGTTTCGGTGAGCGTGGACGTCGGCAAGATCACCGAGGCGGGCACCTATACGCTCCCGCTTTCGGTGACGACGCCGTCGGGATGCACCCTGAAAAACTACAGCCCGATGACGGTGGAGGTCTACATCGACCAGATCGCCGCCAAGACGATCCCCGTCAAGATCGGCGCGCTTGAATATACGCTCGACAACGCGCTGGAACTCGGCACGCCCGCCTTTGATACGACGTCGGTGACGATCAGCGGTCCGTCCGCCGCCATCTCTGCCGCGGCGTACGCCGGCGTTGACCTGCGCCTCGGCAAACTCTCCTCGGGCATCACCGCGCGCGGCGCCCTCGTCGCCTGCAGCGAGAGCGGGCAGCCGATCGACAACCCCTATATCACACTTTCCCAGTCGACGGTCGGCGTGACCGTCCCGGTATACGAACATAAGACGCTGTCGCTGGACGTCGGGTATAAATACGGGTATCTGAATTCCTCAAACGCGAGCGTGACGGTCAAGCCCGCGGCGATCGCCGTGCGCGCCGACCCCAAAGTTTTGGACGGGGTGACCTCGGTGGAGATCGCCACGATCGACGAAAAGACGGTCAGCGGCGACGAAAATAAAACCGTGGCGATCGCCCTGCCCGACGGGATGGAAAACATCAGCGGCGAGAGTACGGCGACCATTTCGATCACGCACAAGGGTACCGTCAAGAAAAATCTGGTGGTCGGCGACCTTGCCGAAAATCTTGCGGTTTCCAATCCCAACGGGCTGTCCTACCGACTGCTCACCGACACGCTGCACCTGGTACTGCGCGCGCCGACGGCGCTTGCCGCAGAGGTGACGGCGGCGGATATTTCGCTTTCGGCGGACCTCAATTTCTCCGGGCTCACCGGCGCTTTGCAGATCCCCGTCGAAGTGCGCGTTGCGGACAAATACAAGGACAGCGTGTATGAGATCGGCGAATACACGGTGACGGTGATGATCGAAAAATGACGAAATACATTCTCGGCGGCATCTCACTGCCGCCCGACAGCGGGCGGGACGAGGCGCTTGCCGCCGCGGCAAAATGCTTACGCACAAGCGGGATCGCCGCGCGGGATCTTGCCGTTTTTCGCCGCAGTGTGGACGCCCGCAAAAAAGAGGACGTGCGCCTTGTGTACGCGGTGCTCTTTACAAGTGAAAACGAGATCAAGCCGCAGATCGAAAAACGGTTGCAGCTGCGCCGCGCGGCGGCGGAAGAACTGACGCTCTCGCACGGCACGGCGCCGCTTTGCGAGCGGCCGCTGATCGTCGGTTTCGGTCCGTGCGGTATGTTTTGCGCGCTCCTCCTCTCTAGGGAGGGCTACCGCCCGATCGTGATCGAGCGCGGCGCGGACGTGGATACGCGTGTGCGTGACGTAGACGCGTTTTACGGCGGCGGCGACCTTGATGAAAACTCCAATATCCAGTTCGGCGCGGGCGGCGCGGGCACCTTTTCGGACGGGAAACTTGTCACGCGCATCGGGGACAGCCGCTCTGCTTTCGTGCTTTCGACCTTTGCGCGCCTCGGTGCGCCGCGCGAGATCCTGACAAACGCAAAGCCGCATATCGGCACCGATATTTTGCGCACGGTGGTCAAAAACGTCGCCGCCGAGATCCTTGCGCTCGGTGGAGAGATCCATTACGGCACGCGCTTTCTCGGCTATGCGGAAATGCAAAACGGCAGCCGGCGGATCAAAACGACGGCGGGCGACTTTTTCACAAGCGCCCTTGTGCTTGCCATCGGGCACAGCGCCCGCGATACGTACGCCGAACTCCTTTTGCGCGGCGTGCATATCACGGCAAAGGACTTTTCGGTCGGACTGCGCGTCGAGCATAAAAAAGCCGACATCGACCGCGCCCTGTACGGGCGGTTTGCCGGCACGAAAAATCTGCCCTACGCCGAGTACAATCTCTCGTGGAATACCAAGGTGCGCGGCGTGTATACCTTTTGTATGTGCCCCGGGGGCGAAGTGGTCTGCGGCGCTTCCGAGCGCGGCGGGCTTTGCGTCAACGGGATGAGCCGCTTTGCAAGAGACGGTGAAAACTCCAACAGCGCAGTCTGTGTTTCGGTCTTTCGCGGCGATTTCGGCGGCACGCCGGAACGCGCCATCGACTTTGTGCGCACGCTGGAGCAAAAGGCGTTTGCCGCCGGCGGCGGCACCTACGCCGCGCCCGTGTCCACGCTCGGCGATTTTCTCGCCGGCAGGGACTGCAAGGCGATCGGTGATGTCTGCCCGACCTATATGAACGGGCGCGTGCGCCCGACGGATCTGCGCGCGCTTTTCCCTGCGCCGCTTGCCGAAACGCTTTGCGGCGGACTGCGCGCTTTCGGCAAAAAGATCCCCGGCTTTGACCGTGCGGACGCCCTGCTTTCTGGGGTCGAAACGCGCACGAGCGCGCCCGTGCGGATCCTGCGCACGCAGGCGCTCACGATGGAAGGCACAGACGATATTTATCCCGGCGGCGAGGGCGCAGGCTACGCCGGCGGCATTACCTCGGCGGCGGTGGACGGACTTCGCATCGCCGAGGCGATCATGGCAAAATTCCGTCCGTTTTCTTGATTTTCGATGATAAAAGCGGGCGGTCGGAAAAATGCGACCGCCCGAAATAAGCCTTTCCCTCTCGAGGGGAAGGTGGCTTGCCGTAGGCAAGACGGATGAGGTGGAAACCCACAGAGTTAGATCAAAGCAGTGAGCGTTTTGCGCTGTCAAAGTGCGCGGCGAAGAACGAACCGAGGCTTTTCTGCTTTTCGCCTTTTCTATGGATCGCGCCTGAAAGTGAGGGCGCGCCCGCCGGCGGGGAAACGCCGCAAAACGTCGTTTATTATTAAAATTTCGGAGATAGATCATGCAGAAAAAATGGAATATCAACGGCAGCCGCGGGGAGAGTACCGCGGCGCTTGCCGCCGCGCTCGGCGTGGGTACGCTGACGGCGGGACTCTTGGAAGTGCGCGGCTACGGGGACACGGAGAGCGCCCTGCGCTTTTTGCGTATGGAGGAGGAAATGCTCCATTCCCCGATGCTGCTGCGCGACATGGATAAAGCGGTCGCACGGATCGCCGCGGCGGTGCAAAAGCACGAGCGCATCGTCATTTACGGCGACTACGACGTGGACGGCGTGACCTCGGTCAGCATTTTGTACCTGTATCTTTCGGCACAGGGCGCCGACGTCGGCTACTATATCCCCAACCGTATGGGCGAGGGGTACGGGATGAGTGAGGGCTCGGTGGACCGCCTTTGCGACGAGGGGGCAAAACTCATCGTCACGGTGGATACCGGCATCACCTCCTCGGCGGAGATCGCCCACGCGGCGTCACGCGGGGTGGACGTGGTCGTCACCGACCACCACGAGTGCCACGGACAGCTGCCGCAAGCCTGCGCAGTGGTCAATCCGCGCCGACCCGACTGCGGCTATCCGTTTAAGGAACTGGCGGGCGTTGGCGTGGTGTTCAAACTGCTTTGCGCGTTTGAGAGCGTACAGCACGACCTGCCCGAGGCGGAGGCGGTGCGCAGTATCTGCCGCCGGTACGCCGACCTCGTCGCCATCGGTACGATCGCGGACGTTATGCCAATCAAAGACGAAAACCGCCTGATCGTCGCGTATGGACTGCGCCAGATCGAAAAAACAGAGCGTGTCGGACTGCTTGCCCTGCTGGAAGCGGTGTCGAAAAAGCCGGACGGCACGAAAAATCCGCGGATGCCGAAGATCACGTCCGGATTTATCGGCTATACGCTGGCGCCGCGCATCAATGCGGCGGGGCGCATCAGCTCGGCGGGGCAGGCGGTGGAACTTTTCCTCACCGACTCACGGGAAAAAGCCAACGAGATCGCCGCACGTCTGTGCGACATCAACCGCGAGCGGCAGACCGAGGAAAACCGCATCGCCGCCGAAGCGTATGCGCAGATCGAGGCGGAGCATGATTTTGAGCGGTATCCCGTCATCGTGCTTGCCGCGGACAACTGGCATCACGGCGTTATCGGCATCGTGTCCTCGCGGATCACCGAAAAGTTCGGACTGCCGTCCATCCTCATTTCGTTTGACGGCGCGCAGAGCGACGGCGACGTGGACGTCGGCAAGGGGAGCGGGCGCTCGGTCAAAGGGCTCAACCTTGTGGACGCGCTGGTCTCCTGCGGCGATCTCCTCGAAAAGTACGGCGGGCACGAACTTGCCGCGGGGCTTTCGGTGCGGCGGGAGAACATCGACGCCTTCCGCGAGCGCATCAACGATTATGCGCGTGCGCATTTCTCGGCGGCAGACCGCGTGCCGACGCTGGACGCCGATTTTGAGATCTCGCCCGAGGAGGTCACGTTGAAAAACGCGGAGGAGATCCGCCTGCTCGAACCCTACGGGGTCTCCAACCCCACGCCGACCTTTGTCGTGCGCGGGGCAAAACTGCTGGAGGTGCAGTCCATCAGTTTCGGCAAGCATACCAAACTGATGATCGAACGCGCGGGCGAGCGCCCGCTGTGCGCGATGTATTTCGGCTGTTCGCCCAAAGACGCGGGCGTGTACGCGGGGGATACGGTGGATCTGCTCGGCAGTATCGACGTCAACGTGTTCAACGATATCCGCACGGCGCAGCTCGTCGTACGGGACGTTCGGCTTTGTGAAAAGGATGCGCAGGACTTTCGCATTCTGCAGACCCGCTATGCGCAGATCAAAGGCGGCGCACCGTTTGACGAGGGCGAAAACGTCCTGCCGAGCCATGAGGAGTTCGGCACGGTGTTCCGCTTTATCAGCCGCCAGGTACGGTATGACGAGGACAGTTTTTCAGTGCGCGAAATGCTGATGCGCGACCGTGAGATCCATGCGATCGGCTACCTCAAACTCCGCGTGATCCTGCAGGTGTTTCTTGAACTCAATATCGTCGGTATGGAGGAACTTGCTCCCGAAGTGTACCGATTCAAACTGTATACGCAGCAGAAAAAGGCTGACCTTGATAAATCGACGTTTCTCCGTAAATTGCGCGGGCAGATGACGAGATGATCCGCGCGGAAAGGCATACGATGACAGATCCCGTTTGGACGCCGCTGGAAGAATGCATATCGGCAAGCGGCAGAAACTATAATACAGAAAAGATCCGCGCCGCGTACGACTATGCGGCACAGCTTCACGCCGGGCAGATGCGGCAGAGCGGCGAGCCGTACATTTCGCACCCCGTGGCGGTGGCGCAGATCGTGGTGCAGCTCGGGCTGGATACCGACAGTATCTGCGCGGCGCTGCTGCACGACACGGTGGAGGACTGCGCGGACAAAACGAGCCTGGAAGAGATCGCCGCGCGCTTTGGCAAGGAAGTTTCGATGCTGGTGGACGGGCTGACCAAACTCGTTTCCATCGACGTGGAGGACAAGGAAGAGGAAAAGATCGAAAACATCCGCAAGATGCTCCTCGCCATGTCCAAGGATATCCGCGTGATCTTTATCAAACTCTGCGACCGGCTGCACAATATGCGCACGCTCGGCGCCAAAAGCGAGGAGCGCCGCCGTGCCATCGCGCTGGAAACGATGTATATTTACGCGCCGCTGGCGCACAGACTCGGTATCAGTTTTATCAAAACCGAGCTGGAAAACCTCTCGCTCTCCTACCTCGACCCGATCGGGTACAACGAGGTCAAAAATCGCATTGAGGAGCGCTACGGGCAGTCGCGCAAGCCCCTGACCGACGCCAAGGTGAGCATTGAGCAAAAACTGCGGGAGAGCGGGATGCACTTTGAACTCACCGGGCGCATCAAGTCCATCTATTCGCTCTACAACAAGATGTACAACCACAGCAAGAGTTTCGATCAGATCTACG
>JAFSUT010000117.1 GCA_017445085.1 Clostridia bacterium | reverse complement strand
TGACAAGCATGGCATTATTTGAATCTTATGAACGCAGAGAAAAACAAATTCTGGCTGTTTTGAACGAATACGGCATCAAGTCCATCGAAGAAGCAAAATCAATTACCGAAGCCGCCGGTCTCGATATCTATCACTTGGTCGAAAACATTCAACCGATTTGTTTTGAAAACGCCAAATGGGCGTACACCGTCGGCGCGGCGATCGCCATCAAGAGCGGCGCGACCAAGGCGGCAGACGCCGCCGCAAAGATCGGCGTAGGACTCCAGGCGTTCTGCATCCCCGGTTCTGTCGCCGAAAACCGCAAAGTCGGTCTCGGCCACGGCAACCTCGGCAAGATGCTCCTCTCCGAGGAGACCGAGTGCTTCTGCTTCCTCGCAGGACACGAGTCCTTTGCAGCCGCCGAGGGCGCTATCAAGATCGCGCTCAACGCAAACAAGGTCCGCAAAAAACCGCTCCGCGTTATCCTCAACGGTCTCGGCAAGGACGCCGCGTATATCATTTCGCGCATCAACGGCTTTACCTACTGCCAGACCGAGTTTGACCCCTACACCGAAACCGTCAAAGTCGTAAAAGAAACGGCATTTTCGGACGGTCCGCGTGCCGCTGTCAAGTGCTACGGCGCAGACAACGTGCCCGAAGGCGTTGCCATCATGCAGATGGAAAACGTCGGCGTTTCCATCACCGGTAACTCGACCAACCCGACGCGCTTCCAGCATCCCGTTGCCGGCACCTACAAAAAGTGGTGCGTGGAAAACGGCAATAAGTACTTCTCGGTCGCATCGGGCGGCGGTACGGGCCGTACCCTGCACCCCGACAACATGGCGGCAGGTCCTTCCAGCTACGGTATGACCGATACCATGGGTCGTATGCACTCGGACGCGCAGTTTGCAGGTTCGTCCTCGGTTCCGGCACACGTTGAAATGATGGGGCTGATCGGTATGGGCAACAACCCGATGGTCGGTGCGACCGTCGCCGTTGCCGTTGCCGTTGAAGAAGCAAGCAAATAAAAGAGTCACTTCAAAATGCTTGCATTTTGAAGCGGAGTAAGTCGTCCACTCGCGTCCTACTCGGCCGCTTGCGACTTTTAAGATGTTTTTCCGACGGGAGCCCCGCCCGAAAAACGAAATAAAAAATATAGGCACGCAAACTATGGTTTGCGTGCCTGTTTTTTGTAATATCTTTCGTTTTGTTCGATTTTATTCTTCCACAAACGTGATGCCGTCCTTTTGGCTCATCGAGGCGACGCGCGCAAGCGATTCCACGCGAATACCGCGTTCTCTCGCCGTCTTGCCGCCCGCCTGATACGCCTTTTCGATCAATATGCCCGCGCCGCAGAGGGTTGCCCCCGCCTGCGCGACAAGGTCACAAAGTCCAAACAGCGCCTCCCCCGTGGCAAGAAAGTCGTCGATGATCAGCACACGATCGTTTGCGCCGAGATAGTCTTTGGACACGAGAATATTATTGGTATTGCCGTGCGTGTACGAGATCACCTTTGCCGTATAAACGTCGGGCGCGAGATTTGCCGAGCGCGACTTTTTTGCAAAGACCACCGGCGCCGTGAAATACTGTGCCGTAAGGCTGGCGATGCCGATGCCCGACGCCTCGATCGTCAAAATCTTGTTGACGCCGCTATCGACAAACCGATGATAAAACTCCTTGGCAAGTTCATTCATCAGGGGCACGTCGATTTGGTGATTGACAAAACTGTCCACTTTCAAAATGTCACCGTCATACACTTTGCCGTCCGCCCTGATCTTATCCTCTAAAAGTTTCATTTTTGTCTGTTCCCTTCTGTTTGTATCAACTTTCAAATTTGCCGTCCGCAATGCCGCCGAGGCAGTCTTCCACCGCCGACTCATACAGGACGCCGTCTTTATAGGTTTCAAGTTTGATCCGCAAAATGCCAACGCCCGCAAGGCGGACCGAAAAGGGGTGCGCCTGCGCCCCGTCGAGCGTATCGGTATACACCGTCTTGCCGTCACATTCTACGGTGAGGGAAAGCGTAGTCCCCTCCTCACCGACCGAAACAAACGTCCCCGAAAAGCGCGAAAAACCGAAGTTTGCGATCGTCAATCTGTCCTGGAAATTGCCGCACAAAACGTCGGTGTAAACGGCGCCGTCCACCGAGATCTCGCCGTCATGGAAATAGCGCCCAGCGTCGACGCCTGCGATGGAGTCGCCGATCATCATCAGACCGTCTTCATACGCGGCTTTGAGCGAAAGCTCACGCACGCCGCCCGGCAGCGCATACATCGCGTACGTGCTGATATCCGCCGTCACTTCATCCGCCATCTCCGACCAGCCGTCAAAGACGACGTACTTGTGCCGCGGGATCTCCGGCGCCGCAACGCTGCCGCCGTAGGGTACGCGCGTTTCTTTCAAGATCATCCCGCTTGCGTCATAAAATGAGACCGTATAGGTTTTTTCGGCATAGATCGCGGTGACGATCATATTTTGCGAGATATTGGTATAGGATTTGTTCCACCCCTGAAACGAAAGCCCGTCTTTTTTCCCCGGCATACGGGGCGGCACGGCGTCCTGCCCCGCCTCCACCGACTGTACGGAGAGCGCCGTATAGCCGTCGCTGTCCACAAACTTGACGGTGTAGTAGTTTTTTTCGGGCGTTGTATCCGCCTTTGGCGTTTTTTGCGTTTCTGCCGGCTGCAAAGCCCCCGTGACGATGACTTCGGGCGCCTCGGTATAAATGGCGGCGCCGGACGCCGTGGTTTCGATCTGCGAGCGCTCGGTGGCGACGACCTCGACCACCGCGTCGGGGGACAGCGAAAACGCCGCCGGGACTTCGGCGGCGCCGCCGCCGTTTTGCGGTGCGCAAGCCGTTAAAAAAGCAGAGAGGGCGAGACAAAACACGATGGCGTTTAGCCATCCGCAATGTTTCATCCGTATCATCCCTCTCCGCAAAGCACGCTTTTTCTACATTTTAGCATATTCCGCAGCGTTTTTCAATACGAATTTTTGGAAGGAAGGTCGCCTGCCGAGAGGCGAATGATCAGATCCAGATCATCCGGTTGGACGCGGGCGTCGTTTGCCGCACGGTTGCGCTTGACCGCGCCGCATTTGCGGCAGCGGTGCAAAATGACGTAGCCCTTTTTGGCGCTGACCTCCACAAAAAACGGATCCATGATCCCGTGGCAGGGATTTGCCCTGTCGCCGGGATTGTTGTCGATATGGATGGAGCAAAGACAAAACGGACAATGATTGCGCGAGGACGTGCCGAGCGGCAGAACCTGCCGCCCGCAGTTTTTACAGACGAAACCGCTGTCGTTTTTTGCAAATTTTTTACTCTCCATGCAAAAACTCCTTGGACTTTTTCATTTTCAAGCCGTGCATACTGTTATTGCAATCTCAAAATGAAAGGAAACCAAAATGAAACAGAGTACGAAACGGCTTTGCCTTTTGCTTGCACTGCTTTTGCTGTGCTCGCCCGTCACGCTGCTTTGCCGCGCCGCCGATCTCGGCGACCTCGGTAAAGAAAACGGCGATATGCCGCTCTCAGACGGTCAGTACACCGGCACGGCGACGCCGCCCGGTGAAGACGCGCCGATCGAAGAAATGGGGGAGGCGGTCGTCACCGCCGCAGAAAACGGCACCATGGGGCAAATCATCGCCATCGTTTTGGCGGTGCTGATCGTCGTTGCCTTTGTCGTTTTCATCTTTGTCATTATGCCGCGGCACAAACTTTGATCGTTTATTTGCCGACGCAGAAATGGCTGAAAATTTCATCAACGATCTCCGCGGTGACGCTCCTGCCGTCAAGTTCGGCAAGGATCGCGATGGCACGTTCAAGATCGCTTGCGGCAAGATCGGTGCCGTATCCGCCCACGGCGGCGACGGCATCCTCTACATACCGGATCCCATCGCAGAGCGCCGCGTAACTGCGCGCCTGTGTCACCACGGCGCCGTCGTCAAGACCGATGGACTCCCCGATAAAGAGATCTTCAACGCAGTCGCGCAGCGCCTCGATCCCGACGCCCTCCTTTGCGGAAACGGACAGGATGCGATGAAACTGCGCCGCAAATTTTTCCGGCAGGGCAAAGTCCCCGCACGCAAGGTCGCATTTGTTGAGGAGGGCGATCTTTACGCCCGGCGCCGCCGAAATATCCTCGCAAACGGCGGCGTCCGCATCGTCAAAGGGTTTTGACGCGTCAAACATACAAAACAAAAGTTCCGCCGCGCCGAGTTTTTCCACCGTGCGCGCAACGCCGATCTTTTCCACGGTATCTTCGGTCTCGCGGATGCCCGCCGTATCGCACAGATGGAGGAGGACTTTGCCGAGCGGGATATCCCGCTCGAGCACGTCGCGCGTTGTCCCGGCAATTTCGGTGACGATAGCGGCGTCCTCGCCGGAAATCAAGTTGTAGAGTGAACTTTTGCCGCTGTTGGGCGCACCGCAGATGACCGTGCGCACGCCCGCAAAGATCGCACTGCCCGCACGGTAGGTAGCGGCAAGGCGCTTTAGATTTTCCAGGACGGCAAGCGCACGCGTGCGAAATTCCTCATCCGAGATCTCGCCGAGATCCTCGTCGGGATAGTCGATGCGGGCATAGACGGCGGCGCAAAGCGACGTCAGCGCCGCCGACGCCGCCGAGATCTTATCGGCAAGTGCGCCGCGGCGGTTGGCGGCGGCGATTTTCAGCTGCGCGTCGCTCTTTGCATCCAAAATCTCCGCCACAGCCTCCGCACGCGTCAGCGAAAGTTTGCCGTTGACAAACGCGCGGCGGGTAAACTCCCCGGGACCGGCAGGCACCGCCCCGGCGGCAAACACCGCTTCCAGAACGCGCGCCGTTACCAGCATACCGCCGTGGCAGCAGATCTCCGCCACGGTTTCCCCCGTGTAGGACGCCGGCGCCGGAAACACCGTAAGCATCCCGTCGTCGATCACTTCGCCCTGATACAAAATATCGCCGAAATAGGCGGTACGGGCACGGAGTTCCCCGACGTTTTTTCCGCATTTGGGAGAAAAGCAGCGACCTGCGACGGCCGCTGCTTCTTCCCCTGATATACGGATCAACGCCACACCGCCTGTGCCGCGCGGTGTGGAAACGGCGGCTATGGTATTTGTGAAACTGTTTTCCATAGTCCCTCCGATATTGTTTTATTCGCCGTCCGGCGCGGTTTGTGCCGACGCTTCCACAGGCGTTTCTGTCGGCGTTTCTGCCGGCGCTTCGGTCTGCGGTTTTGCACCGCGGCGACCGCGGCGGCGGTTATCGCCTCTTCTGTGTTCGCCTCTCTGCGGCAGGCGCCCCATCCCCTTTTCGGTCAGGAAAATGACGACCTTGCGGTTGGAATCGGTGCCAATGGAATTGGTGGACACGCCCTCGATGTTTTGCACTTCCGAGTGGATAATGCGGCGCTCATAGGGATTCATCGGCTCCAGCATAACGCTTCTGCCGTATTTTTGGACCTGCTCCGCCTTGCGCTTTGCAAGTGCGCGCAGCGTTTCCTCACGCTTTTCACGGTAGCCCTCGATATCCACGGTGATGCGCTCGTGATCGTCTCTGCCCTCGGCGCGGTTGGCGGCGAGGTTGGCAAGATACTGCACGGCGTCCAGCGTTTCGCCGTGATGCCCGATGAGGACGCCGGCGTCCTTGCCGGCAACCGTGATGCAACTGCCGTTTTCCTCATCCGTGCCGACGGTCGCGCTGACTTCGATCTCCAGATTTTTGACCAGCGTATTGACAAAATTCAGCGCCGCCGCAACTTCTTTTTCGGTGGTCGGGGCTTTCGGCTTTTTCGGTTTTTCCGCACGCGGCGCGGCTTCGGTTTTCGCCGTTTTTTCGGCTTTCGGCGCACGCTTTTCCTCGTGCTTTTTTTCATTTTTCGGCGCGACCTGCCGCTTGTCCTCGCCGTCCGCCTTTTTCTGCGGCTTTTCTTTGACAGGCGCGGGTGCGGGCGCTTCATCGGGGGTCTCCACAAACGCCACGACCTTGGCAGGTACGGCGCCGATGCCGAACAGACCGCCTTTTTTGCCGGCGTTGACGACATTCCACTCGACGTTGTCGAGGTCGTCCACACAAAGTTTGTTTTTCAGTTCGGCAACCGCGTCTTCCACGGTTTTGCCGGTTGCATAAATTTCAGTTACCATATAAAAAGTATAAACTCCTTATTTTTTCTTTTTGTCGCTCTCGTCTTTGAGGTTGACCGCCTCGCCGTTCAGCAACGGTGCGGAAGAGGCTTTGCGCTCGCTCTTTACACTCGGCAATTCGTCGTAGTCATCGTCGTCAATATGGTGAAGCGAGCGGACGCGGCGCATCTCTCCGCGCTTAACCGGTGCGTCTTTTGCCTTGACCTCTTTTTCAAACGCACGGATCTCCTCCGGCGTAAAGGTCGGCAGGGGCATCAGTTTGGCGAGAATCACCGTTTGCGCAAACGAAAGCACGTTTT
Organism: Clostridia bacterium; assembly: GCA_017445085.1. Taxonomy (GTDB): domain Bacteria; phylum Bacillota; class Clostridia; order Oscillospirales; family CAG-272; genus UMGS902. The sequence continues at coordinate 5,612 of JAFSUT010000117.1, read as the reverse complement.
GGTAGATCCAGTAAAGACCGATGGCGCTGGAAAAGGTAAAACAGAAGAAGAGGGACATGAGCGGCATCGCCCAATCCATCATTTTCAGCGAAGTATCGGCGCCGGCAGTTGCCTGCGACTGATAGGTAAACTTGCGGGTGAGTTTGGTGGTGAAAAACTGCACGACGCAGCAGACCACCGGGATGATCGCGTACAGCGCGACGGAACCAAAGCCGACCGCGCCCTCCCTGAACTGACCGAACACGCTGCTCGGCGTGACGGCAAGATCCAGACCGAAGAAATTAAAGTTCGGCAGGTTGGCAAGCTCGGGGAACTGCCCGCTTACCGTGGCAAACTCGGGCGTGGAAATGACCGAGATCTGATCGGCGCGCAGAGAACTGAAGAATTTGGCAAATTCGGTATAAGCGTCACTGTTTTTGAATGCGTCGGTCATACTGCCGAGATTGGCAATAAAATCGGGGATATTGATTGCAAAGCCCGGATTTTTCTGCGCAAACAGCGTGACGGCAAATTCCTGCAAACGGTCGCCCGTGAGACCGCAGATATAGGTGAGCGGCTGGCGGATGATGCTGTACAGCGCCATAATGACGACCAGTTGGATGATGAGCGGCAAGCATCCGCCCATCGGGTTGAAATGCTCTTTTTGGTAGAGATCCATGATCTCCTGCTGCATTTTCTGCTGGGTCGCCTTGTCGGTGCGCCCCGCATACTTGCGGCGGATGACCTCCTCCTTTGGACGGAGGGAAGCTTGTTTGATCTGATTTTTCTGTTGCTTTATGCCAAGCGGAACGAAAATCAGCTTGACGAGGATCGCAAACAGCAAAAGTGACAATGCGTAACTGTGGGTAAACCCATCAAAGAAACGCATGACATACGCAAAGGGAACGTTGATAATATCAAACATCTTGCTTTCGGGATTCCTTTCTGCGGCAGGTCGAAAAAGCGATCGCTCTTCCCTGCCGTGTCCTTACTTTTCGATTGTGTCGTTTTGTTTGCCGTCATCGGCAAAACGCTCCGCCGTATTCTGTTTTACGCGGCGAAATCCTCTGTCGGGTACAGGATCGTACCCGCCCTCGCAAAAGGGATTGCAGCGCAAAATGCGCCACACGGTGAGGATCATGCCGCAAAAAAAGCCACGTTTTGTAAACGCCTCCATGGCGTAGGCAGAACAGGTCGGTGTAAACCTGCAACAGTTCGGTTTGAGCGGAGAGATCCATTTTCGATACAGCCGTATCAAAAAAATCATACAGTATCGCATAACAGTTCAAGTTTTCGCAGGGCGTAAACGAGGTCGCGCCCGACGTCGGCGGTCTTTTTGCCGACGATGTTTTCACGCGCGACAAGCACGATGAGATGCCCCGTTTTCACGCCGCGGGTTTTGTCGATCTCGCGGTAAGCGTGCCGCAGGACGCGCTTTGCACGGTTGCGGACGACCGCGCCGCCGACTTTTTTGCCGACGGTCAGTCCGATACGGTTGATATACTTTTTTTCGGGATTTTGCAGCATCAGCGCGCGCCGTTTATAATCCGGCAGTACGTAGACCGCCACGGTCTTTGTGATGATGCGCTTGCCCTTTTTGTACGCCTTGGAATACAGGTGGTTTTCGCAAATCGCTCGGTATTTCACGGTCGATTCCTTCCGTTGTGTTTTTGAAAAAGTCTCTATAATCAAAAACCCCGATAACCGCGAGGGACGCGTTATCGGAGATTTGAAACTCCCGGCGGGAGCATGTTTGCAAAAATCAGTACGTGAGTCTTGCTCTGCCTTTAGCGCGACGTCTCTTAAGTACCTTTCTGCCGTCAGCCGTCTTCATTCTCTTCATAAAGCCGTGTTCCTTTTTTCTCTGACGCTTTTTAGGTTGATAGGTTCTCAGCATGATTTGCACCTCCTTGCAAGAATTCGGAAGCGAATAACTCCGCGTGTATTCACAATTAGACTACTATATTATAGTGAAATCAAAACGCTTTGTCAAGACTTTTTTTTAATTTCACCTCTCCCGTGTGTTTTTCGGGAGATTTCAGCGTCCGCGCGGCGGTTTTCGCCCCCGCGCGGGCGCCGTCCGAAATTTTCCGGTGCTCGATATTATTTCAGCATGGCGGAGAGGAAGTTTGCCGCTGCTGCCAGCGCCTCTTCCACTTTGGATGCGTCCGCACCGCCCGCCATGGCGCCGTCCGGACGTCCGCCGCCGCGGCCGCCGGTGATGGCTGCCACAGCGCCGACCAATTTGCCCGCGTGCGCGCCGAGCGCCACGGCGTCTTTGCCGGCGCAAGCCGCAAAGCTGACTTTGCCGCCGTCCACTGCCGCGATCACGGCGACAGCCTTATCATTTTTCGCCTTGATCTCGTCGCACAGGGCGCGCGCGGCGTCGCCGCCGCCGTCGATCTTGGCGCAGATCAACTCCGTGCCGCCGACGGGGGTCGCGCTGTCCGCGATCGAGGCGAGCGCGTTTTGCGAAAGTTTTGCGTTTGCGGCGTCCAGATCGCGGCGAAGCGCCTTGATCTCGTTTTGCAGCGCCGCCGCACGGTTTGCATTTTCTCTTACGCTCGGGCTTTTGAGCGCTGCCGCGGTTTCCGCAGCGTTCTTTTCGCTCTCGGCAAGGAGGCGGAGAACGCCAAAGCCCGTTGTTGCCGTGATGCGGCGGACGCCTGCCGCCGCCGACCCCTCGGAAATGATCTTGAACAGTCCGAGTTTTGCGATATTGTCAATATGCGTACCGCCGCAAAGTTCGGTCGAATACTCGCCCATCTTGACCATGCGGACACGGTCGCCGTACTTTTCGCCAAACAGCGCCATCGCGCCCGATTTTTTCGCGGTCTCGGGGTCGGTCACCGTGGTGACGACCTCCGTGCCCGAAAGGATCGCTTCATTGACGAGGCGTTCCACTTCTTCCACTTCCTCGGGGCGCATCGCGGAAAAGTGCGTAAAGTCAAAGCGGCACTCAAACTCGTCCACGTAGGAACCTGCCTGCTCGACGTGCGTGCCGAGGACACGGCGCAGCGCGCCGTGGAGCAGGTGCGCCGCCGAGTGATTGCGGCGGATGGCGTCCCGACGGGCAACGTCGATCTTTGCCGTCACACCCTGTCCGACACGCAGCGTCCCCGTTTCCATATGGCAGATGTGGATGAACACGCCGTCGGTCTTTTTGGTATCCAGCACGGTCGCCGAAGCGCCGTCGGCAAAGATCGTGCCGGTATCGCCGACCTGACCGCCGCCCTCGCCGTAAAAAGGCGTTTGATCAAGGATCAGTGTAAAGTCGCCCTCGTTGATACTGTCAAGCATTTCGTCGCCGTCGATGATGGCAAGGATCTTGCCCTCGGCGGCGGTCTGCGCATAGCCGACAAAGTCGGTTTTCTGCAGGGCGGAGAGGAGGGTCTTTGAGGACTCGCTCCAACCGCCGATATTCTTGCGGTTTTCGCGCGAGCGCGTCTTCTGCTCGGCAAGCAGTTGGTCAAATTTTTCTTCATCGAGCGTCATGCCGGCTTCCTCGGCGATCTCCCGCGTCAAGTCGATCGGAAAGCCGAAGGTATCCTGCAACTTGAAGACGTCCGCGCCGTCGATGACGGTCTTGCCGTTCTTCTTTGCGGCGGCGATGACCTCCTGCAGGATCGCAAGTCCGGCGTCTACCGTAGCGTCAAAGCGTTCTTCTTCCATCGCGATGACCTTTTTGATGTAGTCGCGCTTTTCCCCGAGTTCCGGATATGGACCGATGTTTTGCTCGATGACGACCTCGCACAGATCGGACAGGAAGGCGTGGTTGATGCCGAGGAGTTTTGCGTGCCGCGCGGCGCGGCGGAGGATGCGGCGGAGCACGTAGCCGCGCCCTTCGTTAGAGGGCTTGACCCCGTCGCAGATCATAAAGGTCGCCGAGCGGATATGGTCGGTGACCACGCGGATGGACACGTCGTTTTTTGCGTCGGCGCCGTAGGTCTTGCCCGCGATCTCGCAGACGGTATCGAGGATCTTGCGCACGGTATCCACCTCAAAGAGGTTGTCTACCCCCTGCATCACGCAGGCAAGGCGTTCAAGTCCCATACCGGTATCAATGTTCTTTTGCGCAAGCTCGGTATAGTTGCCGTTGCCGTCGTTGTTGAACTGCGAGAACACGTTGTTCCAGATCTCCATAAAGCGGTCGCAGTCACAGCCCGGCTTGCAGTCGGGTTTGCCGCAGCCGTACTTCTCGCCGCGGTCAAAATAGATCTCGGAGCAGGGGCCGCAAGGACCGCTGCCGTGTTCCCAAAAGTTGTCCTCTTTGCCGAGGCGGGTGATCTTTTCGGCGGGGACGCCGACCTTTTTCGTCCAGATCTCAAAGGCTTCCTCGTCGTTTTCGTAAATCGAGGGATAGAGTTTTTCGGCGGGAATACCGATGCACTCGGTGAGAAATTCCCACGCCCACGGGATCGCCTCGTTTTTGAAATAGTCGCCAAACGAGAAGTTGCCGAGCATTTCAAAATAAGTGCCGTGCCGTGCGGTATGTCCGACGCGCTCAAGGTCGGGCGTGCGGATGCACTTTTGACAGGTGGTCACTCTGCGGCGGGGAGGCTCCGCCTCGCCGGTAAAGAACTTTTTCATCGGCGCCATGCCCGAGTTGATGAGGAGGAGCGACTTGTCCCCCTGCGGGATGAGCGGGAAGGACGGCAGACGGAGATGTCCCTTGGATTCAAAGAAGGAGAGATACTTCTCTCGCAGATCATTGAGCGATGTCCATTGCATAATTTTATGTCCTTTTCAAAATAAATGATCGCAAAGCGGATCAAAAAATATTTCATTATATTATAGCACCGTCCGCCCCCGATGTCAACCTATTTTATGCAGGGAAATGGGGGACAAAAAAGGGATGCACTGAAATGCATCCCTTTTTTTACTGTTCTTGTTTTCAGCCCCAGAGATCTCCGAGCCATTTTGCGGCGCCGCCGATCACGTCGCCGAGGTTTTGCACCTCCGACGCGCTGGTCAGGATCACCTCGCAAAGATCAAGTTCGATCTCTTTTGCAAGCGGACGTTCATACGTTTTCATTTCTCAAAACCCTCCTTTGACCAGAGTCGCACCGTTCTGTGCAATACTGCCGAGCACCTGCGTGTACACCGTGTCGATGCCCGCAAACTTGACAAACGACCAGGCAAAGATCTCGGTGCCGTAATGTTCCTCCGGAATATCGACGAGGTCTGCCGCAAATGTCCGTCCGCTCTCGATGCTCTGCGTGTACTTGACCTGCGCAACGCCGAGTTGTTCGCCGCCCGCGGCGGTAAGTTCGTTGTCGTTGAAATAGGACAGCGGCACGAGATAGGTGCCGAAATATTCGATCTCGGGATCATTCTCCCCGGTCGCAACGTTGGTGACAAAACGGAGTTTGCCCGCCCCGTCCGTGTACACGCCCGAGAGCGACAGCGGCGTGCCGACGTAGGCAAGCGCTTTGCCGCACTTGTCGCAGGCGCCCGCCGCGTTGGCGGCCGTATGCGCTGTGCCGATATACTCGCAAATGTAACCGAGCGAAGCGCTGCTTCCGCGTGCGGCAACGATGGCGTCGGCAAGCGCCGCCGCACCGTCTACGGTGTGGTCGGCATATACGACCGCCCTTGACGTGGTGCTGTTGACGCCCGAAATGCTGTTAAAG
>JAFSUT010000116.1 GCA_017445085.1 Clostridia bacterium | reverse complement strand
GCCGCGCACCGCTTCCTCTTCGCAGATGATTTCTTTTAAGGCGGGGCTGCTTTGGCCGTCCTCGCTCTTGCCGATGATGTCGTTGAGCGTTTCCACCATCATTTCAAGCCCCGCCTTGTTGATAAAGGCGGCGATCAAAACGCCGACGTAAGCCTCCAGCGAAAGATGAAACACGAGATAGATGACCGCCGAGGCGAGCACCGACGCGGACAGGACCGCGTCAAAGAGCGCGTCCGAGCCGGAGGCGACGAGCGCGCCGGAATTGACCTTTTGCCCCTGCCGTTTAACGTACAGCCCGAGCAGAAGTTTGACGGCGATCGCGGCGGCGATGATGATGATGGAAATCGCACCGTAATCGGCGGGTTCCGGTGAGATGATTTTTTTGACCGACTCCACGAGCGAGGTGATGCCGGCATACAGCACGAGCGCCGCGACGATCATGGAACTCAGATACTCGATCCGCCCGTAGCCGAGCGGATGTTTTTTATCCGGCGCCTTTGCGCCGAGTTTTGCACCGATGATGGTAACGACCGACGACGCCGCGTCCGAAAGGTTGTTGACGGCGTCCAAAATGACGGCGATGGAGCCGGACACAAGTCCGACAAACATCTTAAACGCCACCAAAAAGATATTGGCGACGATACCGATGACGCTGGTTTTGACGATGGTCTTTTCCCGCGACGCCGCAAGCGTCGAAATCTCAGGATCCTGCCCGTTCATTCAATTGCCTCCTTGCCCGGCGACTGTACCGCCGGGATCTTATGATATATACCAAAGTTTTACCATAGCCGCACGCGTTTGTCAAGGCAAAGTGCCTTTTACAGTTTCTTTTTCGCCGCCGCAAGCATCAGTTTGATGCGGTTTTGCTGGTTGACCTCGCTGGCGCCCGGATCATAGTCCACGGCGGCAATATTGGCGTTTGGATACGCGGTTTTCAGCGCCTTGATGACCCCTTTGCCCATCACGTGATTGGGCAGGCAGGCAAACGGCTGGATGCAAACGATGTTATCCACACCCTCCTGCAAAAGTTCGATCATCTCACCGCAGAGGAACCACCCTTCCCCGTACTGATTGCCGACCGAAAGAAACGGCTTTACCGGCGCGGCAATGCGGTCGATGCGCTGCGGCGCGGAAAAGCGTTTGCTCTCACGCAAGGCTTCCACCGCCGGTCGGCGCAGGCGCTCCAGCGCGGGAACACCGAGTTTTGCGATCACCGACTGCCAATAACTCCGTCCGAGGTATTTGTGCTTATAGTCCTTGTCATACACAAACATGGCAAGAAAATCCATAAAGTCCGGCACGACCGCTTCCGCGCCCTCGCGCTCCAGCAGGTCGACCAGATGATTGTTGGCAAGCGGCATAAACTTGACGAGGATCTCCCCGACGATACCGACTTTCGGTTTGCTTTGCCGCTCGTCAAGCGGCAAAGCGTCAAACTCGCCGACGATGGCGCGGCAGAGCGCCTTGTAACTGTACTTTGGACGGTCGGCGGCAAAGTTTTCCATGGCGATCTTTTTCCACTTGCCGTACAGGGCGTTGGCCGCCCCCGGCACGACCTCATACGGTCGTGTGCGGTAAAGGCAACGCATCAAAACGTCGCCGATGACGAGGGCGCGAAGTCCCTGCATCAGCATCGGCAACTTGATATGAAAACCCTCGTTTTTCTCCATACCGCCCGCATTGAGCGAAATGACGGGGATATGCTCCATCCCCGCGTTTTTGAGGGCGCGACGGATAAAGCCGATATAGTTGCTGGCACGGCAGCAGCCGCCCGTCTGCGTCATCAGGAGCGCAAGTTTGTTCGTATCGTATTTGCCCGAGAGCACCGCTTCCATCAGCTGCCCCGTCATCACGATCGAAGGATAGCAGGCGTCATTGTTGACGTAGCGCAGTCCGACGTCCACCGCCCCTTTGGTTGCGTTGTTGAGCATTTCAACGTGGTAGCCGTATTTTTCAAAGATCGGCACGAGAAAATCCAAATGGATCGGGCTCATCTGCGGTGCGAGGATGGTATAGCCCTCGTCATACATCCGCTTGGTGAACTCAACGCGCCGATACTCGACGGGGCTTGCATTTGCAAGAGCCTTGCATTTGCCGCGCTCGCCGATGGCGGCGATCAGACTGCGGATGCGGATGCGCGCCGCGCCGAGATTGCCGACCTCATCGATTTTCAGGACCGTATACAGTTTGCCGGCCGCCTCAAGGATCTCCTGCACCTGGTCGGTCGTGACGGCGTCCAGCCCGCAGCCAAACGAAAAGAGCTGCACAAGGTCGAGGCGGTCGTTTTGACAAACGAACTCCGCGGCGTTGTAAAGGCGGGAATGGTATACCCACTGATCCACCACGCGCAGAGAACGCGCACGGTCGAGCCCGTCGTACGGCAGGCTGTCCTCGGTAAAGACGTCAAAGCCGTATGCGGCGATCATCTCGGGGATGCCGTGGTTGATCTCCGGGTCGATGTGGTACGGACGCCCGGCAAGCACAATGCCGCGCCGCCCCGCTTTTTGCATTTCGGAAAGCACGCGCATCCCCTCGCGGGTGATCTCTTCCTTGGCGCGGCGCATTTCGGCAAACGCCGCCCGTGCGGCGGCGCGCACCTCGCCCGCAGGGATCCCCCACGTATCGCGGCAGAATTTGACCAAACGATCCTCGGCGGTCTTTTCACTTGTAAACGCGATAAACGGGCGCAGATATTTCATCTGCCCCGAGGTCACCGCCTCCACGTTGTTTTTCAAATTTTCCGCATAGGACGCCACCATCGGGCAGTTGTAATGATTGTCCGCCTGCGGCGTTTCCTGATATTCGTAGTACACGCAGGGGTGAAACACGGTCCGCACGCCCTGCTCGTACAGCCACTGCACGTGACCGTGCGACATTTTTGCCGGATAGCACTCCGACTCCGAGGGGATGGACTCCATCCCTTTTTCATAGATCGCATGCGAGGAAAAGGGGGACAGCACCGTGCGAAAGCCGAGTTTTTTGAAAAACGTCGCCCAATACGGATAGTTTTCATACATATTGAGAACACGCGGGAGTCCCAGCACGCCGCGCGGCGCGTCTTCCTCTGCAAGCGGTTCATACGCAAACATCCGGCGGCGCTTGAATTCAAACATATTGTAGCCTTTCGGCGCCGAATTTTGTGTGGCGATCTTTTTTTCACAGCGGTTGCCGCTGATAAAACGGCTGCCGTCGTCAAAGGTGTTGACCGTGAGCATGCAGTTGTTTTCGCAACCGCCGCAGCGCGTTGCTTTAGACGTGTAAGTCAGCGCCTTGATCTCGTCCATCGGGCGCATACTGCTCGCCTGCCCGTGATAATGCGCACGGGCGATCAGCGCCGCGCCGAACGCGCCCATAATACCGGAAATATCCGGGCAAACGACCTCGGTGTCGGCGATGGTCTCAAATGCGCGAAGCACCGCCTTGTTATAAAAAGTGCCGCCCTGCACGACGATATGTTTGCCGAGGCGGGATGCGTCGGCGAGTTTGATCACTTTGAACAGTGCATTTTTGATGACCGAGTAAGCCAGCCCCGCGGAGATGTCCGCTACCGGCGCGCCCTCTTTTTGCGCCTGCTTGACGTTGGAATTCATAAACACCGTACAGCGCGTGCCGAGGTCGATCGGCGCTTTGGCAAAGAGCGCCTCTTTGGAAAAGGCTTCTGCCGTCATACCGAGCGAGGCGGCAAAGTTTTCAAGGAAAGAGCCGCACCCCGAGGAGCAGGCCTCGTTGAGGATGACCGCGTCCACCGCGCCGTCTTTCAGACGGATGCACTTCATATCCTGTCCGCCGATGTCAAGGACGCAGTCCACGTCCGGGTCAAAAAACGCCGCCGCTTTGGTGTGGGCGATGGTTTCCACCTCGCCCTCGTCCAGACGAAACGCCGCTTTGAGGAGCGCTTCGCCGTAGCCGGTAGAACAAGCGCGCACGATACGCGCCGTCGGCGGCATAGCGGCGGCAATGCGCAAGATCGCGTCTCTTGCGGCGGCGATCGGGTCGCCGCTGTTGTTGTCGTAGGTGGAATACAAAAGTTCCCCGCTCTCGCCGATCAGGGCGAGTTTTGTCGTTGTGGAGCCGGCGTCAATGCCGAGAAAGCAGTCGCCCGTATAGGCGGAAAGGTCAGCTTTTTTGACGGTCGCCGCCGCATGGCGGTCGAGGAACGCCCGATAGTCCGCCTCGTTTTCAAACAGCGGCCGGAGGCGTTTGATCTCAAGATCCACTTTCACGCCGACGTTTAGTTTTTCGGTAAGTTCGTCGATGTCAAGCGCGTCGCCGCCCTCCTGCATGGAGGCGCCGAGCGCGGCAAACAGATGCGAGTTTTCGGGATCGACGATATTTTCCGGCGTGAGGTGCAGCGTGCGGACAAACGCCGCTTTGAGTTCGGACAGATAGTGCAGCGGCCCGCCGAGGAACGCCACGCATCCGCGGATCGGCTTGCCGCAGGCAAGCCCCGAGATGGTTTGATTGACTACCGATTGAAAAATTGACGCCGCAAGATCCGCACGGGATACCCCCTCGTTGATCAGCGGCTGAATATCGGTTTTGGCAAACACGCCGCACCGCGCGGCGATCGTATAGAGTTGTTTATAATCCTTTGCCGCGGCGTTGAGCCCCGCCGCATCGGTTTTGAGCAGATCCGCCATCTGGTCGATAAACGAGCCCGTACCGCCGGCGCAAACGCCGTTCATACGCTCGTCGAGCCCGCCTTTGAAATAGATGATCTTGGCGTCTTCGCCGCCGAGTTCAATGGCGATATCGGTCTTTGGATAATCCTTTGCGATCGCGTCGGCGACGGCGACGACCTCCTGCGTAAACGGCACGCCGAGCGCCCGGGACAGCCCGATCGCGCCCGAGCCCGTGATATGGGCGCGCAGGCGGCATTTTCCCGTCACGCCTTTGGCGTCGGCAAGGAGCGCCGCCAGCGTTTCCTGCGTATGCGCGTGATGGCGGCGGTAATCGCCGTAGAGAAGATTGCCGTCATCATCGGTGACGACGAGTTTTACAGTCGTGGAACCGACGTCGATCCCGGCTCTGAATACCTTTTCAACGCCCATTTACTTTTTACTCCCAAGATAAAACTTCTTCTCCGTCCCCGAGAAAAGACGCCCAATGTTTTCTTTATGCCGCACGATCATAAAGAGGACGCAGACGGCATAGAGGATCGCCGCAGGCAGAGGGCACGAAAATACAAACAAGAGTGCGGCGCCAAAGACAAGCGCGCACATCGTGGCAAGCGACATATACTTTGTGAGCAAGAGGAGGATCGCCATCACGACAAACGCGGCGAGCCCTGCGCGCACGTCCAGCACGAACAGTTCGGAAAGCAGGACGAGAAATCCCTTGCCGCCCTTGAATTTATACTGCGGCGGGAAGGAATGCCCGAGCATAACGAAAAGCCCTGTGTACGCCGCGCCGAACCGAAAATCATATCCGAGAAAAGCAAACCAAAAGCCAAAGAGGAGGCAGGTGACTGCCCCCTTGAGTAAATCAAAAAAGAAAACAAACCAGGCGTACCGGTTGCCGTACTGCCTCTTGAAGTTGGTAAAGCCCGGATTTTTACTGCCGACGGTCCGTATATCTTCATGATAGACGGCACGCGACAGCGTAATGGCGAGATTGACGCCGCCGATCAGCCAGCCGCAAACGGCGGCGATCAGCCAAATTGCGATCTGCATGGGAGTCACCTCTTATTCGAGAATCAGGATATAACTGTATACGTCCTGACCGCCGTCGATGGCGTAGACTTCGCAGGACGGTTTTACTTTTCGGATATACGCGCAAATGTCCTCCGCCTCGGCGGGGTCGGAATCGACGCCGCGCACGAGGATGCAGATCTCCCTGTCGGCAAAATCAAGGTGATCGACGAGCATACAAACGGCATCCCGACGGGCATCGGCGGCGGCGAGGATCTCCTTGCCGATAAATCCGATATACTGCCCGCTTGTCAGCGCAAAGCCGTTCATCTCGGTATCGCGGACGCACTTGGAGACCGCGGCGGTGACCACGCCGTCCATCGCCGCTTTCATGCTCTCTTCGATCTCATCGGCGTTGCCCCCGTCGGTATCGAGCATCGAAAGCACCGCGTAACAGTCGCCGATGGTATGGCTCTCGATGACGCGCACGTCCGCGTCGGTATAGAGTTTTGCCGCCTGTTTTGCGGCGAGAATGACGTTGCCGTTGTTGGGCAATACGAAAATCGTGTCGGCGTTGACCGCTTTGAAGGCTTCGATAAAGTCGTCGGTCGAGGGATTCATACTCTGCCCGCCCTCGACGATATGATCCGCACCCATCTCGGTAAAGGTTTCTTTCACGCCGGCCCCTGCGGCAACGGCGACCACGGCAAACGGCTTGCGCTCGCCGGGCGCCGCGCTTTCTTCGCCCGCCTCGGACAAATTGTTGTGCTGGAGCGACATATTTTCGATCTTGACCGTCAGGTATTCGCCGTAGTCCTGACAAAACTGCAAAACCTTGTACGGAGTTTTGGTATGGACGTGGAGTTTGACAATGCTGCCGGTTTGAAAGCAGACCACCGATTCACCGACCGATTGCAGATAGTCTTTGATGACGTTGACGTCAAACGCGGCGATATCGGTTTTTGCATTTTGCAGGCGCAAAAGCAGTTCGGTGCAATAGCCGTAGGTCAACTCGCTGTTTTCGTCAAAGCGGTCGAGGTCGATCTCGTGCGCCGCAGCGCCCGCCTGCGCGTGCTGTGCCTCGTACTCGGGGACGCTTTCGCCGCGGAGTACCGCCGCCATCCCCTCGATGATATAGATAAATCCCGCCCCGCCGGAGTCAACGACCCCTGCCTTTTTCAAAACGGGAAGCAGTTCCGGTGTATTTTGCAGCGCGCGCTCCGCCGCGGAAAGAAAGTCCGAAAAATAAGCTTCGACCGTGGTGTGCGGCTGTGCTGCCGCATACTGTGCCGCAGAGCGCATCACGGTCAGTACCGTCCCCTCCACGGGCTGTACCACGGCGGCATACGCGTGGTCTACCCCGCAGAGAAACGCCGCCGAAAGAGCGTCCGCATCCGCGTCCTTGATGTTTTCAAAGCCGGTAGCGACCCCGTCGAAAAACTGGGAGAGGATCACGCCGGAGTTGCCCCGCGCCGAGAGGAGCATCCCGTCCGCCGCGGCACGCGCCGCTTTGCCGAGTTCCGCGTCTGCGCGCGCGCCGGCTTTCCCTCCGCCGGAGACGGTGAGCAGCATATTACTGCCGGTATCGCCGTCCGGTATCGGAAATACGTTTAGATCGTTGACTTCATCTTCATGCTGGCGCAGGCAGGCAGCGCCGCCCTCCACGAGTTTTGAAAAGAGTGCGCCGTCTATGCGTTGATTTTCCATCTCTTATTCTTCTCCGATCCTGAAAGTCTGTTCCTCGCCGAGGGCAAAGATCGCCATGGCGCCGGGTCCGATGGAGGCGCCGATGATCGGTCCCATATACGCGGTGTAAACGTCATGACAGCCGATCTCGTCAAGGAGCGTCTGCCGCATGGCGTCCAGTTCCTCTTTGTCGCAGTCGGCGTGGGCGATATAAACGGTTTGCCCGGCGGCGTCCTCGATATGTTCTTTCAAAAGCGCGACCGCTTCCGCCAGCGAGGCGGCACGGCCTTTGGCTTTTTTATACGCCGTCTGCTCACCGTCCGCGTCGGCGGTGATGATCGGCTTTACGCCGAGCAGGTTGCCGAAAAAGGCGGCGGACGCCTTGACTCTGCCGGCGCGTTTCAGATAATCGAGCGTATGTACGGCGACGTACTCGCGCACGTGATTGCGCATCTCCAACGTATACTTTGCAACTTCGGCGGCGGATACGCCGTCCTTTGCAAATTTTGCCGCCTCCATCGCAAGCATTCCCTCACCGAGGCTGGCGCGCAGAGAGTCGATGCAGTAGATCTCCGCCTCCGGATACTCGGGCGCAAGTTTCTTTGCGATCACCGCGGCGGTGTTGACCGAGCCCGACTGTTTGAGCGAACAGCCGATGTAAACGATATCAAAATTCTCATCGAGGTATTTGCGGAACACACGGTCAAATTCCTCGGGCGGCACCTGCGTCGTGGTGATCCGCTTGCCCTCGCGCATAATATCGTAGAAGTTGTGTGCGTCCTCTGCCGTCCACGCAAGGTCGGCGGGGGAACTTCTCCCCTCAAGGATCGTCGTCATCTTCGCATACGCGATGTGATAGCGCTCCATCAATTCCGGCGTGAGGTCGGAACAGGAGTCGGTGATGATTTGTACTTTTCGCATTTGAATATCCTCCGATGTGGTCATATCCCCGTAATTTTATTTTGCATACAAAATGTGTATGCCGAAAGATCTTGTTTTATTTACCGCGCTTTTGCGGCAAAAACGGCTTGTGCCGCCCTTTGTCCAGCCACAAAAACACCGACGCCGCCAGCGCGCCGAGCGTTTCCACCAGCATATCCTGCATGGTATCGTGCAAACCGATATCGAGATACCCCGCCACGGGCAGCGGCTGTCCGTTGACGAGCACCTCTCTGATATCCGAAAGTTCGCCGCGCAGTCCGGGCGCCGCCCCGAGATAATAGGAATGAAATCCCGTGATCACCGTATCGTTTTGCATATCCATCCCGAGGAGCAGATCGCATCCGTATTCCGCAAACTCCCACAGCGCGGAAACCGCGACCGAAAAGCAAAAAGCAAAAACGACGGCGCAAAGCCATTTTTTATCCGCGCCGAGCAACAGTTGAAACAGATAGACGCCGACGAGGACAAACGCCACGCCGCCGACGGCGTGGAGAAATTTATCCCACCAGTTTGTGATATAGTAAAGTTTACAACCCTCGCCGACGACAGGCGCCAGCGAATACAATTGTGCAAACACAAACATCGCCGGGTGCATTTTGACCGAGAGCAGTTTTTCGATCGTCATCGGCAAAAGCACGAGAAAAAACGAGCCGATGCAGACGGGGATATGCGTGTATTCCCGCCGGGAGAGCAATACGGTCAAAATGACGACAACGACGATCTCTGCCGCCGCCGTGCAAATCAATCGCAGTCGCCGCTCGCCGCTCGTGAGGGGAAAACGGTAGGGAGCAAAGTGCAAAGCATGTCACCGCCTTTCGACATTTTTCTCTTTATTTTACAAAAGAAATCTAAACTGAAACGAAACAAAAAAGACAGGGAAAGTGCGCAAAAAGCGAAACTTTTGTCCTGTCTTTTTCCTTTTTCAGTTGCTCTGCGGCAGAATTACGGTAAACGCCGTCCTGCCGTCGCGGCTGGCGGCGTCTACCGCGCCGCCGTGCAGGTGGACGATCTTTTTGACCACCGCAAGACCGACGCCGTTGCCCTCGGTCGTATGCGATTCATCCGCCTGATAGAACTTGTTAAAGATCTTTTCCCGCGCCGCAGGCGGGATCTCCTGCCCGTAGTCGGCGATCTCCACTTCTATCTTCTGCCTGTTTTTGCGGATGTCGATTTCGATCGTCCCGCCGGTCGCGGAAAACTTGACGGCGTTGTCGATGAGGTTGATCCAGACCTGCTTCATCAGTTCCTCATTTCCGATGGCGTAAAACTCCTCCTCGGGGAGCGAAAAGGAGATCTGCTTTTTCTCCCATTTGCTCTCCAGCACAAGCACGCAGGTGCGGATCTGCTCGGAAAGATTATATCTTGAAATATCCGTCAGGATCGACTGGTTTTCCACCTTGGTCAAGTTTAAGACGTTGGTCGCCATCTGGGACAGCCGCATGGATTCTTCTTCGATAATGGCGAGATACTCGTTGCGTTTTTCCTCCGACAAATTCTCGCGGCGGAGGAGTTTTGCAAAGCCGGCGATCGAAACGATCGGCGTTTTGAACTCGTGCGAAAAATTGTTGATAAAATCCGAGCGCAGCATCTCGGTACGTTCCAGCTCCGACGCCATTTGGTTAAAACTGTCGGTCAGTTCCGCCACGGTCGGATGCTTGGCAAACGGACCTTTGAAGGCAAGCCGCACCGAATAGTCGCCCGACGCCAGACGGCCGGTCGCATTGAGGATCTTGTTGACGGGTTTGAGCGGAAAGCGCAAGGTCAGCGTCAAAAGCGCGCCGATGCCGAAACTGACCAAAATGAGGTAGTTGAAAAGTTGCTGTCCGTTGAGCTCCACGATGCCGGACTGCGGCATGATATAAAACACGATCACGCCGACGATGACGGTAGTCACAAGCAAAAACAAGAGGACAAATCCCGACGAGAGCAAAAAAAGCGACAACCGCTGCTTATATTCCTTAAATTTCAGTTTCATAACGCCATACCTTTTCCCAAACTTACACCTTTTTGACCGCTTTATAGCCGAGCCCGCGCACCGATTCGATTTCAAATTCGTCCCAGCCCTCAAAGCGTTTGCGGAGCCTGCCGATGTGGACCGTGACCGTCTCCCAGCCGGTCTCGCTCTCAGTTCCCCAGATCTCGTCCATCAGTTGGATGCGCGTAAAGATCTTGCCGGGGTAAGAAAGGAGTTTATAGAGGAGCAGGAACTCTTTTTGCGGCAGTTCCTGTATTTCCTTTCCGCGCGTCACCGTCAGGCTGTCATAATCCAGCGTCACGTCGCCGACGACGATCTTGCGCTCGTTGGCGATCTTTGCACGCCGCAGCAGCGCCTTGATGCGCAGGAGCATCTCGGTTTCGTCGATCGGCTTTGTGATATAGTCGTCGGTACCGACGAGAAACGCCTTGTGCCTGTCTACCGGCAACTGCTTTGCCGACACCATCAGCACCGGCAGCATACTGCCGCCCTCGCGAAGTTCTTTCGTAAACGCGTAGCCGTCCATATTCGGCATCATCACGTCCAGCACCACAAGGTCAACGACCTCGTGCGCCAGCACTTCCAGCGCTTCTTCCCCGTCGGCGGCACAGACGACCGTATAGTTTTCCGCTTCCAGGACGGTGCTGATATATTTTCTTGTGTTTTTATCGTCGTCAACGACCAGAATATGAAACATCGGGTATAACTTCCTTTTCTATGTGCAAAAGACGGGAAACGGCGCGGGCTCGGATGAGCCCGCACCGTACCCGCAGTTTGATTTTATTCGTTTTCTGCGATATTTTGCTTGTTCTCCGCAATGATCTTTTCGGCGATCGGCGCCGGAACTTCCTCATAGCGGACAAATTCCATCTCATAGCGCCCGCGCCCCTGCGTCATCGAACGCAGCGCCACCGTGTATTCCAGCACTTCGGCTTGCGGCGCCTCCGCCTCCACGACGGTGGAACCGTGCTTGCTCTCATCCGGCGTGATGCCGAGCACTCTGCCGCGGCGCTTATTGAAGTCGCCGAGGATATCGCCGACCATGGCGTCCGGCACGTAGACTTTCATGGCGACCACAGGCTCCATAATGACGGGGGACGCCTGTTTCATCCCCTCTTTATAGGCGATGGAAGCCGCCATCTTAAACGCCATTTCGG
>JAFSUT010000115.1 GCA_017445085.1 Clostridia bacterium | reverse complement strand
GTGATCTTTTCCAGAGAAAGACCGTATTTGTCGGCAATGTCCTTTGCGTAGGATTTGCCGTCCGGCGCTTTGCGCAGGACAAAGTGCGTGGCTGTGGAAAGTACGGCTTCCAGCGGGGCAAGGCGCTGGGCGACGAAAAGCGCGACTTCACGGATGGTTTTGCCCTCCAGGATGACGCAAAGGTCGTAGGCGCCCGACATCAGGTAAACGCTTTGCACTTCGGGATAGTTGTAGATCCGCTCGGCAATGGCGTCAAATCCGCGGTTATACTGCGGCGTGACCTTCAGTTCGATCAGCGCGGTCGCGTATTCGCGGTCGGTTTTATCCCAGTCGATGATAGCCTTGTAGCCGAGGATGACGCCGTCTTTTTCAAGTTTTTCTATCATCTCTTTGATCTCGCCCTCTTCTTTTTCAAGCATGATGGCAAGCTGTGTTTGTGAAATGCGCCCGTTTTGTTCGAGCAGTTCAAGTATTTTTTTATCCATGAGAGATCCTTTCCGTCGGTTTATGACAGTTTATTTTTTATGGTTTCGGTGATCTTTTCCAGAGAAAGACCGTATTTGTCGGCAATGTCCTTTGCGTAGGATTTGCCGTCCGGCGCTTTGCGCAGGATAGAGAAGGTGCGCCTGCCGCCGTCCTCGATTTTTGCGGTCAGCGTGTCGATCTTTGCACCGTGGAACGCGGCGGCGTCTGCATTGAGTTCGCCCGCGCGCGCGGCGAGCGTGTGCAGATGTGTTGAAAACACCGTGCGGCAGCCGAGTTTGGAAAATCCGAGCAGGATCTCGGCGGCGATCACCGACGCTTCGTACGCACCCGTGGAGGACAGCGACTCGTCGAGCAGGACAATGGAGTCCGCGCTCGCCGACTGAAAGATATCGTACAGGCGCTGGCACTCTTCGCCGAGTCTGCCTTTGTCCACCGTGTCGCCGCTCTCACTCGGAAAGTGGGTGTAGATGCCGTCGGCGGGATAAAGGGTGAATTCGTCCGCCGGGGCGAGCATCCCGAGTTGTGCAAAGGCGGCGGCAAGTCCGACCGCGCAGGTGATGACGCTTTTGCCGCCGCGGTTGGGTCCCGTCAGGATAAAGATGCGCCCGTCGTCGTCAAACGCAAAGTCGTTTTTGACGCTCTCACCGGTAATGGCAAGCGCCACGGCGGGGTTGTAAAGTCCTTTTGCAAAAAAGGTGTGCCGCACGTCGGAGATCTGCGGGCGGCAGAGCGGGAGCCCGCGGTCTTTCAGCGCGTTCATACAGTTGACGGCTTCGACCATAAATTCGATCTCGGGCATGACCGAGAGGAGAAAATTGGTGTTGTCGAGGACGTAGGTCTGCACGATTTTTTTCCACGCGCGTACCGAGCCTTTGAAGATGTCGTCGATGGCGGCGGAGAGGGCGATGCGCATAGCGGTTTTTTGATTTTCGTTTTGCCCTTTGGCAAAGGGGGCAAGCGGCGCCATCAGGGTGTACTCGTCCTTGGCAAAACTCATCCGCAGGATCTTGTCGATGGTGTCGCCGGATTTGAAGGGCTTTGCGTTGATCGACAGGACGCCGCACTTTTCAGCCTGCATCGTGCGGTCAAGATTGACGCCGATGGTGACGCTTTTGATATCGCGCACACGGTGGGTCAGTGCGTTCAGTTTTTCGTTGAGTTCTTTGTAATAGTCGCTTTTTGAGAGTTTTTCGATATAGTCGCAAAGCGAGATCAGCGCCGCGCCGTGCAGTCGTGCGCGGCAGGGGAGCAGCCCGTCGGCGAGGCATTCGACCGCCGAGATGTAAAGTTCGATCTCGGAGAGGGAAAAGAGATAATCGTCGCCGATCTCACTGCCGCTCGCCATACGGCGGAGTTCGCCGATGTCCGAGAGGATCGGCAGGATCTTGATAAACGTCTGCGCGATCTCGGGGCAGGCGAGCATATCCGAAAAATTATTCGCCCGATAGTCGATGACTTCGCGCTCGGCGGTAAAATAATCGCAAATCGAACTGTTTTTCAGTTGTATTAGGGTAGAGAGACCGAGGCTTTCTGCGGTTTCCGCAGAAATGTTCGGGCGGTGTGTGCGGCTTGCGTGCCGCGCCTGCGATTCTCTCGTAGGATAGAGCAGGCTGAAAGAAAAAGCTTCCACCGTGATGACCGGTCCTTTCTTCAAAGTACGCGTTTTGCCGGGTGCGGCAACTTTATACGAAATTAGTATACCAAGTTTTCGACGTTTTTGCAATATATGAAAAAAGAATTGTGTTTTTTTCTTCTGTATGCTACAATAAATTAAATGAAAACGGAGGGGAGGCGGTTGTATGGAGTACGATGCAGGTGCAAAACTCGTGCGCGTCTGCGCGGAGGAACTCTGCCAAAAGGTCGTTAATTACGGCGATATCGACGTCCGCGGCGTGCGCATCTTTGCGGACAGCGGCAGGATATCCGAGCGGCTGGCAAATCAGTACGGCGCCGATTATCAAACCGCCCTTTCTCTTGTGGGGACCTACTGCCGCGGCGGCTTCTTTTTTGAAATTTCCGCCGTGTGTGACGGCTATTTGCATGACGACGGCGGCGACACGGTGTTTATCCATCGCGCGGTGAGCGCGCCGACGGGCGGACTTTCGTCCGATCATACGGCGCAATACGTCGGTATCGCCGTGGTTGCCGCCTATCTTGCCGCAATGAAAAGCGATGCGGAGAAGATGACCTTTTGCCTGACCCTCTCGCACGGGGCGCACGATATACGCACGGTGGAAAAGACCATGACGCGTGAGGAACTGACGGCGGCAGTCGCAAGGCTTGTCGATCTGTTTGTCCCGTTTGCCTCACTGGTCGCCGAGCGGACGCTTGTCCGCGTGCCCGCCTGCCGCGCCCTCTCGTTTCCGTACCCCGTGATGCGGGAGCAGCAGCATGCGTTTATGACCGAAATGCTGCGCGCCGTCAAAGCGCACGGCGCCCTCCTTGTAGAAGCGCCCACCGGCACGGGCAAGACGATGGCGGCGCTCTATCCGGCGCTCAAAGCGTTTGGTGCGGGCTATGCGGAAAGAATATTCTATTTCACGTCCAAAAACACCACCGCGACGGCGGCGCTCTCCGCCGCCGCGCGGCTTTCCGACGCCGCGCAGATCCGGGCGGTGCATATCACGGCAAAGGAACGGCTTTGCCCCGTTCGCTCGGGGGAGCCGTATAAATGCACGCCGAGCGTTTGCTCGCGTGCCGGCGGACATTACAAGCGCCTTGCCGACGCCATTTGCGACATTGTGACCGCGCACCGCGTCATCGGGGAAAAAGAGATCCTCGCGTACGCCGAAAAATACAACCTCTGCCCCTATGAGTTTGCCATGGATCTGACCGATTACAGCGATCTCATTGTCTGCGACTGCAACTATCTGATCGACGAGACAGCGTATTTCCGCCGTTATTTCTCGGGCGAGCCTCACGCAAACTATCTTTTTTTGTTTGACGAAGCGCACAATCTGCCCGACCGTGCCAAAGACGCGTACAGCGCGACCCTCTCGCTCTCGGCGGTGCAGAAGTTTTGCGAGGCGTGCGCGGGGGAAAAACACCCGGTGCTTGACGCCGCAAACGCGCTTGCCTTGAAAATAGAGAGTTTTCGCGTGCAAGCGATGGAGAATGCGCAGACGGACGCCCGCGGCAGGACATACGGCTTTGCCGCTCTGCCGTCGTTTGACAAAACGCTTGCCGAACTTGTGCAAACCTTTCTGCACGCGTGTGAGCGCTATTTCCACGCGCCGTCTTACGGCGTTTTGCCGCGCACCCTGCACGAACTGTATGCGGCGGTGAGAAAATTTTCCGTCGCGCTTTCGATATTTGACGCGCAGTTTGTCGGCACGGTGGAGATTCGGGGGGGCGAACTGATTTTGCAGGTGCTTTGCCTGGATCCCTCGGGACAACTCAAAAAGAAACTCAAACACGGCGCGGCGTCCGTCTTTTTCTCGGCAACACTCTCGCCGCTGGACTATTACGCTACGCTTTTCGGCGTGCCGAAAGCGCAAAAACTCAAACTCGACTCCCCGTACGACAGATCCAATCTTGCAGTCTGCATTTTGGATAAGATCAGCGTGCGCTATCAGGTGCGCTCGCAAAACGCCGCCGCCGTGGCACAGGCGATTTTTGCCGTTGCAAACGCACGGCGCGGCAACTATATGGTCTATTTCCCCTCCTACGCCTATTTGAAAGAGGTGCTCGCCGCATTTACGGCGGCGTATCCGACGGTGGCGACGGCGGTGCAAAGCCGCGATATGCGCAGCAGTGAGCGCCGCGCCTTTCTCGACGCGTTTTCGGCGGAGAATACCGAAACGCTGGTCGGCTTTTGCGTCCTCGGCGGGATCTATGCTGAGGGCATCGACCTTGTCGGGGAGCGGCTGGTCGGCTCGGTGATCGTGGGCGTGGGGATGATCATGCCGACAAACGAAAGCGAGATCCTTGCCGCCTATTGCGAAGAAAAGTATGAGGCGGGCAAGGAATACGCCTATATTTACCCCGGATTTAATAAAGTTTTGCAGGCGGCGGGGCGCGTGATCCGTACCGAGCGCGACCGCGGCGTGATCGTATTTATTGATGAGCGATATGCGGAAGAGCCCTACCGCTCGCTCCTGCCGCGGCAATACCGCCACGCTAAACTGTGCGGAGATGCGCGTGCGCTCTCCGCGGTCCTGCACCGCTTTTGGGCGTCTGAAAACAAGGATGAATGAAAACAGGTCGTATATAAGTCAGATATAAGCAGGTAAAAATGAAAAGTATCAAAAAAAGAAACGCCAAACTGAAAATTTTATCACAGGTCGTGCACTATGACGCGGAGGAATCCGAAACGCGGGGCAGCTCCGATATCCGGAGCGAGTCCGCACAAAAGCCGACGGTGGAAAACATAACCCTCACCACCGACTGCACGGTGGCGCTGAAAGGCGACCGCTTTGAGATCGAATATGCCGAAAGTGAACTTACGGGGATGGAGGGGGCTGCCACAAAGATTTATTTTGACGCGGTAAACCCACGCCTTGTCAGCCTGCTCAGAGAGGGGAGCGTGAGGACCGCGCTTGTCTTTGAAGAAGGCAAGCGGCACCATTGCGTATACGAAACGCCCTATTTCCCCATTGAACTCTGCGTGGATACGCTGGCGCTGGACAATACGCTGACATTTGGCGGCGGCAGATTTTTTGCCGAGTATTTGATTGAGATGAACGGCATTTTGGCGGAAAAAACCAAAATTTCGATTACGCTGGTGGGGTAGAGATGCAAGTTGATATTAAAAAAGAAATCAAAGCGCCGCTCGGCGTTTACGTCCTGTTTGGCGAGGAGGATTATCTCAAACGCTTTTACGCGGGCAAACTGCGGCAGGCGGTGGATGAGGACTCCCCCTTTGCGGTCTTCAACTATCTGCGCTTTTCGCCGAAAGACTTTGAGGGCGACCGCCTTCGCGCCGCGCTGGATACGCCGCCGATGGGCGGCGGCAAAAAGGTCATTGAACTTTGCGAGTTTAGTTTTGCCGAGCCGCGGGCGGCGGGTAAAAGCGCGGAGACGGAAGCACTCATCGAGTTTTTGAGTGCGGCGGCTGCCGCCGAGGATACGGTGGTGATCCTCCCGCTGGCAAGCGACGCGTTTGACTACGGGACGCTCGGCGGTAAGCACCCCAAGCCCTCGTCGCTTTATAAAAAACTGGACGCCGTGTGCAAAATGGTCTATCTTCCGCACGCTACCGCGCGTGAGCTTTGCGGTTGGATCTTGCGGCATTTTGCCGCGGAGAAGATTTTTGCCGCGCAGGACGTCGCCGCGCATTTGATCGAGATCTCGGGCAGCGATATGATGACCCTCTCGGGTGAAATCGAAAAACTCTCGGCGTATCTGCACGCGCAGGGGCGGGATACGCTCACCGCACAGGACGTTGAGGCGGTCGCCTGTAAAAATCAAACCGAGGAGCCGTTTGGACTCTCCAACGCCATCCTTGCGCGGGACGCCGACCGTGCCCTCAAGATGCTTTCCGTGATGGAACGGGAAGAGACGCCGCCGATGAAAGCCTTTGCCGGCGTATATTCGACCTATATCGACTTATACCGCATCCGCGCCTGCATGGATGCAGGGCAGCCCGCCGGGGAAATTGCGACCGCTCTGAAAATGAACGAGTACCGCGTCAAGATCTATATGCAGGCGGCGTCGCGCGTGCCGCTCCAAAAACTGTCTGCAATACTGGACCTTATGCGGGAAGCGGATTTTGCCGTCAAATCCTCGGGCAACGACTACGGCAGACTGCGCCGTCTGGTTTTGGAGGCGGTGAGCCGATGAGTGAAAAACTGAAAATCAAACTGCCGATTTTGGTGGAGGGAAAGTACGATAAGATCAAACTCGATTCGATTTTGGACGCCACCGTCCTGACCACGGGCGGTTTTGCGGTGTTCAACAGCGAGGAAAAAAAGGCGCTGATCCGTCGGCTCTGCCGCGACGGCGTGATCGTGCTTTGCGACAGCGACGGCGCAGGCAATATGATCCGCGCATTTATCGGCAATCTCGTGCCGAAAGACAAAATCGTAAATTTATACATCCCCCAGATCGCCGGTAAGGAACGCAGAAAAAAAGTCGGCTCCAAGGCGGGGACGCTCGGCGTTGAGGGGATGGAGGCGGATCTGCTCCGCAACCTTTTTTCGGACTACCTCGACAAGTCCGCCGCGCCGCTGGCAAAGATGACCAAAGCCGATTTTTATGAACTCGGACTCTCCGGCGGAGAGGGCGCCGCGGCACGGCGGGACGCGCTGGCGGTTGCCTTTGATCTGCCGCGCGGGATGAGCGCAAACGCGCTCCTTTGTGCGCTCTCGCTCTTGTCCGATCCGTCCGAGGTGCGCGCCGCCGCGGCAAAACTTGCAAAATAAGTGAGGAAATTTTTTCTTTGCGCCGACCAATAGGAAAACCGCAAAAAATGTATTTTCGGAGGATCGTCTTATGAAAAAAACAGTTCTTGCCTTGCTCTCGCTTCTCATTTGTCTGTGCGTCGTCTCCTGCGGCGCGGCGTCGTCTTATCCGTCGTTTTCGGCGGACAACGCCTACCGGATCTCGGAGGGCACAAAATCGGTGTATGCCGCCGCGGATATGGCGGACGAAGGCTTTTCTTACGCCATGGCGGAAGTTGCACAGGAAAAAGCAAGCGCCGCCGACGCGCCATCAAGTGAAAAAATGGTGTATTATTCGACCGTTTCGATGGAAACCTCGGAGTTTGCCAAAGCGTCCGATGCACTCCACCGTATGATCGAAACCTATCACGGGATCATCGCCAATGAAAACGTCTATGACCTCGGCAGCAATTATTCACGCCTTAATATGACGGTGCGCGTGCCGCAGGAAAACTACAACGCGTTTCTTGACGGGCTGTCTGCCGATTATCACGTGGTCAGCGTGTCCAACCGCGTGGATAATATGACCGAGGCGTATTACGATAACGAAAACCGCTTAAAGGCATACCGCGTGCAGGAAGAACGCCTCTTGCAGCTGCTTGCCAAGGCGGACACGGTTTCGGATATGCTCGAGATCGAGGCACGGCTTTGCGACGTGCAGTACGGGATCGAGTCGCTCACCAATACCCAGCGAAAGATCGACAACGACGTAAAATATGCGACCTTTACGCTGAATCTCTCGGAGGTCGTCGAGTTTACCGATCCCGCGCCGCGCACCTTCGGCGACCGTCTGTCCGATGCGTTTAAGGCGTCCGTCTCCGCGTTCCGCGCGTTTGCGGAGGGGCTCTTGTTTGCGCTGATTTTTGTCGCCCCGTATCTCGTTATCCTTTTTGGGATCGCACTTTGCGTGATTTTGCCGCTGCGCGCCGCCGCCCGCCGCAAAAAGAAAGCCGCGACAGCGGCGGAACAAACGGCGAAGGCGGAACAAACGGAAAAAGCGTAACGCGCACCACGCTCGTTTTGTGTCAAAAATATCAAAAATATAAAAAAATCTTTGATTATCCCCTATACAAAAATAGAAATTCATGATATAATAACCGCGTAATATTTCACGTTGTGAAAAGCGAGGTAACGTATGAAAAGATTATTGCTTTTGGTATTGGGCGCCCTGCTTGCGCTTGGACTTGCGTCCTGCGGCGGGCAGACGCAGCCGAGTGAGACCGCCGCGGCAGAGGGCGACGCGGAACTTGCCGTTTCCACGGCGGACTACGGCGGCGCGGAATTTCACATCCTGTCCGCAGGCAACATTGCCTATAACGACTTTGATTTTGAGGAAGAGTCCTCTCTCCTTTTGCCAAACGCACAGTACAAGCGTAAAGCAAAGGTCGAGGCGGACTTTAATATCGAGATCACCGAAACGATCAAAGAGGGCTATTCCAGCGCGTCCAGCGGCGCGTCGGGTCCCGGCTTTTTGGCAATTATGACCGACTATACGGCGGGTGACTGCACCAACGACCTTGCGCTCATCGCCGGTTATGACGTTTCCTGCCTTGCGTACAGCAGTATGCTTTACGATATGGCATCGATCCCGACGCTCGATCTTAAAAATCCCTGGTGGGATCAAAACGCCAACAACAGCCTGACCGTTCGCGGCGTTACCTTCTTTACCACGGGCGATATCACTTTCTCTGACAACGACGCGGTCAACATCTTTGTATTCAACAAGCGGCTGCACGCGGAATACGGCATTGAGGACCTCTACGGGGCGGTCAAGGACGGCACATGGACGATCGCAAAACTCGGCGAAGTCGTCAAAGTTGTTTCGGAAGACCTCAACAACGACGGCAATATGGACGACAATGACCGTTTCGGTATGCTGACGTGGGACGACTCGATCTGCGCGATGATCAGCGCGGTCGGCGAGCGTTGCTGTGTGATCAACGGCGACGGCAATCTTGAACTGACCCTCTACAATGAAAAAACCGTTTCCGCGATCGAAGCGTATATGGCGATCGTTGCGGATAAAGAACACGCGTTCAGCTATCAGCGCAAGCAGGTCGATGGGACCGACTATTGGCTCAACGAGCAGGGACTCCTTTGGTCTACCCGCGTGGATTCCGTGCCGCATTTCCGCGATATGGACAGCGATTTCGGCATTCTGCCGTACCCGAAGTATGACGAGGCGCAGACCGATTATTATTCCTGCGTGGCGCCGTACAACTCGCAGTTTATCTGTGTGCCGCTCATCCAAAACGACGTTGAGCGTACCGGCGTGATCACCGAGGCGCTTGCATACTACGGACAAAAGATCGTCCTGCCCGCATACTACGACCTCAACCTCATCGGGCAGTCCTCCCGTGACGAGCCCTCCGAGGAAATGCTGGACATTATTTTCGACAATCTCGTATTTGATATCGGTTACTTCTATCAAATCGG
>JAFSUT010000114.1 GCA_017445085.1 Clostridia bacterium | reverse complement strand
GCTGCGCCCGAAGAAACCGCGGCTGCTGTCGAAGAAGCACCGACCACAACGTTTGAAGGTCCTGCGTTTAACGAAGACGGTGCGGTCGTTGAAGACGGCGAAACCGTTTCCGAGTAATTTTGAAAGAGTTTTTTCAAATCCGCTTTTGGTCTGTTTCCCAAAAGCGGATTTTTTCTGCTCAAAACAAAGAAAGGCAAATATGAAAAAGAAAAAGCATAAGACAAACGATTTTTCCAAGCGAAATCTTGCAAAAAAATACGCCGCGCGCAAAAAAACGAGCGCGCGCGACAAAACGCACGCCCTGCGCCGCGCGGTGGGAAACCTGCTTCTCACGGGCAAATTCCTCGGCACGGCGCGCGGTTTCGGTTTTTTCCGCGCCGATGCAAACTTCGAGATACCAAACGATATTTTTATTCCCGAGCGCGCCGCCAGCGGCGCGTTCTCCGGCGATACCGTCGAAGTTTCGGTGCACAAACGCGACCTTGCCGTGCGAAAAGACGGTTCATTCCACGCCGAAGGCGAAGTCGTCCGCATCCTGGCGCGCGGCGTCACCGAGTTCTGCGGCACCTTGATTTTAGATACGCGCTATCTCAATCGCATTTTCTCCCCCTACCGCGTCATTTCGGACGACCCGCGTTTTACCGCCGAAGTCGAAGTGGAAAACGACCGTCAGATCCCCGAAGGGCACAAGGTGCGCGTGCGTATTCTCGATTACGGCAAAGGGCGCATTCCGCCGAAGGGCGAGATCCTCGAAGATCTCGGAAACACCTTTTCTCTCGACGCAAACTACCGCTCGATTTTGTCGGCGAGCGGCATCCGCACCGAATTTCCGGACGAAGTGATCGGCGCCGCGGAAGCCGCCGCGGCGGAAGAGATTTCCCCGCACGGACGGCTGGATCTGCGAAATGACGTTATCTTCACGATCGACGGCGAAGACGCCAAAGACCTCGACGACGCTATTTCTCTCTCCAAAACCGCAAGCGGCTACACCCTCGGCGTGCATATCGCCGACGTATCCCACTACGTAACAAGCAAAAGCGCGATAGACAAAGAGGCGTTTGCCCGCGGCACCAGCGTCTATTTTATCGACCGCGTCGTACCGATGCTCCCCCGATGTCTATCCAACGGCGCTTGTTCCCTGGACGCCGGCACGGACAAGTATACCCTTTCCGCCATGATCGACCTGGATAAAAACGGCGCTTTGCGCACCTGTCGCATCGAAAACGCGATCATCAACTCCAAAGTGCGCGGCGTATACAGCGAAGTCAATGACCTGTTCTCAAACGGAAGCAAGTCAAAGTTCTATCCGAAATACAAGGCGGTCTATCAGACGCTGAAAACCATGCATGCGCTCTATGAGCTCCTGGAAGCGCGTGCCAAGGCGCGCGGCGTACTTGACCTGGAAAGCGCAGAAGCGCGCTTTATCCTCGACGGCGACGGCAAACCCGTTGATATCGCCGTGCGCGTGCGCGGCGATGCAGAGAAAATGATCGAACAGTTTATGCTCACCGCCAACGAAGCCGTGGCGCGGCATCTTGCCGAGCGCGGACTCCCCGGCGTCTACCGCGTGCATGAGGCGCCGTCGGAAGAAAAACTGACTGCGTATAAAAACTTTGTTTATAATCTCGGTCTGCCGACCGCTTCCCTGCACGGCGATAAACTCACAACAGCGTCCTTTGCCCCGATCTTAGAGGCGGCGGCGGAGAAAGGCGTCGGCGATATTCTCTCCCGCGTCACCCTGCGTGCGCAAATGAAAGCACGATACAGCGAAATCCGCGGGGACCACTTTGGTCTCGGACTTGCATATTACTGCCACTTCACTTCACCGATCCGCCGCTACCCCGACCTCTCCGTCCACCGCATTATCAAATACGCCATGGCATACGGCATCCCCGCCGCACAAAAGCGCTTTACCAAATTTGCCGCCGAAAGCGCCGCCGCTTCCAGCGAAAATGAATTGCGTGCGATGAACGCCGAGCGCGATATCGAAGATCTTTACAAAGTAATATTTATGCAGGATGAAGTCGGCAAGGAATTTGACGCCGTTATCGGCTCGGTCACTTCTTTCGGTCTGTTTTGCGAACTTGAAAACACCTGCGAGGGGCTGATCCCCATAGAACTGCTCGGCGAAGGCTTCAGTTACAACGAGGGATCGCAAACTCTCTCCCGCGGAAAAACCGCCTTTCGCCTCGGTCAACCCGTCCGTGTACGCATCACCGAAACAAACATTCTGCGCCGACGCATCTATATGGCGTTGGTTTGAGAAAGAATATTTATTCATTTTTGGCGCAAACAAGGAGTTTTTTTAGTTTTTACTATTGTAATCGTTATGCCTCCATGCTATAAAAAGGATGCGTAACCATAAAAAAGATTACACATCGGCTAAACTTGAAGTGATTTACGGTATCGGATGCGTTGACGTCATCGCTGCGTCCGCCGACACCACAAGCGATGCGGGCGCAGGTCAAGGCGAAGCCGGCGGTGGCGGTGGTCCCGACCTTGACGAGCTTCTCGGGGCTGATCAAAACAAAAAGCGGGCGAAAATTTCGCCTGCTTTTTTACTGAATTTTTGTATTTTTTCAAAAAAGAATTGACAAAGGATCAACATCATGTTATAATGATCCAAACAGTTAGCATATGCTAACTGTTTGGATCGCGATGTACGGGGTATACAAACTCCCCGCCACGATGAAAACCCGATTCAAGTCAAGATCAAAGGGGCGCGGCAATTGCCACCGCTTTCCATCAAAAACGGGGAGCGCACCCCTTTATTTCAGGGATCACGGTTAGCATTGGCTAACTTTGTTGGTTATGTTTTTAGGAGGTATACGGCACCATGTCGGAGGAAACCATCATCAAACACTGTTCTCCAACACTTGCCGGGCTAAAAACCGGCAATCTGTTCAGTTTTCGCTATCAAAACCGCGCGGCAATGCAAAATGCGATCCGCTTGTGGAATCACAAACTCCGCGGCAAAGGCATCCGCATCATCCCCTTGCGTTTCCGTGACAAGCACGCGCTGATCTATCTCTATCGCCCTGCTCTGCTCGCGCGGGATATGCAAAATCAGGCGGTCTGCGACTTATTAAACGCGTGCGGATACACGCCGAAAAACGGGGACGGCTGTATCCTGCACCTGATCCGCCGCCTGGCGGAAAGCGATGCTTTCCCGCACGAAATCGGTCTTTTCCTCGGATATCCGCCGGAGGACGTATCCGGTTTTATCCAAAATAAAGCGTGCAATTATAAATGTGCAGGCTGCTGGAAAGTATACGGCGACAAAGAAAAGGCTGAAAAGACCTTTTCGCGCTACAAAAAGTGCACGGAAATCTATCACTTGCAATGGTTAAGCGGTCAAACGATCGAACGGCTCACTGTAACCGTTTGAAAGAAATAAAAAGAAGAAAGGAAACAAAAAATGAGTAAAATCGCAATTGTGTATTGGAGCGGAACAGGCAATACGGAAAGTATGGCAAGCGCTGTCCTTGAGGGCGCCAAAAGCGCCGGCGCGGAGGTCTCTCTCTTTACGGCGACCGAATTTGACGGCAGCCGCATGGATGAATTTGACGCCGTTGCCTTCGGATGCCCTTCTATGGGTGCCGAACAGTTGGAAGACAGTGAATTTGAGCCGATGTTCAATACCTGCATCGACAAATTGCAGGGCAAGAAAATCGCGCTGTTTGGGTCCTACGGCTGGGGAGACGGCGAGTGGATGCGCAATTGGACGGAAACCTGTCAAAACAGCGGTGCTGTGATGGCATGTGACTTTGTCATCTGCAACGACGCACCGGACGCACAAGCGATTGCCGCCTGCACGGAAATGGGCAAAGCACTGGCTTAGGAAGGCAGGATTCAAACCCGCGCGAAACGACGCCTTTGCGGCATCTTTTGGCTTATCTCCATAACTCTGTGAGTTTCCACCTCATCCGTCAAATGCTTACGCATTTGACGCCTTCCCCTCGAGAGGGGAAGGCTCAAGGAAACTGCGCGTTTTGCGCAGCAAAAGGCGGCAGCAAATAAGCCTTCCCCTCTCGAGGGAAAAGGTGGCGAAAAGTTGCGTAGCAACTTAGCGACGGATGAGAGGACCTAAGTTGCGGCGGTGCCGCAACTCTGCGAGTTTTTGCTCGCCAAAACCGAGTTCATATTCGCGCCGCAAACGAAAAAGCGGAAAGACTTGGCGCCTTTCCGCTTTGTTGGTTTATATTGTCTTACAGACCGCGTTTAACGTAGGAAGTATGCAGGATTTCATGCGCCTTATGGCTGTTCGGCTCACCGAAGAATTCGTCATACAGACGCTTTACATCGCTGTTTTCATGCGACTTGCGGATATCCATATTCTTATCCGCGGTGTAGAGAACAGACGCGCGTTTAGCACGAAGATCAACGTTGTTGCGAACGACCGCGGGCTGATACGGCTGACCGCCGCCGTTGACACAGCCGCCGGGGCACGCCATGATTTCAATAAAATCAACTTTCTCCTCGCCGTTTTTAACCGCAGTAAGCAGTTTCTTGGCGTTTGCGGTGCCGCTGGCAACCGCAACTCTGATTTCCTTGCCGCCGAGTTTGTAGGTCGCACGCTTGATGCCTGCCGTGCCACGAACTTCGTTAAAGTCAACACATTCGAGCGGCTTGCCCTCAATAACCTCTGCAGCCGTACGGAGCGCAGCCTCCATAACACCGCCGGTCGCACCGAAGATGGCGCCCGCGCCCGAACCGATGGAGAACGGAATATCAAATTTCTCATCTTCCAGCGCACGGAAGTTGATGCCCGCTTTCTGAATCATTCTTGCAAGTTCGCGGGTGGTAATGGCAACGTCCACGTCCGGAACGCCCGCCGCCGCCTGATTCGGTCTGCCAACCTCAAACTTCTTTGCGGTACAGGGGATAGCCGATACGAAGAAAATCTTTTTCGGGTCGATGCCCATCTTCTGCGCATAGTAGGTTTTATAGGTTGCACCGAACATCTGTTGAGGCGACTTGCAGGTCGAAAGATTTTCGGTCATTTCCGGGAAGTAATGCTCACAGTACTTGATCCAACCGGGCGAGCAGGAGGTAATCATAGGCAGAACGCCGCCGTTTTTCACTCTGCCGAGGAATTCGGTCGCCTCTTCCATAATGGTCAGGTCCGCCGTCAGGTTCATATCATATACGCCGTCAAAGCCGAGACGCTTGATTGCGGCAATCATCTTGCCCTCAGTGTCCGTCCCCGGCTCATAGCCGAAGCACTCGCCGATTTGCGCGCGAACAGAGGGCGCGGTGCAGATGGCAACATGCATTTCGGGATCCGCCAATGCGGCAAAGACCTTTGCGGTATCGTCTCTCTCATAGAGCGCGCCTACAGGACAAGCAACGATACACTGCCCGCAGTTAATGCAAGAGGTGTCAGCCAGCGGCTTTTTGAAGTAGGAGCCGATAGAGGTATCAAAACCGCGGTCATTGGCACCGATAACGCCGATTTCCTGCATATTCTGGCAGGCGGCGACGCAGCGGCGACAGAGGATACACTTGTCGTTGTCACGGATAATCGGCGACTTGTCATCCACCGCATGCTCGGTGCGCTCGCCGCTGAAATAATGCTCGTCTACGTCGTATTCATTGCAGAGTTTCTGCAATTCGCAGGTCGTACTGCGCACGCAGGACAAACAATCCTTTTTGTGATTTGAAAGCAGGAGTTGGAGATTCATCTTTCTCGCTTTCATAATCGCCGGAGAGTTGGTTGTGATTTCCATGCCCTCGCTGACGGGATATACGCAAGCGGTGACAGGTCCGCGCGCCCCCTTGACTTCCACAAGGCAGAGACGGCAGGCGCCAATCTCGTTGATTTCCTTCAAATAGCAAAGTGTAGGAATGTCAATGCCGGCATAACGAGCAGCCTCAAGAATGGTAATTCCACTCTCGACAGCATAATCTCTGCCGTTAATTTTGATGTTTACAGTTTCCATTTTGCTTCTCCTCTCACTTTTTTTCTACTGCACCAAATTTGCAGTTTTGCATACATACACCGCACTTTACGCACTTCGCCGCATCAATGGCCAGCGAGGGCAGTTTGTGACCGGGAGCGGTATAATCTGTTTTCGAAATCGCATCCGCGGGGCAGTTCTTTGCGCACATACCGCAACCGATGCACTTTTCCTTGTCGATAGAGTAGCGGAGGAGACTCTTGCATACGCCTGCCGGGCACTTTTTGTCCACAACGTGCGCAATATATTCATCGCGGAAGTAGCGCAGGGTCGAGATAACCGGGTTCGGCGCCGTCTGCCCAAGGCCGCAAAGCGACGCGCTCTTGATGTAATTTGCAAGTTCTTCCAGGCGATCAATGTCTTCCAACTCGCCTTTGCCCGCAATGATTTTATCGAGGATTTCCAGCATACGCTTTGTGCCGACACGGCAGGGCGTACACTTACCGCAGGATTCATCGACCGTAAAGTCAAGGAAGAATCTTGCGATATCCACCATACAGTTGTCCTCGTCCATGACGATAAGTCCGCCGGAGCCCATCATGGAACCGATGGCAAGCAGGTTGTCGTAATCAATGGGCGTGTCAATGAGATGCGCGGGAATGCAACCGCCGGAAGGTCCGCCGGTCTGCGCAGCCTTAAACTTTTTACCGTGCGGGATACCGCCGCCGATGACTTCAATGACTTCGCGCAGGGGCGTGCCCATCGGGATTTCAACAAGCCCGGTGTTGGTGATCTTACCGCCGAGCGCAAACACTTTGGTGCCCTTGGACTTTTCGGTCCCCATCGAGGCAAACCAATCCGCGCCCTTTAAGATAATCTGTGCAATATTTGCATAGGTCTCAACGTTGTTGAGGATGGTCGGTCTATCAAACAGGCCCTTGACCGCCGGGAACGGCGGACGCGGACGCGGCTCGCCGCGTTTGCCCTCGATAGAGGTCATCAGCGAAGTCTCCTCGCCGCAGACAAACGCGCCTGCGCCAAAGCGGAGCGAAATATCAAAGTTGAAACCGGTGCCGAAAATGTCTTTGCCGAGCAAACCGTACTGCCGCGCCTGGTTGAGTGCGATTTCAAGGCGGTGAATCGCAATCGGGTACTCAGCGCGGACGTAGATGTACCCCTCGTCAGCGCCGATGGCATAGCCGGCAATCGCCATGGCTTCCAAAACGGCGTGCGGGTCGCCCTCGAGGACCGAACGGTCCATAAATGCACCCGGGTCGCCCTCATCCGCGTTGCAGCAGACATACTTCTTGCCGCCGTCTTTGACAAGGTTGCGGGCAAGCTGCCACTTTTTACCGGTCGGGAAACCTGCGCCGCCTCTGCCGCGGAGTCCGCTGGCGAGAACGGTGTCGATTACCTCATCAGGGGTCATTTCAGTGAGCACCTTTGCAAGTGCGGCATAACCGTCTCTTGCGATGTACTCATCAATCACTTCCGGGTTGATCACACCGCAGTTGCGGAGCGCAACGCGGGTCTGCTTTTCATAGAAAATAACATCGTTCAACGAATCGGGCGCATTGTCCTTCTTTTCCGCCTGACCGACCAGATTGTTGCCGATGGTGTACTCAGTGACAACCTTGCCGCCCTTGAGATGTTCTTCCACAACGCGCGCCGCCTTTTCGGCAGTCATCTTGACATAAGTAATCTTGTCTTTGCCCGGCTCATAAACTTCAACAACGGGCTCATACTGGCAAATCCCGATACAGCCGGTTTGCGTTACAGACACCTTGTCGCCGAGATCGGCTTTTTCCACGCCTTCCAAGAGCGTCGAAAGCACGGGGCGTGCGCCGGCGGCGATACCGCAAGTCGCCAGACCGACAACCACGCGGATTTCGTCGGAGCCTGCGGAAGGGATAATCTGATCCTTCATTTTCTCTTTAATCAGAACAAGTTCTGCCAAAGATTTCATAATTATAATCCTCCGTATAAATTAGTTGATGACCCTCTGCCCTGTCCGCGCGGCGCATCGACTTTTGGTGCACGCGCCCGCCGACGGAGCGTACCGCGGCATTTCTGCACGGCGGTTTGGTCAGTGAAACGTACAAAATTATCTGTACTGGTCCAGAATTCCTTTGATGTCCGCGGTTGTCAATCTGCCGTAAACCTGCTCGTTGACGGTCAGGACGGGCGCAAGACCGCAAGCGCCGATACAACGGGTTGCTTCCAGTGAGAACTTGCCGTCGGATGTTGTACCGCCGCCGACGAGACCGAGTTCTTCCCCAACCTTGTTGTAAATGTCGCCGGAGCCCTTGACATAGCA
The DNA here is from genome assembly GCA_017445085.1 of Clostridia bacterium. Taxonomy (GTDB): domain Bacteria; phylum Bacillota; class Clostridia; order Oscillospirales; family CAG-272; genus UMGS902. The sequence goes on along the minus strand of JAFSUT010000114.1, from coordinate 2,472 downwards.
AGCTGTGCCGAGGCAAACGGCAATCGAAACCTTTCCCTTCGGATTGAGTGCAAACTGCGAGTAAAAGGTGGCAATGCCGAAAATCTCTTCCAGCGATTTCCCGGTATGTGCGGCAATAATCCGCATAACCTCAACAGGCAGATAGCCGTAAATCTCCTGCGCTTTTTGCAGGATCGGCATCATTGCGCCTTTCGTGTCTTTGAGTTCCGCAATCACGGCGACAAGTTTTTCTTCCTGTTCCTTCGTGCCGCAGAAATCGACCGTAGTCAGCTTTTTCTTCATGGTTTGAAAGTTCCTCCTGTGTAATATATTAACTTTTGCGATTATAAGTTTCACAGCGCGATGCGAAAAATCACAGCACACCTTATTGATTATACACTATCTCTTTTCAAAATTCAAGTGTATTTGCAAAAAAACGAAATTTTTAAATGTAAAAAATAGGATATTTAAGCCTTTTTGCAGAATTCTGACAAAAATGCGCCGAAAATGTAGATTGTATCCGCCCGCACGAAAGCCAAAAGCACCGTGAAGTTTTTTCACGGTGCTTAGAGGACAGATTGAATTATTCGTCGATATGGGAAATCACAAACCGGCTGTCGGTCGTCAGCGCGCGCATCTCCTCGCTCAGCGTCAGCGCGATTTTGTTTTTCGGCGTGATGCCGCCGTTTGGATAAACAGCATAAAAACCGGCTTTGAAATCGCCGCCGGTCACCTTGACCGTCGCTCTGCCGTCAGCGTATACGACGTCGCCCGCAGTATTGGTGCCGATGCGCGAGAAAACGTAGAACGGAGAAGCAAAACTGCCGCCGTTGATCTCCACGTAGAGTTCGCCGCGCATATCGTTTTGCCCGGTCGCCGTATTTGCCGAGCCGGTCGCAACGAATTCACCGCCGCTTACGATAATTGAAAGTTTTGTTCCCGCCGCGGTGGACGCCACGGCATATTCCGGCTTTGCACGCTTGTTGCCGCCGCGGAGGATCGACCACGTTCCGCTGTTGACGGTGATCGTGCAGTCACGCGTGCAGTCAAACTTTTCGGTCGCGGTGCCGGCAAGCTGCACGGTGTAACCCGCGTTGAGCGAGAGCGGCACGGTAACGCCGGGATCCGCCGTGCAGACAACGCCCTCGCCGATTGTCAGGTCGTGATACTGCATATAAATGCCCTGCCCGCTTGCCGCCGCGTGCAGCGTGATATTCTCAAAGGTCAGCGCGCTTTCGGAAAAGAGGCTGCTCCTCAAAATCAGTTTTGCACCTGCGGTTTTGGCATAGTCCACACCGCCGTAGACCGAGGTCACGGTCACATTGCCCCCGCACTGCGGTATTACACCGAAGCTTTCGGTCAGCGGTCCGCATACGACGACCGTACCGCCGCGCTCGCTGAGTTTTCCCACCGCGTGGGCAAGATGTCTGACCGGCGTTTTATCACTTGCCCCGTCCGCGGACATCGTACCGTAATCGGAGACAAAGACAACCTCCGTCTGCGGGATGGAGTCCACAACGGCGTTTCCGCCGAAGACGTGATTGTAGATATACTGCGCCGCGGCGCCATAGGTGACATTGGTCGGATGTATGCGGTCGTTGTACGGCAGGGTCGCCATATAGTAGTTTTTCAGGTCGTCGCCGAGCGGCAGTACGGGCAGATCCAGTTCTTTGCCGATCTCACGGATCAGATCCGGCAAAATTGCAGTCGTGCCCTCATAGGTCAACCCGACGTTGACCGCCGGAAATGCATACGACAGATAAATCTTCGGCTTTGACGGCATCGCGGTAAAATCCGCCATCAGTTTTTTGAAGTCCGAGATAAACTGCGTGCGCGACTTTTTGTTTGTCATACTGCGCACGTCGTTGGTGCCGAGCTGCACGATCATAACGTCGGCATTGGAACGCAGTGCCGTCGCATACGCCGCCGTATTCGGATACCAAAGTTCCGGTTTTTCGGATTTTGCGTTAAATTCAAACGCCGGATCCATCACGTAGGCCCCCGCTTTGCCGCAGTTGACCACCTGATATCCCTTACCAAGCAGTTGCCCGAGGCGCGCGGGATAACTGTATGTACCAGCATCAGACGTGCCCGTCCCCTGCGTCAAACTGTCGCCGACGCAGGCAACGACGATCGGATTTCCCTCCGCCATGCGCGCCGCCTGCGCATACGCGTCCGCATCGAAAACCTTTTGTTCCATAAGTGCGTCCGAAACCTTTCTACCGTTCTTTGCTGACGCCAAAAGGGTCAGCCAGCAGATCTTAAAGGCGTCACCGCGCGAGAACGGCGCAACCGCCCCTGCCGTAATACCGAGGCGATCCGAAAGCGTGTACGGACTGCTCCAAACAAAATCACCGTCGGCGTCGCTGTACCCGATGGCGCGAAGCATCAGCGTCAAAAACTGCGGGGCGTCCACCTGTCCGTCCGGGTCAAAACGCGTGGCGCTCCTGCCACCGGTGATACCGTTTGCATACGCGTACCCGATATAGGAAG
>JAFSUT010000113.1 GCA_017445085.1 Clostridia bacterium | reverse complement strand
GGCGGGGGCAACTTCCAAAAAGACCAATGACGGCGGGAAAATGACCTACTGCTACTATTCCTCGACGGGCAGTTATACTTCGGACGCGACCGGTTATTCCGCGGCGAATGAGACCTACGTTGCGGATGCGACCGTCGCGGCAAATATGCCCGGTCTTGCGACAGACGCGTGGATCCTTGTCGACGGGCATACCCCCGAACTGAGCGTTTTCCATACGCATGATTACAGCGGCGAATACGTCTCGGTCGGCACGATGCACCAAAAGACCTGCTGGTGCGGACAGGTGATCCTCAGCGAACCGCATACCTTTGCCGGCGGCGTATGTACCCTCTGCGGCGCGGAGGATATCCCGTGTGCGCACGAAAACAAATATGAGATCATTGAAACACCGGCGACCTGCACCTCGACCGGTATCAAATACGAGTTCTGTCCCGACTGCAATATCCGGGTCAGTGCGGATATCGTGATCCCGATCGATCCGAGCAATCACAGCGGTACACTCACAATGGCGCACATCGGCAATACGATCACGTATACCTGTTCCGGCTGCGGCGCGACCGTCTATACCGACAGCACGCTTGCAAGCACCGTCTACGTCAGCGAAAACGGACTTGACCTTGTCGGCAACCTTTCTGGGGTCGGCACCATGGCAAAGCCATTCAAAAACTTTGCCGACGCTTTGCAGTACGCGGCGTATTGCGGCAAAAACGTTACGGTGCATATCCTTGACAGCGCGTCGGTACCGGCAGGCTACGTGACGCCGTCGTTTGACGACACGATCACGGTTACCGGCGGCGTTTTCCAACCAAACAACCGTTTTGTGATGAACGGTGAATTTGTCTTTGAGCATATGACAATCTCGCCGACGGTCACGCTGGTCATGGCAGCAAAGGAACACAAGCTCGTCATGGGCGAAGGGCTCACCATGTCCGGCAGTTCGATTTATCTCGTCGGCGGCTATGAAAACGGCACCTGTTCAAACAGCAATATCCCCGCGACCGGGTATTCCTCCGATATTACCCTCCGCTCGGGCGTTTACGGCGCTGTCGGCGGCGGTAACCGTTATCTTTCGGGCGCATATTCGGGTACGATCAAATTGACGCTCGGCAAGACCGATCCCGCCGACACGCTTGAAATCAACAGTACGCTCACCTCGGCTTCGATGAATTCCGAGGGCGGAAACGGCGTGAGCGTAACCTTGCTGATCGACGGTACGGTGGATAATATCAACAGTTTTTGCCCGGTCACCCACGCTACGAGCGCAAGCGGACGCTTTGATATCGACATCGTCGTGCAGGGCGCGGCGACCACGGCGGCGGAAAAACTCTATTACCGCGGCAGCGATTATACCGTCACCGCCTACGCAGATGAAAGAGTTGCCGGTGCAGAAGCCTTTGCGGCGATCGTCGTCGGGGCGGAGAACGTACAGCCCTATAAGCGCTATTGCCTGAAAATTAACGGCACGCATCCGGACGCCAACGGCGACACGGTTTGCGACAACTGCGGCGCTTCGACGGTATGCACGCACGACTACGGCGAGTGGCGGCAGACGGCGGCTGCAAACTGCGCTTCTCCCGCTGTATATACGTGGTATTGCCTTGACTGTCAAGAACTGATCATCGGTACGACGAAAAACGGCGACGCCGTGGATCCTTCCAACCATATCAGTGAAAGTTACGTTTGGCAATATGCGGGCGGACAATATTTCTTTGCCTGCACGGGATGCTCGACCCACGTAGGACAGGCGAGTGCCCCCGTCCTCTACGTGTCGCAAAGCGGCAGCAATACGCTCGACGGTATGACGCCCGAAAAGGCGGTCGCCACCATTGGCGAGGCGGTCACGCGCATGGCAAACGTCGGCGGCAAAGTCGTCATCTGCGGCGTGTATACGCTAAATGAAAATTTGATATTGCCGGCATACGCCCGCGAGATCACGATCAGCGGTTTTGACAACGCCGGGGAATACGACGGCTTTTCCATCGCCAAAAACGTCGTTATCACGCTCGGCGGCGATACAAAGTTCGATCAAATCAGCTTTGGCGGCTCTTCTGCCTACATTTTTGAGTGCCTGTGGAATGATACCGTCTTCGGTACGATACAGCCGTACGGCGCGGCGACCGCGCACATAGCACTCGGGCGTTACGCCATCACGGCAAACGATACGGCGACAGAATCGGCAACGCTGACGCTGACCGAGGGTGTTTCGCAAAGGCATACCGCTTCCGGCGCGTATGATTCCACCCGCTTCTATGCTTATATCTATCTCGGCGATCACTTCGGCGCGGACGGGCTGACCGTTTCCAATAAAACCGCCGTCCTCAACGCCACCGATGCGGATATCGGTATTCTCTATACGATGTCCACGAGCAGCAAGTATAAAAATGATCCGGTGACCGCCTGCGAGACCACTGTCAACCTGTACGGCGCCACCAAGATCGACAAGGGCAGGACCGGCGACTTCAACGTCGGCTACGCGGAATCCACGGCGTCGCTGGATAAGCAGACCATCCATTTCTATGACAACGCGTATATCGGCAGCAACTACTACATCCGCAATGCGGCGGATACGACCATTACCGTATCTACCGCAGCGGAGGGACGCACGATCCCGCTCCGCGTGCCGTTTACCTTCTATGCATATGGCACCTTTGCAAGCAGCGGCACGCCGATGAAGGTTTCGATCACCGGCGACTCGCACAGTTTCGCCTCGGTCGTTGAGAAACCCTGCGCGTTCACCTCCGCGGCAAACGCGCGCAAAGTCTATACAGAGAGCATCACAAACGTATGCGCCTATACCGCAAAGGTAACGGCGGCGGCAACGCCGGAGGCAAACGGTACAAAGCTCTACTCCTGCACCTGCGGCAGAAGTTATACCGAACCGTTTGCCTATTCCTGCACCGACAGTACGCACGTCTAT
>JAFSUT010000112.1 GCA_017445085.1 Clostridia bacterium | reverse complement strand
TTTGAATTCATCCTATTATACACTATCTTGTTGTTGAATTCAATACATAAGTGTTATAAAATGCAAATAAAGAGACGTTTTAACGAAGAGACGTCTTAAAAAATCAAATCAACGGCGCTTCAAAGAGCAATATGAGGATCAAATAATGAAACTTTCGAGTAATTTTATAAGATTTCACAATGAATTCGGGCTGAAAAAGACGATAGATATTTTTTCAAGCGCGGGCTATACGGCGATAGATTTCAATGCGGATTTAGAAGAATATCATACGGATGCGCATGATGAGAATTTTTATAAAGAGATCAAAGAATATGCAAAATCCAAGGGGATCGTTTTTGCACAAACGCACGCACCGTTCCCGTCAAGTTTTTCGGAGGAGGAAAAAACAAGGAAACGCTTTGACGAAATCGTAAAGAGTATGAAGCATTCATCGCTTCTCGGTGCGGAAATGACGGTCGTGCATCCGTGTTTGCATATCAATTGTAAAGACAGCGGCAACTATGCTTTGATGATGCAATTGAATCTTGACTTTTTTACAAGGCTCCTTCCGTATGCAAAAGCGTATGATATAAAGATAGCGATCGAAAATATTCCGGGCTCGGTCACGGAAACGCCCCGGGGGATCACGGAATTGTTGCGTGCGCTTGACAGCGATGTTTTTACCGTGTGTTTTGACGTAGGGCATGCCAATATATGCGGTCAGGATCCTGCGCAGTCGATACGGGAGATCGGCAAAAACATAGGCTGCACCCATATTCACGACAACGACGGCGTTTTTGACAGGCACACACTTCCTTACTACGGCAAGATCGATTGGGAAAATGTAATGAGGGCTTTTGCCGAGATTTCTTATGAAGGCAATTTGAATTACGAGGCAGGTCTGTTTGTTGATAAGGTCCCCGTTCCTTTAAGAGAAAGTGCCGCTGAATATATGGCAGCCGTGGGGAAATATTTGATCGAAAGATTTTGCTATTATCAAAAGGCCGTTTCTCCAAAGGAATAAACAAAAAATGGGAAAATTTGACGGTGTGATCCTGTGTACGGATTTGGATGGCACCCTGCTTTGCAATGACGGTACTGTTTCTGCGGAAAACATAGCGGCAATTGAATTTTTCAAAAGAGAAGGCGGCGTTTTCTCCTTTGTTACGGGGCGACTCCCGTTTTTTGTGACCGATGTATGCCGCGCCGTAATGCCCAATGCGCCGATCGGCTGTATCAACGGCGGCGGACTGTACGACCTTTCAAGGTCGGAATACATATGGACATGCAGCTTGCCCCTAAAAGTCCTTGAACTTGTCAAGTATACAGACGATGCTGTCCCCGGCGTGGGAATACAAGTCAGTACGTTCCATACGACATATTTTTGCAAAGATAATTTTGCTATGAAAAAGTTCAGGGAAATTACCGGTTTGCCGCAGATCACTTGCAAGTATACGCAAGTACGGGAACCGATGGCAAAAATCCTTTTTGCCTGCGATACGGAAGCGGATCTTTATAGCCTCGAAAACAAATTGCAAGGGCATCCGCTATGGAAAGAATTTGCTTTCGTGCGCTCGGGAGATATGTGGTATGAGATTTTGCCGAAAGGGATCGGCAAGGGGACTGCGATAGAAAAACTTACACAATATCTGCGCGGTGATATGCGCAAAACACTTGTGATCGGTGATCATAATAACGATATTTCGATGTTTGAAACCGCAAGGATAGGCGTAGCCGTAGCAAACGCGTCCTCCGCAGCGAAAAAAGCGGCTGATTACGTTACCGTAAGCAATGAAGAGCACGCAGTAGCAAAGGTCATTTCCGATTTAACGCACGGATGTATCCGTTTTTGAGAGATGGAACAAAAAATGCTGATATAAAATTTATTTATAAGGAGAGTTTTATGAAAAAAAGACTTTTTTGCATCTTGCTGTGCCTTGTGATGTCATTTTCACTGATCTGCATCGTATCTGCCGGCTCTGCCGACGACAGTGATTTTATGACGTTCAAGGCATACGGCGTTTACAAAACGGCGGCGCCGCTGGACGCAGTCCCCGCCACGTATGAGGCGTGGGTGCGCATCCCCGAGAGCCGGACGGGACCGTCACACATTATTCTCGGCAACGATTTGTCCAATTGTTACAACAGTTTTCAGTTCCACATCACCGAAAACGGCGCACCGATGATCAAGTTTGTAAACAAGGTGCCAAACGGCGTGCTTTCCACGCGGAGCTACACTTTCTCAAACTCGGCGGCAAATACCGGCAAGTGGGTACACGTGGCGATCACGGCGGATACCGCAAATCAAACGATAAGCTGCTATATCAACGGCGAACTCTCGGAGAGCAAGGCGTTCCCCTTTGTGCCGCAGGTCTCTCCTTTGCCGCTTGTCCTCGGTGGCGATAACCGCTCCGGCAATACGTCGTTTTTCAAAGGGCAGCTCCGCTCGACAACCATTTTTTCAGACGTGCGCACCCCTGCGGAAATCGCGGCGGATATGGCGGCGGTAAATATCGGCGACGAAAATCTCATGGCGCATTATGACCTCACGGCGGCGACTTTCGGAAATGATATCGGCGACGCTGCCGGCAACTATGATATGAAGTATATCAACTATTGGTTTGATACCGTAACACCGGTCACCGAGTATGCTTATTCGATGGCGATCATCGGCGATCAGCAGATCATCTCCATCAGTTATCCCGACAAACTTCATTGTATTTACGACTGGATTCTTGCAAATAAGCAAGCGAAAAACATTGAATACGTTATGGCGCTTGGGGATATTACAAACGAGCGGGACAACGCCACCGAATGGGCGCGGGTGCAGGCGCAGTTTCAGCGCCTCTCCGGGAAGATCCCGTTTGCGGTTTGCCGCGGCAACCACGATTACAGCGCGCCGTACAATACCTATCTCAATTTTGCGGGGTACACGTCGGATATCGTCGGCAACTATGACGGGCGGCTTGAAGATATGTACAAGCTCATCAAAATCGGCAAGACGGATTATCTCATTATGTCGCTGGACTACGGGGCGAGCGACGGGGCGCTTGCCTGGGCGTGCGATGTGGTGGAGCGGTATCCAAATCACAAGGTGATTGTCATCACCCACAGTTATATGGCGGACGACGGTACCACCACCGACGCGCACGACCCTGTCGCACCGTCTACCAATTCGGGCTATAACAACGGCGACGATATGTGGGAAAAATTTGTGCGCAAGTATGAGAACATCGTACTGGTGCTCTCCGGGCATATTGATTCCGACGAGATCCGCGCCACCAAAGCGGTCGGCGACCACGGCAATATCGTCACGCAGATGCTCATCAATCCGCAGGGGATCGATCCGTATACGCCCACGGGGATGGTTTGTATGCTCTATTTCAACGAGGATGGCAACGTAGTCACGACAGATTACTATTCGACCATCCGCAACCAGTATTTCAATATCGGTGCGACAAGGTATACCATGTATCTCGGTGAGCGCAGCGGAGATTGCAACGGGGACGGCACCGTCACGGTGGCGGATGCCGTAGCGGCGATCTCAGCTATGCTCGGCAAAGCCGAATACAAAAACGCGGACGTTAACGGCGACGGCAAAGTGACCGTCTCCGATGTGCTTTCGATCATAAAAGACGCCGCGAAAGGAGTATAAAGATGAAAAAAAGAGTACTTTTCGCCCTCTGTATCTGCGCTTTGCTGACGGTGTTTTCGGTATTTGCAAGCGCGGCGAGTATTTCATCGGCAAACGATATGCTCACTTTGATGAATACTCCTTCCATGTGGGCAGGCGACTATACGCTGACGGCGGATATCGACCTTGCGGAGGCGACAAACGGGCTTTCCCAGGCGCCGATCGGCAACGCGACGACTAAGTTTACGGGGACATTTGACGGCGGCGGGCACACCGTCCGCGGTTTAAGCCTCACCGGGTACACGACGGACTACGTGGGACTTTTCGGATATGCCGCAAATGCCGAAATTCAAAATCTGACCGTTGAGGGGCAGGTTTCCTCCACGGGGAGTATCGTTGGCGGCGTCGTCGGCGGCGTCAACGGCGCTTCGATTTCCATACAAAACTGCACCAACCGCTGCACTGTAAACGGTGCGGCTTCTGTCGCCGGCATGATCGGGCGCATCGACGCCGGCTCCGGCAGCGCAAGCATTTCCGGCTGTAAAAACGAGGGTGCCGTCACGGGCAGCGGCAACTACGTCGGCGGTATCATCGGCACCAGCACGCAAAACGGCAGTTCCATCACGCTTGAAAAATCGATGAATACCGCTAAAATAAAGGGAGCCAAGTATGTCGGCGGTATCGTCGGATACTGGCGGGTGTATGCAGGATCCGCAAATAAGTGTACCCTGCAGGATTGTATCAACACCGGCGACGTTCACACAACGTCAACGGCGGTCGGCGGCATTATGGGGGTAGGCAACGGTGCAAATTACGCCTATACGCTGACCCGCGTATTCAACAGCGGCAATGTCACCGCCGGCGGAAGCGCGTACGTGCGTCCCGTGGCGGGGGCAACTTCCAAAAAGACCAATGACGGCGGGAAAATGACCTACTGCTACTATTCCTCGACGGGCAGTTATACTTCGGATGCGACCGGTTATTCAGCGGCAAACGAAACCTACGTTGCGGATCCCACCGTGGCGGCAAACTTTCCGGGACTTATGACAAACGACTGGATCGTTGTCGACGGGTATGCGCCGGCGTTGAAAGTGTTTCACACGCACACCTACGTTGACGGGGTCTGCACCGTCTGCGGCGCCGAAGATATTCCGTGCGCGCACGAAAACAAATACGACGTGGTCGTCACCGCGGCGACCTGCACAGCGCCGGGCGTCAAATACGAATACTGTCCCGATTGCGATACGCAGATCGGCGAAAATATCGTGATTCCGATAGATGCAAATAACCATAGCGGCACGTTCACCATGGCGGTTTCCGGCACGGCAGTGACCTATACCTGCCCGGCGTGCGGAAAACTTGCCTACACCGACGCTGCACCGCTTTCCACCGTGTATGTTTCTTCAAGCGGACGTGCGCTCACCGGCAGAATGGACGGACAACTCGGCACGGTGCAAGATCCGTTCAAAAACTTTGCGGATGCGATGCAATACGCGGCGTATGCCGGCAAGGACGTGACGATCAACATCCTGGATACTGCCTCCGTCGGCACCGACTATGAAACACCTGCATTTTCAGATACCGTCACTGTCACCGGCGGTACGCTCGTCACGCAAAACCGCTTTAATATGAACGGTAAAGTCGTTTTTGAACACATCACCATTTCGCCGTCGGTTGCGCTCGTTATGGCGGCAAAAGAGAATAAACTCGTCATGGGCGAGGGCATTACGGTGTCGGGCAGCAATATCTTTCTTGTCGGCGGTTATGAAAACCGTTTGCATTCAACGCTTGTGCCCGCCACCGGATATTCCACCGATATCACCGTACGCTCGGGCGTTTATCAGTCGATCGGCGGTGCCAACCGCTTCCTTTCCAACGCATATTCGGGGACGGTCAAGCTGACCATCGGTAAGACAAACGCCAATGATACGCTCCGCGTGACGGAAGCGCTGACCGCGCTGGGACTCAACAGCGACGGCGCAAAAACGGTCGATGCGGCCTTGATCATCGACGGGCCGATCGACTATGTGCGTTGGGTTTATCCAAACGCGCATGCCACGAGCCTTGCGGCGGAGGACTGCCACGTTGATCTCGTTGTCCGGGGGACTGTGGATAGCGGTCCGTCCGATGTGGTCATGCGGGGCACGGGATGCACGCTCAGCGTGTATGCCGACCCGCGTGTTGCGGGGGCGGAAAATCTGGCGGCGCTCCTTTCCGGCGCAAATGAAGTACAGCCGTACAAACGCTATTGTATCAAAGTAAACGGCACACACCCGGATGCAAACAGCGATGAGATCTGCGACAACTGCGGCGCACCAACCGTTTGCGCGCACGAATACGGCGAATGGAGAGAAACGGCGGAGGCGACCTGCACCGACGGCACACGCTATGTATGGTATTGTTATGACTGCTTGGATACTATTGATGAGATGACGAAGACGGACGGTGCGGTTGATCCCGATAACCACGTTGCGGCACACTTTGCATGGAACTATGACGGCGCAAAGTATTACTTCATTTGTGAATCCTGCGGTGTGCGTGTGGAGCAAGCCAAAGCGCCCACGATTTATCTGAGCGCCGGCGGCAACGATCAAAGCGACGGCAGGACGCCGGACAAGGCAGTTGCGACCCTGCCGGAGGCGGTCGGTCGGATCGCAAGTACCGGCGGTACGGTTACCGTCTGCGGCAGTTACCCCGTCAGCGGAAGGATCGACCTCCCCGCGCATACGGGCAAGATCACGATCTGCGGGTATGATGCAGACAACGGAGATCTGCACGGCGGTTTCAAACTTTTGGGCTTGACCGTCCTTTCCCTCGGGGGACAAACCACCGTGGACACGCTCAGTTTTGACGGCAATGCAACGATGATTTTTGTGTGCAACTGGAACGACGCGCAGTTTGGCAAGGCGGAAGTCGTCAACAACGCACACGCATATATCGTTCTCGGTTCCTATCAGATGACCGAGGACGACAACAAAACCGCCGCGGCGACCCTGACCATCACGGAGGGGGCAACGCTTTTGACTTCGAGCAGCGGCGCGCTGTCAAGGACGCGTTTTTACGCGTATGTTTATCTCGGCGATACCTTCGGCGCTGAGGGTGTGAGCGTTGCAAACAAGACGGCTGTGCTGAACGCGACCGATGCCGATATCGGCGTGCTCTATACCATGTCCACCTCAAGTTCGTACAAAAACAATCCCGTGACCAACTGTGAAACGACGGTCAACCTCTACGGCGACACCACGATAAATCAAGGAAGAACGGGCGACTTTAACGCAGGATACGCGGATTCTACCGGCGCAATACAGAAACAGACGATCAACTTTTTTGACAATGCTTCCATCGGCACCGACTACTATATCCGCAACGCGGAACACACGGTGCTCCATATTTCGGGCGAGGCGCAGGGACGTACACGCCCGCTGCGCACGCCGTTTACTTTCTATGCTTACGGTACTTTCGCCGCCGCAAATACGTCCGTCCGCGTTGAGGTGGATCATACCACGCATTCCTTTGCGCCGTCGGTCACCGCGCCCCTCGTCTTCCAAAACGTGGCATCAGCGCAGAGAGTGGTCAGTGAAAACGTAACCGACGAGTGCGTTTATACCGCAAAAGTTACCAAAGCGGCAACGCCGGAGGCAAACGGTACAAAGCTCTACTCCTGCACCTGCGGCAGAAGTTATACCGAACCATTTGCCTATTCCTGCACCGACAGTACGCACGTATATCTCGCAAAGGCTGATGGTGGGTATGAATGCACCGTTTGCGGCGGGAAATTTGACAGCGTCCAAGGCGATATTTGCTTTGCTCTCGCCCCCGTAAGTACCGACAGCCATACGATCAGCATACCGCTCACGCTGGACGCCGCGGCGATCGCTGCGGCACAAATTCGCATAGCGGCGCCTGAAGGTTTTACCTTTACGGGGGCAAGCATCCCCGAGGTCGCCGGCTTTGTTTTGGACGCAGCCGAAGTCGACGGAGAGACGGTGATTGCCATCGTCAGCACGAGCGGCGAAGACGCCGCCCTTGCCGCGACGCTCTCGCTGAATTATAGCATAGCGCAAACGGTCGTCCCCGGCAACGTTATCTTTACGATCACCGTTCCCGAGGCGTATGACCGGAGCGGCGGCGCGCTTACGGCAACGCCGGTCAGCGCCGAGATGACCGTTGCCTATACTTACCTTGCCGTCACGGATGCCGACGCATTTATCGACGGGGAGGGGATGGGCAACGTCCGCCTGATCACGACGGCGACCGTGCCCGGGGCAAAGCAGATTACCGGTTACGGTATGTATTTCATTCCGCTCACGGTCTTTACCGGCGACGGCGAGTCGCTGACGCGCGCGGTGCGCATCTATACCGAGGATGCGCTCGGTGACGGCGAAACCTTCTCGGCAGACCTTTTGCATATCCCTGCGGAATTTGCAAATGAAACGGTCGTAGCGATCGCATTTTGTCTTCTCGGCGGTGAGGAAGTTACAACAACGCAGTATACGTTCAGCGTAAACGAATTTGTCGGTTAAGGAGGAATCAAGAATGAAACCATATGTCAAACCGGAAGTCAATACAGTGGAGATCTTACTCGACAGCGTGATCCTCGTCAGCTTGGGCGAACCTGCGTTTTCGGTCGAAGGCGACAAAACCGCAGGGCGGGCAAACTGGCTTGATGATTGGAGCAGTTTGCTCCAATAAAAGAGCATACGGGATAAAAAAACACGGCGGACCCGATTT
>JAFSUT010000111.1 GCA_017445085.1 Clostridia bacterium | reverse complement strand
ATTGACACTGCCGCTTTTTTTTGTTATACTGTGTATGTTTATACAATCTTTTACGCACGGACAAAAACGAGGTTTACTATGTGGTTTATTCTATCGCTGACCGCCCTGCTCTTTTGGAGCGGCTCGGATATGTTTTCCAAAATCGGCTCGCATCCGAGTGACAAAAACAGCCATTGGAAGATGATGGTCGCCATCGGGCTGGTGATGGGACTGCACGCCGCCTTTGAAGTTTTCGTAAACGGCGTCACCATCACCCTCTCCGATATCATCGCCTATATGCCCGCGTCGGCGCTGTATATCCTCTCTATGGTCATCGGCTACGTCGGGCTGCGCTATATCGAACTTTCGATCTCCACGCCGATCTGCAATTCCTCCGGCGCGGTCGCCGCACTCTTTTGCTTTATTTTCCTGCGCGAGGCGCCCGAACCGCTGGTTTGGCTCGGCGTTTTGCTCGTCGGCGTCGGTATCGTCTCACTCGGCTTTGTCGAGATGAATGAGGATGACGAAATCCGCGCCCTGCGCCAGCAAAAAGCAAATATCAAATACGCCAAAAGTTTTGTCGCGCTCCTTTTGCCGATCCTCTACTGCCTGATCGACGCGGCGGGCACGGTCGCCGATACGGTCATCCTTGAAAACTTAAACGAGGACGTCGCCAACGTCGCCTACGAACTCACCTGGGCGGCGGTCGCACTCGTCGCCGCCGTGTATATCTTTGCCATCCGCCGTGAAAAGCCGATCGTGCGCCGCGAGGGACCGAAACTGCTTGCCGGCGTTTGCGAAACGGCGGGGCAACTTGCTTACATCTATGCCATCGGCGACGAGGCGCACACCGGCTCGGCTGCCGCCATCATCTCTGCTTACTGTGCGCTCTCGGTCATCTGGAGCCGCATCTTCTTAAAAGAAAAACTCAGCGTAAAGCACTATATCTCGATCGTGATCGCCGTTTGCGGCATCGTCCTGCTCGGCGTTTTCGACGCATAAAGCGTCCGGACAAAAAACAGCAAACGACCGCCCGATTTCGGGCGGTCGTTTTTTATACGGCACATTATATCATTTATTTGCAGATCATATTCAGCACGCGAATGACGTCAACGAGATCTACCTTGCCGTCGCCGCTGACATCGCCGCCTGCCACTTCCGTCCCGTCGAGGATGCCTTTGAGTATACACAACGCGTCTGCAAGGCTCACGTGTCCGTCGCCGTTGATATCGCCCGGGATGGGTTCGTTTGCACTCGGATTTTCAAAATCCAGCCACAGGATCACGTGCTCATCGCTTGTGCTCGACGGCGCCGAGAGTTGCTCCGCTGTCAGCGCCGTGTTGTAAAGTACTACGCTGTCAAACGTAAGTTCGCTCTTGCGCAGCGGTTTTGACGGGTCATAGCCGATACAAAAATCATACCCCGATGCAGCGATAGAAGCAGTTGCCGCCGTGTTCTCCGCAACGATCTTACCATCGAGATAAAGGGTAAGCGATGTTCCCGTATAAGTCACGGCAACGTCATGCCACAGATCTGTAAGCGCCGCTTCAAGCATCTCAACTCTTGCATTATGCCATTTGCCGCCGCCATAAACATATGCCATCAGCGACCACGTATCGCTCCCCGATTTTGTACCGACACGAAGACCAAACGTCTTATCGCCGAGTGAAAAGATCATATTCGCTTTTGACGTACCCTCCCAGATCCCCGTTTCGGTTTTGAATATGTCCGAAGGAATGAATACTCTTGCAACAGCGGTAAACCGGTTCCCATTGGTCATCGCATTTGCAAGGATATGCCCGGCATCCTCTACGGTAAAGTAACCCTTGATTGCAGTTGTTCCGTTATATTCACCTTCAACATATGCCGCCGTCGCAGGGAGAGGCGTATCAAGTCCGCTTTGCGAAGCGTCAACGATATCGTACGTCTTATACGGCTTTACGGTATGGTATCCCGTAGATGCACTGTTTACCTCCGCAGCCGAAGCATCCGCCGATATTGGCATAAGCGTGAATCTCCAGTGATAAACCGTATCTGCGGGGAGTCTGTACTGCGGCAAAGTTGCAGGACCGCAAGTCGCGCCGCCCGTACCGAGCGAGCCGTAGTTGATCGAAAGGATCGTGTTTTCACGCGGGGTAAGTTCATAGGGATGGGCAACGGCGTTCAAGTCCTCCGCGGTAAAATGCATTGCGCTCGCTTCTACAAAGTCATCCGCTACGATAAGCAACGAATTTTTCAAATTTTCACCTGTGAGTTTCATCCAGACCACGTCCGTAAAGGCACTGTCATCCACCTTGATGTAAGGATAGAACACCTCGTTAACGGTAGTATTATAAATACCCTGCCGCGCACCGGTTTTTCTGTCGCTGAACGTCTCGACAGGACCGTTACCATACCAGGTGATCTGCTCAAATCCCGCAGGAAGCGTAGCCGTTGAACCTACTCTGAGAAAACTGCCCATGCCGCTATGGCTTGCGTCCACCGTCATATCCACGGTAATTTCACCTGTGCCGTTAACGGTATAGACGATCGTTTCTTTTGTATTTCCCGCATCGGGGAAAGTCATATGCACGGTCACCGCCGTCAACCCGTCCTTATCGGCTCCGATGTCGATGCTTTGAACGGCAATGTTATCCTCTGCGCCCCGCCAAGCGATATCATAGGTTCCCTGGTCGGGTTTATATTGATCGTTTTCCAGCAAACCGCGCCGGAAACTCGGCGCAGGTCCGACTTTGATCAAAGTCTCACCGCCGTAAACGTAATTTTCCATGATCCCGTCGGATTTGCGGATAACAAATGAGAAACGATTTCCCGTCACGTTATACGCCGTGTCGGTTTCGGTAACGGTGACATTTGCGCGGCTGATCGTTTTTTTCGCCTGCGCCGCGGGCAGAGGAATTGCCATTTGCGCATACGCCTGCTCGTGATTTGCAGAAACAAGCGCATTTCCCGTTTTGGTGCGTACCGAAATGTTCAGATAGTATTCCGCGCCCGCTTCAACCTTTTCGGGGACTGTAAACGGAACGGAAATTTTGCCGATGGTACGGGGCGCAACGTCTGCGTTTTCCACAACGCCGCTTTCCACCGCAACGCCGTTTTTAAGCACTTCCCAGACGACGTCGTATGTATTCAGATTGGTAAAACTGCTTTCGTTGTATACCGTGACCTCGCCGTCAAGAAGTTCGCGGAAATCGGCGCTGAACCAAAAATCCTGATACTGATACTTCACCTCCTGCAGCTCCGGCTGCGGCGTTCTGTCTGCGTTCAGGATCCCGTTTGCACAAACGGCGCCGCTGTTCGGATAGTCGCCAAAGTCGCCGCCGTAGGCAAAGAACTGCCCTTGCATTTCCTTTGCATAGAGATTGCCGTGCGCATACGCCTCACCGTAATAATCCCAATAGTCTCCGGCATTTACGATCCCGTCGGCGTAGTCCACCCACAAAAGAATGCTTTTATCTTTTTCCGTGATCGCGGGAGATATCGAATACTGCGCCTTGATCTCGTCTTCGGTCAAAGCCTTTGTATAAATGCGCGCAACCGAGATCTCGCCGTCCAGCGTTCTGCCCTTTTGCACGTCTTTACCAACGCCCAGCGCGTGGTTGTTGATCGCAATATCATCCGTTACCTTTTTTTGCGCGCACTGCTTGCCGTCGATAAAGATACGCATCGTACCTTTATCATACACACCGACGACCTGATGCCAATGGTCCACCCAGTCGGTCGGGAAAGCGGCGCTGAGCGATTGCCATGTGCTTCCGTCATAAATATAGAACTCAACGGCATTCGTTTTAGTTTTCAGCGCCACTTGCGAATCGCCCTTGGCAATAAAGATATTGTTTGCATCCTTGGAATACGGTTTGACAATGACTTCAAAGGTAAATGATTTCCCCTTGCCCGCGAGCGCACGGTTATACTTTGCATCCGTAAACAGCGAAGCGCCGGAAAAGGATTTTCCGCCGTTGATACTGCCCGCACCCGCATCCGCGCGCAACTCGCCGCCGTCGATTTTCCCCGCCGCGCCCGTGCGATCGTAAATCACGCGCTTTTCCGGCAGAGATGACAGGGGCTTTGCCCGTGCCTGATCGACAAAGTCCCAGATAAACGCGCCGAGCATATTGTCGCCGCTGCGGACAGCGTCAAAATACTCTTTAAGATTGCCTATGGAATTCCCCATCCCGTGGGCGTACTCGCAGACGACGTAGGGGATCTTTCCCGTGCCCGCTTTCGACTGCACGGTAGAAACCGTGGGATACATATTGCTGCCCATATCGGTTCCCATTTTTGCATTTTGCCCCTCGCTATGCACAAGGCGCGTCGGGTCGTTGTCCTTGAAATACCATATCATATCCCGAAACAGACCGTTGCCGAAGTTCGGGTCGGAAGTGTACGCCATCTCATTTCCGATAGACCAAATGACAATGGCAGGATGATTTTTAAGTCTTTCAAACGCCGTCTTTGTGCGGTCCATGCCGAGTTCGTAAAACAAGCCGATGGGCTCGCTCTTCGTGATAAACGCATGGCACTCCATATTGGTTTCCGCCATCATGTAGAGACCGTATTTGTTGCAAAGCCAGTAGAAGTATTCATCATTGCTGTAATGGGACGTGCGCACCGCGTTGATGTTATTCTGCTTCATCAGTTTAACGTCTTCCAGATACACGTCCTGCGGGACGTATTTTCCGTACACGGGATCGGTATCGTGGCGGTTGACGCCCTTTAAGAGGAGGGGCCGCCCGTTGATTTTGACGGTCTCCCAGGTTTTTGTCGTCACCGCATAGTTTTCGTCCACTTCGGTGGAAGTAAAGGAAAGTTCTCTGAACCCGAGTTGTGCGGAAAGGTTTTCCACGGCGTTGCCTTTTTCGTCCGCCAGAGTAAGCACCAGCGCATAGAGATTCGGCGTTTCCGCCGACCAGAGTTTCGGCGCGGTAACGGGAATATCCAGCCCAAACGCACACGTCGCCGCAGATGCCACAAACTCTACGGGGATCGAAACGTTTTTCAGCAGATCCGTACCGTTTTCTTCCAATACCCGGACCCGTATGCTCCATCCCTGCATATCGGTACTCGAAAGGTTCTGCACGTCGGCAGAAATGCGCAGGGTCGCATTCTTATTATCATCATCGAGGTCGGTAACAACGGTATAGTCCCGGATTTTGACCAGCGGCTCACTCTTGATATAAACATCACGGAAGATCCCGCCGTCGTGCATCATATCCTGCGTTTCAAACCATGTGCCGTCAATGAGTTTATGCACCTTTACCGCAAGGAGATTTTCGCCGTCGGCAAGATAGTCGGTGAGATCAAAGCGGTGCGGCGAAAACGTATCCTCGCTGTACCCCACTTCTTTGCCGTTGATATAAACGTAATACGCCGCTTCCACGCCCTCAAAACTGATATAGACACGGCGATGATCCGCCCGCATTTCATCGGGGACCGTGAACGTCTTTCTGTACAGTCCCACGGGGCTGTAATTGACCGGCGCGTACGGCGGCGTCATATCGGCGTCGTACTTTGTTTCCCACGGGGTCGGGTTGGCATAGTGGACGTAGTCAAATCCCTGACTCGGCCAGCTTGCGGGAAGGATGACTTCTTTCCAGCCGTCGGCAGCATCCTTGACAAACGAAGGGGTCATAAAGCCGTCCTCTCCCATGAGATGCTGCACCATGGTTTCATTTTGAAATACGGTAAGCTCCCACGGCTTGCCCTCTCCGGTGAGCAGTTCAAAATAGGGCGAGTTTTCGCGGGCGTTGTAATCCCAAACCGCATCTGCCGCCGCACCGATGGAGGGATAATCGATACGGGAAACCGTCGCATCTTCCCGACAGATGCCGAAAACGTCCTCACCGCTGACAGAATTGCCGTCTGCATCTGTGTAGTCGGCGCCTGTCCATTCTTTGTGTGTAAACTTTACTTTATCCACATCCGAGCGCACAGACGCGGCAGGCGTAAGCGCGGATACAGACAAAATGCCGATACACACAAATACAAATGCGAGCAATAACGATAATGTTCTTTTCATGGAGTTTCCCTCCTCATATTTTTCTTGAAAGGATCAACGTTTCATAAGAATCAAGCGTAATTTCTCCACCGACGGGCCGCTCACCGTCAACCGTTACCCAGGTATGCGCGGTAGAGGTCGAAAGCGGATTTGTGGAGAAGTTCTGCAAAAATACATACAAGTTTTCTCCGTCCGTTCTCGAATGTGCGGTCAACCCGTACGGGAGTTCGCCGTCAAAGTCGGAAGTGACGCCGCATTCGGTAAGCAGGCGCCCGGTAACAACATCGGTAAAGTCGCCGCTGTCACGAAAGGCAATATAGTACGCTTTGCCTTTTCCGTAATTGTTTACGGTCAGCGCAGGCATCCCCTTGTAAAAGTCATCGTTATAGGTTGCAAGCACCTCTGCCCCCTGTGCGTGGATCAGTTCGCAGTAATCGACCGCATCATAGGTCACACCGTTAAACGTAACGCTGTTTTTATCATTCGGATACAGCGTGTCGATCTCCTCGTTCCAGATGCCGAACACGTCCTTGAGTTTGCCGCCGGGGAACCCGCCGAGGTGGCACAGGTCGTTCTCGTTGACCATACCGAGCATATACGTGCAAAGGAGCGTACCGCCGTTTTTGACAAACCGTTCAAGCTTGTCGATCATATTGTCGCTTGTGATATAAAGCATCGGCGCAATGATGATATCGTAGCAGGAAAAATCATCGTCCTCGCCGATAATATCGGTGTTGATCCCACGCTTCCACATCGGATGATAATGCTTGCTGAGTGTTGCGTGGATCTTTTTGTCGTTCTTCTGAAAGCCCTGCGCATTGTCCAGCGCCCAGCGATTGGACCAATCCGAAATCAGCGCAACCCGGCTCTCGGTCATCGTACCGAGGACCGCATCAAGTTTTTTAAGTCTTGCGCCGACTTCGCTCACTTCTCTGAAAACTCTTGTGTTTTCATTTCCGACATGGTCGACAACCGCACCGTGGAATTTCTCCCACGAGCCGCGGTTCTTACGCCATTGAAAGTAGAGTACCGCGTCGCCGCCGTGCGCTACGATCTGCATGGAAGAAAGCATATGTGCGCCGGGACGCTTTAATTTATTGTACTCGTGGTGATTTACGTTGCTCGGCGTACATTCCATCTGCACAAACGGCTTGTGTTTCAGCGATCGGTTGAGGTCATAGCGCATGGACACCTCGCTCGCGCGCAAAATGTCGGATTCGTCCCCTCTCCATGCAGGATACGCATCGTGAGAAACAAAATCCACTTCCTTTGCAAACGCACGGTAATCCAGCACCGTGCTGAATCCCATAAAGTTTGTGGTGATGGGAACATCGGGTGTGAACTTGCGGAGCGGCACGATTTCATTTTTATAAAAATCGATCGTCTGATCGGTGACAAAACGGCGCCAATCGAGATAAAGTCCGTGCACACATCTCTCACCCAAAGGAGAGGGCGGGTCGATCTGACTCCAATCGGTATAGGTATGTGCCCAAAACGCACTCCACCACTGTGCATTGAGCCTTTGGAGCGTGCCGTATTTCTTCTTCAGCCACGCGCGGAAAGCCTCACGGCAAAGGTCGCAATGGCACGCGCCGCTATATTCGTTTGAAACGTGCCAGCCGATGAGTGCGGGATGATTTGCATAACGCTCGGCAAGCAGCGTGTTGATCTGCGTAACTTTTTCTCTGTATACAGGCGAAGTAAAGCAATGGTTATGGCGAAGACCAAACCAGCGGCGCTCTCTGTTTTCGGTAACTCTGTTGACCTGTGGATACTTCTGCGACATCCACGCAGGACGCGCACCACTCGGCGTTGCGAGAATGACTCTGCCGCCGCTATCATAAATATCATCCATCGCTTGATCAAGGAAAGAAAAATCATACTTGCCTTCTTCCGGCTCCAGCGCCGCCCATGCGAAAATGCCGACCGACATCGAGTTGCAGTTTGCAAGTCTGAAAAGACGCATATCCTCTTTTAATACTTCGGGATAATCCTGCCACTGGTCGGGGTTGTAATCGCCGCCGTGCAAAAAGTGCTTGAAGTTCGGATTTATATAGATCTTTTTCATTTGCGGATCTCCTTGATATAAATATCTCTCTACGTATATCCTACATGAGAAAACGCAAGATTGCAATGCACAAAACTTTGAAAAAAATATGCACATTATCAAACAACTGTTGTTTTTTCGTCTGTGTTATGTTATTCTATATGCAAGTTTATCTCAAATCAAAGGAGTGTGCGTTTATGTATATCAACCGCGCATATCTCGGCGAGCCGCACGAGGAGATCGTCAACACCGCCGCCCCGCTTTCGGTCACCGCGGTGGGAAACTTTCGCCTGCATTCCAAAAAAATACATAAAACCGAGCGCAAAGACGGCAGAGCGGATTATCAGCTGATCTACGTTGCCAAGGGCAAACTCCACTTATATGCAGAGGACAAAGACCATATCGTCCAAAAAGGAAATATGATCCTCTTTCGCCCCGGCGAGCCGCAGATCTATTCGCTGTACGCCAAAGACAAACCCGAAACCTACTGGGTCCACTTCACCGGAAACAACGTGGAACGCATCCTCGAGTACTATCACATTCCCAAAGGCGCTTCGGTGATCTATACGGGGCTGTCAAGAAACTACAAGTGGCTGTTTCGCCAGATGATCCAGGAACTCCAATTGCAAAGAGCCAACTTTTCGGATATGAACGTATTGCAGCTGCGGCAGTTGTTTTTATATATCAGCCGCAATATCAGCGGGGAAATGCCGGTTCCCGCCGAACTGCTTGACGAAATCGAGCAGGCGATGCACTACTTCAACAAAAACTTCTATCGACCGATCGTGATTGAAGACTACGCCAAAGAGCATCATATGACGCCGTGGTGGTTTATCCAAAACTTCAAAAAGATCGCACAGGTGACGCCCGTACAATATATCGTTTCGCTCCGCATCAGCAATGCGATGAATCTGCTGGACAGCACCGACGATCCCGTCACAAAAATCGCGGGCGCCGTCGGCTATGACAACGCATTGTATTTCAGCCGCCTGTTCAAAAAGCACGTCGGCATATCGCCGCGCGAATATCGAAAGCGCAGAGCGGCGGACAAAGCGTCCGATAAAACCTGACCGCACAAAAAGAGAGAAAGAGCCTTGCGGCAACGCCGCAAGGCTCTTTCTCTTTGCTTTTCACGCTCTGCAAAAACGGCAAAGCGGGATTTGTTTTAATCTCTTGAAAGCAGGCGCATAATATGGAGCGCCGCCGCAAGATCCACACGGTCAAAATTGTAGTAGTGGCGGGTCATCAGAACATCGTCACAGCCGTCGATCGCGTAGCGGATGGCCTGAAGTGCATCAGACAGGGTGATCTTGCCGTCCCCGTCAAAGTCGTACGCGCGGTAAACGGTAGCGCCGACGCCGTCTTTGGTCACCGTGATGCTGCCGGTGTTTTTCGACTGGTCAAAGATCTTGCGCCCCGCCGCAACGTTGGCGGTGGTTGCGATCGACGTATTTTCACAGATGACCGGATTCTTCCACGTCCCGCCGACGGTGAGGTCGATACTGCCGGTCAGATAGTTCATCCCGAGGGCGCCGTCATACGTGTTGTTATTTACGGTCGCATTTTTGCCGAGCGTTGCCTTAAGTTTACCGCTGTACGTGCCGAACACCGCGTCGGCGGCAAGGCGGTAGTTGCCGCAATTAAAGCAGGACCACGTACCGCCGTTGATGCTTGCGGTGACGTCACGATCAGCGGAAACGGAGGTCACGCTGTCATACGCCGCCTGTGCCGCATCCGCATACCATACGCGATAGCCGAGGAAGAAGTACATCCCTTTGCCGACGGTATTGGTAAAGGTATCGGTGACTTCGATATCGTTGTACTCGCCCGTGACGTAAAGCGCCTTTGTCGCCGACAATTTGAAGTTGTCCAGCACGGTAGCGCTTTGCATACGGAAGGTGTCGCCGCGGATCACAAATGCCGCATCATTCCCCTCGCCGACGATCGTCAGTTTTTCCATATCGATCGGCAGCGGCACGCCCGAGGTCGTATCCGCCGGATAGATGGGCGACGGATAGGTGACCGTGCCTACAAGATGGAGGGTCGCCGTCGGCTTTGCCATACCGAGTGCAACGGTGAGCGAGGAGATCGGATCGTCCGCCGTTCCGGCGCCGTTCAGTTTACCGCTGTCCGAAATATAAATATCCGAGCGTCCGAAATCGGGGACGGTATACACGCCGCTGAACACCGCGTCATAAAGTTTGTCGGCGTAGATGGTATAGCCTGCCGCCGAGGGATGCAGTTTATCGGAGGCAAAGAGCGTATCGTTGACCGCCGCGTCAAGCAGGAGCGCGTAAAGGTCGATCAGCTGATACTTATCGCTCGTCTTGGCAAGTTCTGCAAGCACGCGCTTTTGGATCGGGCGCATGAGCGAAACCGCGCGGATATCCGCCGCCGGGGTCGAGGTCTTGCGGTAGGTCGCGGTCGTGGCATAAACTTTCTTTGTGGTGGAAAGCTGCCCATAGCCGCTGATGAAATCGGTATACTCATTTTCAAAGCGCTCCGCCGCGCCCGCCGTACCGCCGGTCGTCGATGCGTCGTTGGTGCCGAGCCCGATGATCACGATATCGGCGTCTGCCTCGTACATCGAAAGCGTATACGCCAGCGTATCCGCGTGTCCGTTATAACTCCGGCAGGTGACCGTCGAGCCGCCGACGCCGTAGTTGCCGATGATGATATCCTTGCCTGCGGCGACAGCCTTGGTCAAAAACTGCGATGCAAACGCGCCGTTCAAAATCCGCTCGTCGCCGCCGGCGTTGGCATAACCCGCGCCAATGCCCTCGGTGATACTGTCGCCGACAAAGGCAACGCGCAGCGGTTCCTCATAGGTCTGCGCCGCGCCGTTGACGTTGTCAAAGCGTTTGAGCGAAAGCCCCGCGGTACTGCCCGTAAAGGAAGCGGCTTTGTCTTGTCCCGCGTAAGCTTTGACCTGCGTTGCGTCAAAAACGACGCCGTTTGCAAAAGATGCACCCGCGCCGACCGTCACGTCAAAATTGCCGCGGAGGAGCTGCGTTGCCGAGGCGCCGTTTTGATATGCGCTGACCTCACAGCCGTCAAAGGTGCCGCCGTTAAATTGCATCGAAATATCGCCGTCGATGGCGTAAAAATCTTTATCGTTTGCCTGCAGATCCGCACAGTAGAAAGCGCTGGCGCTCACGCGCCCGAGCCGTCCCTGCGCGTAGATCGGCAGGTGGAACGTACCACCCTCTACCGTCAGCGTTGCATCGTCGCAAAGGATGGACATACCGGAGAGCGAAAAGGCGTTTTCGTTTTTCATCGGGGAATCCGCCGTATACGAAACGCTGCCGCCGAAACTGCCGCCGCGGATCGTTACGGTGAGCGGCGCGGCGATCGAGCCGAGCAACGCGCTGGTATCCACCGCGCGGTAGTTGCCGCCCGCAAAGGTGCGATATGTGCCGCCCTCCACGGTAATGGAATACGGCAGTTCTGTGGAAACCGCGAGGTTTCGCGCGGTAGAATCATTCGGTCTGTCTTCATCCGCGATCGGATCCGTCGCCATACCGCCGAAGAAATCGAGGTCGCCGGCGACCGTAGCATTTTCGGTCAGGCGCAGGTTATTGAAGCCGCCGAAGAGTTTGGCGCCGCCGTTTTTTGTCACCGTGATCGGGCAGTCGACCGTGATCAGATTGTCGTTGGTATTTTTTGCAAAGGTAAGGTCTGCCGCAAGCACGAGACGCGCGCCGTTTTGCGCCGTCAGCGTAAGATCCCCGCTCTGCTCGGGCAGTTCCGGGGTGCCGCTGACCGTCGTATCGCCTACCAAAGCGACCTCGCCGCCCGCGCCGCCGAGTTTTTCGACCGCCGCCGCCAGCGTGCCGCAAGGCGCCGCCGCCGCACTCCCGTCACCCGTGCCGCCGTCCGCCACGTAAACCGTTTTTGCCGAGGCAAACGCGGTGAGTGCAAGACAAGCCGCAAGCCCGCAAGCCATCATCCAAAACTTTTTCATTTCTTCGCCCTCTTTCAAACGAAATCGTATTCTAACTTAATTATAAGCGCGCACACGTTTGAATTCAATACGATAATTCCAATATTTTGTATAAAAAGTATAAAAATCCCGTGAAATCAATTCGAAATATAGGAAATTTTATCGTACTTTTCCCCGTTATACCGCAACCCGGCGGATCGTGTGGAGGACGTCGGTGAGGGTGAGTTTTTCATCGAGGTCAACGTCCCCGTTGTAACAAATCTTGCCGTCGAGCGTTGCGCAAAGGATCCGCAAAGCGTCCCCCACCGTGACTCTGCCGTCAAAATTGACGTCGCCCGGGAGAGCGCCGACCGTGGCCTCAAACTGATTGCATCCCATAAAATATTTGTCGAGCGCAGTCGAATAATATTCCACTTTGAGATTTCTGCCCGTCTCGTCAAAATAGAACATGGCGACAAGCCCCGCCGCTTCCTTTTCGGCATAGATCCGCGTGGCGTCCACGCACTGCCCGTTGATCATCATTTGCGTTACGGGATTGCCGGCGTCCCCGCGGCGCTGCGTACACAGGATCTTATCATTGAACACGTGCCCCGAGAGCACCATTTCCACGTTGGGGCAGCGTTTTACAAACTGTTCCCAGATCTTTTGCCCGTGACTTGACAGATCCCCCGTCGCGTCAAGATAAGAATGTGTGATGACGATCACGCGGTCATAAGGATTTGCATCCGCTATGCCCTTTGCCCACGCAAGTTCATCCTCTGACGGATTGTAATTGAGCGTGATCACAAGATAATTGATACTTTCCGCTTTGAATTTTTGATAGGAAGTCGCGCGTGATTGATAACATTTCCCGCTGATGGCGGCCGCATACGCCGTGCCGTCAAATCTTGCGGAATAACTCTTGGCGCTGCCGTCGTGATTGCCGCGGCAGAGCGCATACGGCAGGACCCCGTCGAGTTTTGCGATGTTTTCAAGGGCGCACGCCCACTGCGCGTCGGTATTATCGTTGGTAATATCGCCGAGCCCGAGCATAAACGCCGTTTTTTCGGATCTTGCGTTTGCACGCAGCCAGTCGTAGAGTTTTTCAAAGGTCGCCGGCTGATACTGTACGTTATGCTGCGTATCGCCGACTACGGCGATCGAATAAGCATAGTCGGTACTATGGTCGATCTCCTCCGACCAGTAGGACTCAAAAATCGCATCCGAACCGCTGTCGGAAAGGTCGCGGATATCCTCGCCGTAAACGGCGTTTGTCATATCAAAGTGCAAAATGAGGTCATCTTTGCCGGGCGCCGCCCTGTCCGCGGCGATCTCGTCCGGCGTGCGCACGTCCGCATAGCAGGCAAGCGAGAGCAGCGCACCGCGAAACAAATTGAGATTGATCTCACGGTTGTCGGTGCCAAACGCCGCGTGTTCGGTGGAAAAATCCGAAAGATCGACCGTAAGATCAAGCGTCTGCATACACACGCCGTCCACAAAACAGGAAATTTTGCCCGCGGCACTGTCCGCGGTGATCGCGAGATGCGTCTTTTTGCCGTTGTAAACATTCACCGCCGAAAAGGTATAGCGCGTGCGCACGTCCGCCGCGTCATAAAACATCAGCGAGGGTTGCCCGCCTTTGGTGATCTCAAAGAGAAAGCCCGTACGCGGACGCTGGAAATTGGACATGAGGATATGCGTGTAATCCGAAGTCATCGTGTACGGAAAGTAGACGGTCGCCTCAAAAGTGCGCGGCATTTGTTTGAGCGGACGCAAAAAGGCATATCTGCCCGTATGCGCGCCAAACGTCAGCCCCGCGCCGAAGTCCTCGGCGGGGAGATCCGACGGGACGCTTACCTCATTTGCGGTGGTGATCTTGAGGTTGTCAAACGCGCCTTCCGTACCGTTTAGGCGAAAGCCGACGGCGCCGCCGCGCCATTTTGTCTGCGCTGTGCTTTTGTCGATGGAATAGATATAGGAATATACCGGGCGCCCCGTGGCGATATCGGTCATTTCGATCGACACGTAGTCGCCCTTAACGATCACTTTGATGTGCAGATCGCTCCCCTTTGCAACCGCAGGTGCGCCGACGTTGATATTGCCGCCCCACGCCCCCGCGGCGGTGGCATAGCCGAATGCCCCTTTGTCGCCCGTGGATGCGCCAAACGCGATATAGCCGTAAAAGCCGTTTTTGCCGTGGTCGGCGCGGTCAATATCGGCGTTGAAAACAAGTCCGCCCGTCGTCACCGCGTGGAGATAGTCCACCTCGGCGATATAATCGGTCAGCGCCGGCGCGGCATTGCACAAAATATGCGAAAATGCGTCCGAAACGCCGCCGTCCAGTTTTTGCGACGTCGCGTACAGTCCGCCGTCTCTTATCTCCCACGCGTGGCGGTATGCCGTAAAGTCGGCAAGCGTTGCCGCATCCGAAAAATCATTTTCATAAATCGTCGTCTCCGCGCAGTCCCCGCAGAGGATGAGCAGAGTTGCCGCAAAAAGCGAAAACGCAAAAAGCCAAAATCTTTTCATCTTTTCCTCCGGAAAAAAATTGCTCTGTTTTTTTGCGGTACGCTTAAAACAGAGCAAAAATAAAATCAGTCGATACGGATAACGTATTTCGGCTTTTCGGGCAGGTATTTGATCTGCACGCGGACGCCCTCGTGCAAATCGTCGTCCCACGCCCTGCCGAAACGGACGTCAAAACTCTTGCCGCTGGCAAGTTTTGCCTCCACGCTTTGCCCGTCCTGCATTTGGTAGGTGACGTAATACACATAGGAAACGCTGATCGTTCCGTCACTGTCGGTGCTTTCCACTTCTTTAACGCGCGTGACGACGGCGCTCGTTTCGATCCCCTTTTGATTGATCTCACCGTTGCGCTTGGCGGTAAAGATCACAAATCCGACGATCACGAGCAAAAGCAAAGCGGCAAAAATATACGTATACGGCATAGCAAAATCATCCTTTTTTCAATGGGCGGGTGCAGAAGTCCGCCCGTTTTTCTTAATTGTACCATAGATTGCCGGTAAAATCAACAAACAAATTTCAATTTCTCCGCAAAACGTAAAAAAGAGGCAGGACGACCTGCCTCTTTTTTTGAAAGATCATTGTGCAAGCAGTTTCAGTACGCGCAAAACGTCAGCAAGGGTGGTTTTGCCGTCGCCGTTGACGTCGCCGCCCGCGACCGTCTGCTGATTGAGGATCGAGCGGAGGATGGACATCGCGTCAAAGAGCGTGATGTTGCCGTCCCCGTTTGCATCGCCCGGCGTCTGCCCGACGATCTTGCTTGTGCCGTCGGTGAAACTCAGCACCGTGCGGACTTTGCCTTTGACCGTGAACGCCTTGCCGTCCTCGGTATCGACGTCGTCGTAGGTCACACCGTCAACGACCGCGTTTGCCACCGTCTTGCCGTCGGTATCAAGGGCGATATAGGTGCCGTCAAGTCCGAGTTTTGCCGCAATATAACTCTCCTCGGAGCGGTAGATATCGGACGCCGCAAGGTAGCCCGCCTGCACAAAGGTGTTGATCTCCTCGCCGCTGTCGAGACATTCCGGCTCAAAGAGCGTCGAAATCAGATATGCCTTATGCCCGTCCACGGGGATGATGTACGCGCCGCTTGCAAAGGTGACCTCCGCGGCGGCGCCGAGCGTCGCCGCGCTTGCGCTTCCGCTGTAGCGTTTGAGCGTGAGCGCAGTACCTGCGGCAAGTTCGTAATAGGAAATGGCGTGCTTATCCAGGGTCAAAAGTACCTTGTCAAGCCCTGCCGTCCCCTTGGCGACCACATAAGCGGTCGGGCGGGCACGGTACTTGACCGCCGCATCCTGGAGATAGTACATGGTGATGTTTTCCGCACGGCGGACGGTCGCGTCCGAGCCGACCAGCGGGTTGTTCCAAAGAACGGTCGAATGGTCGTGACGCGTGTACTGATGGAAGAGGACGACGGGAGAGTTTTCATCAAACTTCTGCGCGGCAAGCGCCAGCGCTTCTCTCGCCTCGATCACTTCCTCTGCCATCTTGCCGTTCGACTCCTTGGTGACGGCAAAGATGGATTTGAGCGTGGTGACGTGTGCAAACACGCGGCGCGCAAAAATGTTGTCCGCGCCGGCAAGTCCCGGAACTTCGACAAGGAAGGTATATGCGCCTCTGGTCGCGCCGTAGGGGTTTGCGTTTGCGGCAAAGGTCATCGGCATTTGATAGTAGTAGGGGCGCAGACCCACGGCGTCGATCTTGTGGAGGACCGCGGTGACGGCGTTGAGCGACCGCATATCGCGGGCGTTGTAATTGCCCTTGATGATCTCGGTTGTATCGACAAACGGCGTGTTGAGGATACCGCAGCTCATCACACCGACGTCATAGATATCGGTCAGCGTCTGGCTCTTGCCCCAGTTTGGCGTGAGCCCCGCCTCATGGCAGTCGATGTTTACGGTAGGCTCAAAGAGATTGAACGCGTGGACGAAACCGGTGATCTCCGGACTGGAAAGCATCGCGTAGTCGCGGTTGAGGTTGTCGATCGCCTTGCCGGAATCCATCGTCACGGGGAAAGAGGTACTTCTGGTATTGGCGCGGCTTCCGCTCGGGTTGAGGCGCGGGACGATGACCACCGCGCCGATGTTGCCGGAAAGGAAGTCGTTGCCGTAGTCGCCGCACATCTCGCTGATCATTGCCAAAGCGCCCTCGCC
The DNA here is from genome assembly GCA_017445085.1 of Clostridia bacterium. GTDB lineage: Bacteria > Bacillota > Clostridia > Oscillospirales > CAG-272 > UMGS902. The sequence continues at coordinate 12,231 of JAFSUT010000111.1, read as the reverse complement.
GCCGGACGGCTCGTTGCCGTGGACCTGTGCGCCGATGAGAATGATGTCCCTGCCCTTTTGCGCGGTGACGATGGCCGCCGCCTCTTCCAGGGTGGCGCCTTCGGGGATATCGTCCTTTGTAAAGAGGACGGCGGGGACGACCGTGCCGTTTGTGCTTGTAAAGAGGTCGTAGACGTATGCGTAATCACACGCCGCCGTCTTTTCGCGGATAAACGCGTTCATCTCAACGTCGGTCGTAAACTGCCGCGTGCCGTAGCGATTGTTGATAAAGTAGGGCGAATCGGGCGTTTCGTAACCGACGAGCGTACTGTTGTCGTAGAAGGTATCGTAGATCTCCTTGGTGTTTTCAAAGGAGGTCGCCGCCTGGAAGCCGTTACCTGTCTTGGGCTCATAAACGGTATAATCGAGCACGATCTCCTCTTTTTCGCCGTTTATGTAGACGTAAACGCGCTTATAGTCGCTTGCGCTGTGTCTGACGTAGCAGTTGTAAAGACCGGGCGCAAATTCAAACGTGGTGGAGGTCGCGGTGCTTTCCACCGGCAAAACTTTCGCGCCGCTCGCGCCGATGCCGCACCGCGGGTCGACTTCCACGCCGGCGACGTGCAGGAAGGTCACACGCGTCTTTGCAAAGTAACCGACCGGCGAAATCGTAAACACGCCGTCGGCAAATGCATAAGGCTCACCGTTTTGCGGGGTATAATCGACCGACGCGCCTTGCGCGGCGGTGGCGGTGATATAATCTCTCGCCTGCGGCTTGCCGTTGATTTCAAGTTCGAGCGCACCGCTGAACGTGTCCGCCGTGACGACCGCCTCGGGGAACAGGATCAGTTTGCCGCCGCCGACAAGGTCGTGCACGTCCATCGAAAGTCCGACGGCAAAGGTTTCGCCGCCCGACAGGTCGACGTCAAGCGTCCCCGTGCCGGCAACACTGCCCGCGGTCGCGCCGTCGGCATAAATGCCGCACATCACGCTGCCACCCGTCACGGTGACGGTGGCATTACCCGTGACCTTTCCCGTATCGATCGCACCGCCGTACACGCTGCCGTAGATGTCGCCGCCGTTGATCTTTACCGTGGTGTTGCCGTTTACCGTGCCGGTCAAACCGCCGCCGGCGGTGTTATACGTGCCCGCGGGGTCGGATACGGAGGAGTGGATGTTGGTTGCGTAATAGTTGACTTTACCGCCGTTGATCTCAAGATAGGTATCGCCGTTGACGATACCGCTGCGGCTGCCGGCGGCAAGGTTGACGCCGACCCAGCCGCCGTCCATAACGACGCTGGTATTGCCGTTCAACGTGCAGGAATAGCCGCCCGCATAGAGGTTTTGATAAACGAAGGCGTCGTCCTTGATCGTCACGTAAACGTCACCCGTGACCGTGACGTTTGGCCAGCGGGTGGTGCCGTAGACGTTTTGGTTGACGCGCGAATTTCCGTAAAGGTTGACATGGATATCGCCCGCAAAGGTATATTGCTCGTTGCCTGAGCCGCAGGAAGCGCCCTGTACGCCCGAGCCCGAACCCGAATAGAACATGACCGCGTCGCCGCCGATGTTGACGGTGGCGTCCCCCTCAAAGTTGCCCATAAAAGTGCCGCCGGTGATCATATTGTCCACAAAGCCGCCGAGGAAGTTGACGGTGGAGTTGCCGACGAACGTACCGTTAAGGTTGCCGCCGTGGATATTGCGGAAGAAGCCGCTCTTGACCGTGATCTCAGAGTTGCCGACAAATCTGCCGCTTTGCGCGCCGCCGACGAGGATGATGTAGTTGGACGCCAGATTGTTGCGGCAGAATACGCCCTCGTCGATGACAAGGCGGTTGCCGTTTGCAAAAATGTAAGCGTTGCCGGATGTCACTTTGTCGAGGACAACGTCGCGGAAAGTGACGGGACAGCCGAGCGAGATGTTTGCCCCGACCCGGATCACGGCGCGATCGGTATAATCTTCATCTTCATATACCGAGGTGATGAGCAGCTGACCTTCGGTCGAGATCGTCACCGCGCTGCTGATATTTACATCGCCGCAGATGACAAGCGTACCGCCGCCCGGCATATCGGCCAGCGCCGCCGAGAGGCTGGTATACGCGCCCTCGGTTTTGCCCGTGCCGTCGAGATAGAGCGTCTTCGGCGTTTTATCTACGGGAAGTCTTTCCATATAGGTGTCTCCGATCAGTACGCCCTCGTAGCCCTCATCGGTGAGGAGGGTCGGATTTGCGGCAAAGGCGCCCGCCTTGACGGTTTTTCCGCCGCGCAGATCGAGCGTGAGCGTCCCCGTGCCGGAGAAAGTACCGGCGCGGCTGCCCGCCGTCAGCGTACCGACAACGGTCGCATTTGTTGCTTCCACGGACGAAGTTCCGGCAAAGGTGCCGCTGTAACCGCCGCCCCATACGTTTTGCCAGGTGCCGCCGTGGATGACAAGGTGCGAATCGTAAGACGTATTTGCATCATGCCCGCCGATGATCGCTGGGTAAATCGTTCCATCATCCTTGGTCACCGTGACGCCCGCGCCGATCGTGAGCGTGTTGCCGCTGCAAATGATGTTGTTGACCGCGGACAGGTTTTGCGGGATGATCGAATGGATATGGATATCCGCAAACTCAAGCGCGGTATTGAGACGGAGCGAGCGTGCAAAGATCAGACGTGCGCCGTTCTCTCCGACGATCGTGATCTTGCCGGTGAATTGTTTGTAATCCGCCAGCGTAACGCCCTTTGCGGTCGTGCCGAGCTGCGTATCACCGCAAACAATGATTTTGCCGCCCTCGGCGGAAAGCGCCCTGAACGCATCCGCAAAGGTCGTGTACGCACCCGCCGTTGCCCCGGTGCCGTCCACGAGGATGCCCTCCGGTGCGGTCGCCGCATAGCGGGTGACGTTTACCGTGCCCGTATTCTTCGCGCTGTCGTAAACGATGGGCGCATTAACCGTATAGGTGGGCGCGTACTCGGCAAGCGTCAGCGTTTCGGGCATCTCCACGGCGATGCTGCCTGTCAGATAGTTTTGCCCGACAATGCCGACGTAGTCGCCGTCCATGCGGAGTCTTTCTCCGAGATAGGCGTCAAGATGTCCGCCGTACGTGCCGAAAGGCGCCACACTGCTGCAGCGGCGGTTGCCGAGCGCAAAGTTTTTGATCGCACCCGTTGCAAGCAGACGGATCGTGCAATCGTCGTCGCTCGATGCGGACGCCACCGTATCGTGCGCCACGGACTTTTCGCCCTCGGCATAGATGTTATGCCCGGCAAAGAAAGACCAGTCGCCGGTAAGCATCACCGTATCGGTCATCGTGACGTCGTTGTAGCAGCCGTAGATCTCGGTAGACGCGGTCGTGGCGAGCGTGAGGTCGTCAAAGACGACGTCACAGCCGATCTTAAAGGACACCGAGCCGTTTTGCAGGACGGCGCCCTCTCCCTCGCCGACAACGGTCAACTTGGACGGCGTGATCGGGAGATACAGGCTCTCGGCAAACGCAACTTCGCCGACGATGTGCAACGTCGCCTCTTCCCCTGCCGGGAACATGGCAAACGCAAGATCAAGACGGGAGGTCGGATCCTCTTTCGTTCCGCTCCCGAAAGGACTGCCCGACGCGCTGACGTAGACGTCGTTTTTCTTATACGCGTCGGTGGTCGGCGCCTCGCCGCGGAACATCACGCCGTACAGGATCTCCGCCATTTTTGCGTAGCCTGCCGCATTTGGATGGAGATTGTCCGCCGAGAGGAGTTTGCCCGCCGCGGCGGTCGGCATTGTGAGGCGGTAAAGGTCGACAAAGACGTATTTGTCGCCATCCTGCGCTTCAAACGCCTTGGCGATCGCCTCCTGCGTGGGACGGACGACCGACGCAACGCGGATCTGCGCGTTGGTCTCGTTATTCCGGATCAGGGCGTTTGTGATATATACTTTTTTGGTCGTGGGGATCGCGCCGAGCGCCGCGACGAGGGCTTGATACTGCGTTTCAAACGTGCGGAGCGCACCGGTCGTTCCGCCGGCGCCGCTGTCGTTGGTGCCGAGGGCGATCACGATATCATCGGCGTCGGTCTCTTCCAGCAAGAGCGCGTAGCCGAGGAAACTCGGGAAATAATAGGAGGACGACGGCAAGATCCCCGCCGAACTGATCCCGAAGTTGGAGGAAACGATATCCACGCCGTCTTTCTTTGCAAGTGCGTCCAGCACCGCCGGATAAGCCTGGGTCAGGCGATCGACGCCCGCCGCATAGCCCTCCGTGATCGAGTCGCCGACGTAGGCAACGCGGCGCGGCTCGGTATAAGTAACTGTCGTCCCGTTGACGAGGTCAAACCGCACGACGTCAAAATCATACGACGCGGGATAAACGATGGAGGCGCGCTGATTTTCCCCCGCGTACGCTTTGACCTGCGTTGCGTCAAATACGGTGCCGTCCGCAAAACTGCCGCCCGTGACGTTGACTTCGTAGTTGCCGCGCATGAGCTGGGTATACGCGACCTGCGTTTTATACGCGCCGAACACGCCGCCGTTAAAGCTGCCGCCGCCGATATTGACCGTGACGTCGCCGTCCATGGCATAGTACTTGCGGTCGCTTGCCACCGTGCCGGAAGCGGCAACGCCGACAGAGACCACCGTGTTCATCCCGCCCGCGATATAAACAGGGCAGTTGAATACGCCGCCGTTTACGGTCAGCACGGCGTCATCCGCCAAAATCGACATTCCCGAAAGGCTGAACGAACGATCAAAAATACCGTCGTTGACCGTCAAGGCGACCGGCGCCGCCAGCGATCCGACCTGCGCTTTGATATCGCCGCGGTAGTTGCCGAGTGCGAAATTTGCAAATCTGCCGCCGTTTACGGTGACTTCAAACGCCGTCTCCGCAATGGCGGAAGCGTTGTCTTTTGCCATCGCGGCGTCCACGCCGCCGTAATAATCCAGGCTGCCGTCTACCACAAAGTTTTCGGTAAAGGTGACCGTGTGGAAGCCGCCGAAGATCTTGGCGTTTTCCGCCAGGACGGGCAGATCAAAGGTCACCGTATTTCCGTTTGTATTTTTTGCAAACGCAAGGTCTGCGGCAAGCGTCAGGCGTGCGCCGTTTTCACTTGTCAGGAGGATATCGCGCTCCTTTTCAGCGACCGTGACCGCCGTATCCAGCGTCGTGTCGCCGCAGACGACCACCTTGCCGCCGACAAACGAGGTCAGCGCCTCCTCCAGCGAGGTAAAGGCACCCGCCGTTGCCCCGGTGCCGTCCACGTAGACGGTCTCCTCGGTGACGACTCTGTGCTGCATATACGTATTGCCGTCCAGCACCGCCTCGTACCCCTCGTCAACGAGGATCGTCGGCGTTTCCTTAAACGGATTTGCCGTGACGGTTTTGTTTCCGCGCAAGTCGACGATCAGCGTGGATTTGCCGCTGAACGTGCCGCTCCAGTTTTGCCCGGAGAGATTTCCGAGAGATTCCGCCCCCGAGATCTCAACGAGCGAATTGCCGCTGAACGTGGCGCTGTAGTTGCCGCCGTAGATCGCGCGCCACGTGCCGCTGCGGATGATCAGATGCGAGTCGTAGGACACGTTGGAAGTCGTCCCGCCGAAGATCGCGGGATACCATGCGCCGCTTGCCACGGTGACGTTTACACCCTCGCCGATGGTCAGCGTATTGCCGCGGCAGAGGATGTTGCCGCTTGCCGTCGCCGTCGAATGAAAATTGATATTGTTGAATTCAAGTTCGCTTGAAAGGGTGAGCGAGCGCGCAAAAATGAATTTTGCGCCGATTTGCCCCGTAACGGTGACTTTGCCGCCGACCGCGCCGAGCGTTACGCCGGCAGAAGCCGTACCGACGGTCGTATCCCCCGAAACGATGACCGTACCGCCGCTTGGCAGTGCACTGACCGCCGCCTTGAAATCGGTATATGCGCCCGCGGTCTTGCCGGTGCCGTCGAGGTAGACGACATTGTCCGCCGCAGCGGCGGAAACCGCAAGGAGAAAGCAGCATATCGCCGCAAACAAAATCAAAAATCTTTGTTTCATAGCGTCCTCCGCAAAACATAGTTTGTACAAATGAGATTTTGTACATATGGTATAAACAGTATAAACCGCACAAGGAATTTTGTAAAGTGCAAGTTTTTTTGTGAAAAATAACGTGCATTTTGCCCCCTTGAAAATGACAAAAATTTATGCTATTATCGTTTTGAAAAGGGGGGAAAGCGATGCCGATCTTTATCTGCAACGATCCCATCAAACGCCAAAATCCGTGGGCGACCGAAAAATGCAAAAGCCTGATCGAAGAATGCCAAAAGCGAAGGATCCGCTATGACGAGATCTCGTCGCCGACCGAACTGCGGGAAAAACTCGCCCTCACCAAAGGGGAGTTTTCTTCCATCGTCCTCTTTCCGATGAACGAAAGCGACCGCCACTACCTCTTTTCGCGGTACGGCGATATTGATATTCACAAAATCGTTTTCGCGCACCACAATATCAACATTTTTTCCGCCGATTTCAGTTCTGTCATCAATGATTTCAACGGCGATATGAAACTTGCCATGTCGCATCTTTTGGATAGGGGCTGCAAAAGGATCGCGCTCCTCCACGCGCATCCAAACTCATATCACGACGGGATGCGCATCGAAACTTACACACAATTTGTTCCGCATCCCCCGCTCCTCTTCAACGCATCCGGCGATAAACTGTATCCCACTATGGAAGATCTCATGCGCTGCCATGAGAAAATCGACGCTGTCATCTGCATCAATGACTACATCGCTTTTTGTTTTATGCTGTTTCTTGATAAAATGGTAGAAAACTGGCAGAAAAAACTTGCAGTCCTGTCTTTTTCGGATACGATCCTCTCGGGGCTTCACGCGCCGTCGCTCACTTCCCTTTCGTTCAACTATACGGAGGCGGGCAAAGAGATCGTTTCCATCCATCGGACGATGGAGAAAAAAGACCGCCTTGCCTATATGCACTTTATTATGAAGCCTTCGCTTGCCGCACGGCAGACCACGCAGACCGAAAACCCCGCGGGAGTTGTCTTTGCCGACTTGCCGCGCATCAGTCGCGAAGAGTTTCAAAGCATCATCGCGCCGCAAGCAAAATGCATGCCGCTGGAAAAAATGCTTGCGGGATGTGACCGCGTAGACTTTGAAATCATTTACGGGCTCCTGCTTGCCCATCCGCTCAGCAAGATCCAAAGCGACGTCTTTCTCTCGCAAAGCGCCGTCAAACATCGCATCCGCAAATACAGGGACGTTTTGAAATTTGACCGCGTAAATGACCTTGCCGCCTGGCTGCGGCTGTGGATCGACCCGCAAAAACTCAAAGAAAAAATCAGATAGATCCGTATACCGCCATCTTCCTACGCGCCGCCAAACGTCCGTAAAAAACCTCCTACGGTAGTTGTTCTTTCATTCTACCGCAGGAGGTTTTTGATTTTTATTCTGTTTACGGTGCCTGAACCAGTTTTTTGAACGCACGCAAGACGTTGACAAGCGTGACCGACTTAAAACTGTAGAAATTGTGGATCTCGCCGCCGTCTTTGTGGTCAAGTGCAAGTCTGCAAAGCATCAACGCGTCTTTCAGCGTGACCTTGCCGTCGCCGTCAAAGTCGCCGGTGACAATGGGCGTTGCATCGACGCCCGCACCGAAATGCATCACGGTCGTGCCGGTATTGTAGACCTCGTTGAATACATTGACTGCATTTTGCGACCCGATCCGCGGATAGTCGCGGCAAAGTTGTCCGCTCGGCCATGCGCCGATATTGGCGGTCACCGTGCCGGACAGATAGTTTTGCCCGCCGATACCGTTATAGCCGCTGGTTTTGATGGTGACGCCGCTGCCGATATTCAGCGTCATATTTCCCGAATAGGTGCCGAACGGGCCGTCCGCACTGATGCGCCAGTTGCCGCCGACAAAGATATTGTAGGTGCCGCCGCCGACGGTGACCGTGATATCCTTATCGGAACTTGCACTCAGCGGAGAGTCATACGCCGCTTTGGAAATATCGTTGTAATAGAGCAGCTGTCCCGCGACAAACCGGTATTTGGTGTTGCAGGTAAAGGACGGGGTGATCTCAAGGTTGTTCCAGTTTCCGACGAGGAACGCCGAGGACGACGCCGAAGTGTCCAGCTCAAAGTTGTCGAGTTCGGTATCGCTGAGCATACTCAGCGTATCGCCATCCAGATAGAGCCTTGCGCCGGCGCCCTCGCCGACGATCGTGAGTTTGTTCATAAACCGCGGGGTCACGATCTTGGCGGGATAGGTATACTCGCCGATAATATGAAGCGTGCCGCGCGGCGCAAGTCTGCCGAGCGCACAAGGCAGCGACGATATCGGATCCGAAAGCGTGCCCGCGCCCGCAAGTCTGCCGCCGGCGCTGAGATAAACGTCGCTTCTGCCAAAGTTTTCCACCGTGCAAACGCCGCCGAAAACAGCGTCATAAACGGCGTTGCCGTAAATGACGTAACCGGCGTCGTCGGGGTGCAGTTTATCCCCGGCGAAGAGTTCGTCCGTGACCGCCGCATCATAGAGGAGCGCGTAGAGGTCAACGTATGTGTATTTTTCAGCGTCTGCCTGTGCGAGCTTTTCGGTAACGTACTTCTGCGTAGGGCGGATAACGCTGACTGCGCGCACATCCGCCGCCTTTTGTGAGGTCAGCCGGTAAATGGCGGCGGTGGTAAAGACCTTCTCGGTATCGGGCAGGTCGCCAAACGACTTGACGAACATCTCGTACTTTTCCGTAAAGTTTATCATCTGCCCGACCGTGCCGCCCGCCGCCGATGCGTCGTTGGTGCCGAGCGCAATGACGATATAATCGCTGTCCGCTTCATAGCGGGCAATCGAGTACGCCAGCGTTTTGTTGTAGTAACTGTTGCCGTAATCGAGGATCGTCGCACCGCCGACGCCGTAGTTGCCGACGATCACTTCTCTCCCTGCCGCAAGGCAACGTGCGGCAAACTGTTTCGGATAGGATTTTGTCAACTGATCGGTAGACCCCGTCCCCATCGTGATCGAGTCGCCGATAAAGGTGATGCGCAGAGGTTCCTCATACGTACGGGGCTGCCCGTTGACGCGATCAAACCGCTTGATGATAAATCTGCTCTCCTCCGGGCAGATCAGGCTTGCCGTCTTGTCCTGTCCGGCATACGCTTTGACCTGCGTTGCATCCAGCACCGTACCGTCGGCAAAGGTTGCCCCCTCGCCGATCGTCAGCGTAAAGTTGCCGCGCAGGCACTGGTTGTACGCAACGTCGATCTCGTGGGCGCTGATCAGACCGCCGTAAAAGGCGCCGCCGTTTAGCGTGAGGGCGATATCGCCGTCATTTGCAAAATACTTTCTGTCCTCCATGACAAATCGGGTGCAGAAACTTGCGTAACCGCTGACCGCACCGAAATTTGCCTGTACGTACACGGCGCCGTTGAACCTACCGCCGTTAACGGTCAGGGAGGCGTCATCCGCAAGGACACAATGCCCCGAAAGACTGAATACGCCGTCAAAGACGCCGCCGTCTACCGTAACGGTCAGCGGCGCCGCCACGGCGCCGACAAGGTCGCTATACCCCTTATACGCGCTGTCGGTCGTGTCGTTGTAGGCGCGTTTATTGCCGCCCGCAAAAGTACCGAACCTGCCGTTTTTCACCGTGATCGCATACGGCAGATCGGTCACCATCGTGCTGTTGAGCGAATAGTTTGCGTCGTGCTGTCCCTGGGTGCCGGGCAAAGCGTCCACACCGCCGTAGAAATCCGTTACGCCGGTGACGTCAAAATTTTCGCCGAAGACGATCGAGTTGAACCCGCCGAAAATCACAGCACCCTCCCCCGCCGTCATGGGCAGGTCAAGGGTAACGACGTTGTCGTTTATATTTTTTGCAAAGTGCATCTCGCCGAGCAGTCGGAGCGCGCCGCCGCGAACGATAATATCGCCACCCGCCTCGGGCAGAGTGATGTTTTGTACCGTGTACTCGCCCAAAACGACGATCTCACCGCCGTCTTTCAGCATAGTAAACGCATCCGCGAGCGATCCCATGGGGGATGCGGCGGACACGCCGAGCCCTGTGGCGCCGGACTGTACGTAGACAACGGACGGCGCCTCGCCTGCGGCGTTTGCATCGTATGCGACGCTTGTCGCGCTCACGGCGCCGATGCTGCCGGCGTTGCTCTGCGGATAGGCGCGGACGGTAAAGGTGCATTCCCCGCCGCCGAGCGCCGAGAGGTCGGGCGTGTAGAACAAATTCGGCGTGAAGACCGTTTTTGCGGCGGCGCCGTCAACATAAAACGTGACTTTGTACGCGCCCGCGCCCTCGACCGCGTCCCAAGCCGCGTTTTGCAAATACCATCGCGGATTTGCAGGCGCGGAGAGCGCGGGACCTTTTACGCCCGAGAGCGTGTTGACAAACGAATCGTTGGTCTGCGCAAACAGCCAGTCGACGACCCCGGGCGTATCCGCCGCGATTCGCCAGATATTACTGTGGTTGCCGCCCGCGACCTCGGTGTAGGTGATATTGCCGCCGATTTCCCTGATCGCCGCCGCCATCGTGCGCGTCCCCTCCACGGGGCTGCCCGAATCGTTGTCAAGGTCGCCGTGGAACGCCCAGATCGGAATGTTCTTCATACGATGCGCGACCGAATGGACAAAGTCGGGTTCGGCGCGGCAACCCGCCACGGGGATCGCCCCCGCAAAGACCTCCGGATAGAGCGACAGGAAGTTCCAGACCGCGCCCGTGCCGTTGGAAGAACCGCAGAGATACACACGGGAGGTATCCGCACGGTAATTTGTGAGGAAACTATCAAGGAGTTCCGCCGCCGCGCAGAAGTATTTGCTCCCGTACGGCTGTCCGCTCTCGAGAAACTCCGCATATTTTTCACTGCCCGGATAATGATTGACATTGCCCACCGTGGAATACAGCGTCCACTCATAGGGGCTTGACGGGCATTGCGGCGCGATCATAATGCAATCGTGATCGCTTTCGTAAATCGCCGTGTTGATCGAGTACGCGCTGAGTTGCGACGTGTTGTTTGTCCCGCGGCTACCGTTGCCGTGCATATAAAGCACCACGGGATAGTCCTTGCCGCTTGTCGCATATCCCGCCGGCAAATAGTAGCGGTACGGGAGCACGGTGCCATCCGACGCGGTAAAAGAACCGTACAGAAACGCGTCCTGTATCGCCGTTTTTTCCTGCGGATGAACACTGCCCTCATCCGTGATGATCTCTGTAAAACCTTCCATTTTTTCAACCACCGTGCTGTAATTTGCAAGTCCGCGAACGTCGGCGACCGAGGTTGCCCCCTCGCCCGTCACGCTGCCGTCAAAGCAGGTGAGCGTTGCCGCGCTGAAATCGCCACCTGTAATTTTGACATTGATATTTCCCGAAAGTTTGCCGATTTTTGCATTGGAATAAACGTTATAGATAAAGGTGCCGCCGCTGACGGTCAGGTTGGAATTTCCGCCCGACCCGACGTTATACGAGCCGTAATAGATGTTGTACAGCGTGCCGCCATCGATCGTAATATTGGACGTCCCCGTAAACGCTTTATCCATCTTACTGCAAAAACCGATGATAATCGCCTTGCCACTTTTGACTGTGATGTTTGTATCCGCGCCCGTGAGCGAATCCTCGGCATACACGCCTTCGCCGTTGAGCACACCGCCGACGATCGTAAGCCCTTGGGTGATCGACGTGAAATCGCCAAAGCCCGTCACATGGAGCCCTTCACCAAAGACGACGGGATGGAACTGTGCGTCCAGCGTCATCCATTTCCCGCTCCCGTGGATGGTCATATTTTCAAAGGTGGTCGCGCCGTTTAACACAAAGCGCACCGCGGGCACGGTCAGCGTACCGCCCGTCAGCGTGATTTTTCCGCTGTGCGCGGGCTCCGTAAACTTTGTTTGCAGCGTCACCGCGTCGGTGATGATGATCTTGCCGCCGCCGCTGCCGAGCGCCGCGTACGCGTCCGCAAGGCTCCCGAGCGGACTTGCCGCCGTCGTCCCGTCGCCGCTGCCGCCGTCCGCAACATAGACCGTGTTCAAATCGACCTCGGTCGTTTCTTCATACGGAATTACGGTAGTAAAACTTTCAAGTTTTTGCGCTACGACGCTATAGTCTTTATATGCGCTGAAATCCGCTACGGAGGTCGTTCCCGACCCTGTCATACTGCCGTCAAAGCGTGTAAGCGACGTCGAAGTGAAATCGCCGCCGGTGATCTTGATGTTGATATTCCCCGCCACTTTGCTGGATTTTGCGCTGGAATAAATGTTGTACAGGAACGTACCGCCGCTGATATTCATATCGACGTT
>JAFSUT010000110.1 GCA_017445085.1 Clostridia bacterium | reverse complement strand
TCACTTTTGACGCCGCGGGGCGCGCCGTTCTGTACGCCGCCGCCGGCGACGATATCTACCTGTTTGACGGCGCCGCGGCGGAAAACCGCACGACGCTTGCGGCGTTGGCAGGCGCCGAGGCACTGCACCCCTACACATCGGCCGCGCACGCGCTTTTCCTGCCGAAAACAGCGCCCACGCTCTCTCCGATCTCCCTCTCCCGCAGTGATATCACAACAGCGATGACCGAGACGGAGATCCGCCTGCTCTTTACCCTGTTCGGCTTCAACCCCGAAAAGCAGGCGCCGCGCCGCGGCGCCGACGGGATCTCCACCGTAGAGCCGCAGGGACAGATGGAAATTTCAAACGAAAAGATCCAATATCTCGCCGCCGAGGGGAGCGCCCTGCCGCTCTCGGACCTTGTCGGCACGGCGGACGGCGCCGACGCCGTCTTTTCCGCCGCGGCGGAACTGCTCCGGCGCGTGGAAGCTTTGACAAACCCGCATCTTTTCGGCGACGCGAAACTCTATCTTGCCGCCGTCGGGCGCACGGGCGGCGTCTACACCCTGCAGTTCGGGCTCTCGGCGGACGGCGTGCCGATCCTCCTTGACGGCGACGCGATCTTTTTGACCTTGACCGCGACAGAGGACGGCGTCACGGCGGTCAATATCCGCCCATGCACCGTCACGCGCGCACCGACGCGCACCACGCGCTTTGCCGCCGACTGGCAATACGCGCACGCCGCACGGCGGGGCGACGTCCTTGATTTTGCACTCCTCTACGCCGTACAAAGCGGGACGGACGCGCCGACGCTGACCGAGGCGGAATGGTACGCCGCCTTTGCGGAAACGGAGGCGATCCAATGAATTGGCATCCCGTAAAAATCGTTCTGCTCGTGCTTTTGATCTTTGCCAATCTCTTTTTGCTCGGCACGGCGGCAGGCGGAAAAATCGAAGAAGACCGACAATATGAAGAAAGCGCCGCCACGCTCAGCACGCTCCTTGCCACCCACGGCATCGACATTGACGAGGCGTTCCTCACCGTCAAAGACGCGCCCGGCGGTTATCACACCTTTGCGGCGCCGATCGGCGACCTGATGACGTCGGCGGCGACCCGCCTCTTTGGCAGTCCGCCGACCGCCGTCTTTCTCCTGCCGCGCGGGCTTTGTGCAGAGATCGACGACGGCCGTTCACTCACGCTGTCCTACGACGGGCAGATCACCTTTTCGGCGACGGACGGCGCCTCTCTGCCCGCCTCTTTTTCTCCCGTGGACGAGGACGACGCCGTCAAGGCGGACCTTGCCCTGCTTTCCGAAAAGATCGCCCTCGGTATGACCGAACTTGTCCCCGTCGGCGTTTGTGAAACCGACAGCGAAACCTATTACGACTGCCGCCAAACGCTCGACGACCTGCCCGTATTCGGCAGTGCGTGCGTCTTTGGTCTTGCGGACGGGGAACTCACCGCCGCGGCGGGCAGCCTGTTTCTCCCCGGCGGCGTGCACACCTTTACCGCCGCACCCTGCCTTGACCGTATGAATATAATGCTTAGTGAACTGCGGCGCGGCGCACGCGGGCGCGTAGAAAGCCTTTCGCTCTGCTACGCCGTGTACGAAAACGGCGAGCGGACAAAACTGTTTGCCTACCCCGCCTATGAGATCGTCTACGCAACGGGCGACGGCACGCAAACCGTTTGCGTATGCGCCCTCGACGGCACGCGCTATTCCCGATAAAATTTTCCTTTTCAAATCCCCTTTTTTATGCTATACTGATATTATCATGATGTTTTCGGAAGGAACGGGCAGTTTTTGCCCGCATCGCACTTATGGATAAACTCGTTATCAGCGGCGGACTCCCCCTGCGTGGGACTGTCGAAATCAGCGGCGCGAAAAACGCGGCGCTCCCGATCCTCGTCGGCACGGTGTTGACCGGGGCAAAATGCACCATTGAAAACGTCCCCGACATCCTCGACGTCGATCTCACGCTGGAGATCCTCGAAAAAATGGGCGCGCGCATCGTGCGGCGCCACAACACGGTGGAGATCGACACCGCGGACGTAAGACCCGGCACATCCCCAAGCGACCTCGTCTGCAAAATGCGCGGCTCCACCTACCTCATCGGCGCGGAACTCGGGCGCTTTTTGTACGCCAAAGTCGGTTCCAGCGGCGGCTGCGACTTCGGCGCACGCCCGATCGACCAACATATCAAAGGCTTTGAGGCACTCGGCGCCTCGGTGGACGCCCGCGGCTACTTTGTAGAAGCCAAAGCCGAAAAACTCGTCGGGCGCGAGATCTATTTTGACCTCGTTTCGGTCGGCGCCACCATCAACGCCATTTTGGCAAGCGTCTTTGCCGAGGGCGTCACCGTCCTCGAAAACGCCGCGCGCGAGCCGCACGTGGTCGACCTTGCCAACTTCTTGAACGCCTGCGGCGCAAATGTCGTCGGCGCCGGCACCGACACCATCAAGATCAAAGGCGTAAAACAACTGCACGGCGCGACCTACGCCATCATCCCCGATATGATCGAAGCGGGGACGTATATGTTTGCGGCGGCGGCAACGCACGGCAGGGTCAAGATCAACAACGTCATCCCCAAGCACCTTGACTCGATCTCGGCAAAACTCTCGGAAATGGGCGTTGCGGTAGAAGAACTCGACGACGCCATCATTGTGGACGCCACGGGTCCGCTTGCCGCCATCAACGTCAAGACCCGTCCGTATCCCGGCTTTCCCACCGATATGCACCCGCAGATGACCGCGCTCCTCTGTTTTGCCACCGGCACCGGGCGCGTGACCGAGGACGTGTACGACAACCGCTTTCGCTACGTGGAAGAACTGCGCAAAACCGGCGCCAATATCGCTGTGTCCGGCAAGACCGCCACGGTGGAGGGCTGCGGCGGCGAAGGGCTGGTCGGCGCGCCGATGAAATCGGTAGATCTGCGCGGCGGCGCCGCCATGGTCATCATGGGACTTGCGGTCAGCGGCCGCACCGAGATCACCGAGATCCACACCATTGAGCGCGGATACAACGATATCGTGCGCAAACTCACCGCCCTCGGCGCGGATATCCGCAAGATCGCCTACTGATCCGTGCAAATTTGAATGGACTCCCGCAAAAAAATCCTTGACTTTTCTCTGTCCTTGTGGTATCTTTATGGTATTCGTCCGACGGGCGGCAAGATAAGGGAGTAATCGACGGCAAACCGCCGTTGGAAACCAACAATCTCTGCGAAGTATCGCATGGTTTTCCTGTAAACGATGAGACTTATCCGCAAAAGCGGATAAGTCTTTTTATTTTTTCAAAACGGAGGATATTTTCATGTTGACCGCATTGATCCTATGGCTGCAAAACACCGTCCCCGCCGTGGGCTTTCTCGTCCCCGCGCTCTTTTTTGCCGCCGGCATCGTCCTTGTCATCAAAGGGGGCGACTGGTTTGTGGACGCCGCCGGTGCCATCGCCAAAATGCTCGGCGTGCCGACCTTTATCATCGGCGCCACCATCGTTTCGCTTGCCACCACCCTGCCCGAGATGATCGTATCGGTGACCGCCGCCGCGCAAAGCCGCACCTCGCTTGACGCGCAGGGCAGCATTGATATGGCGATCGGCAATGCCGTCGGCTCGGTCACGGCAAACACGGCACTGATCATGGCGCTGGCGTTTGTCTTTCTCAAAGTGGTGATCTCCCGCCGCGAATATATCGCGCAGTCGCTGCTGCTCATCGGCGCCGCGACGGTCCTCTGGCTCGGCAGTCTGTCCGGTCAACTGGAGTTTTACGCCTCCGGCATCCTTGTCTGCATCTTTATCGCGTTTATGACCCTCAACGTCGTAAACGGAAAACGCGCCGCCCTGCCCGCGGAAGAAAAAGGCGTCTTTACCGGCAGGGACGTCGGCAAAAACGTCTTTCTCTTCATCCTCGGCGCGGACGCCATCGTCGGCGGCTCGCAGCTCCTGGTCAGCGGCGGCGGCGCCCTTGCCGCGGCACTCGGCGTACCCGAGCGCATCATCGCCGTCACGCTGGTCGCCGTCGGCACTTCTCTGCCGGAACTGGTCACCACGCTGACCGCCATCCGCAAAAAGGAGTCGGCGCTCTCGGTGGGCAACATTATCGGCGCCAACGTCATCGACCTGTCGCTGATCCTGCCGATCTGCTCGCTGGTCTCGGGACAGCGCCTGCCGGTGACGCCGATCAGCATCACGCTGGACTTTCCCGTCTGCCTCGGCGTCATTTTGATCGCGGTCCTGCCGCTGCTCATCCGCCAAAAGGCAAGCCGCGCGCAGGGCGTGCTCCTGCTCGCCGTCTACGCGGGCTACCTCGCCCTCACCGTCGTCCCCGGGGTGTAAAGCTCCGCCCCGGACGTACGAAAATACGCCTCTGTCGGGCGGAGATTTGCGCATGCCGAACATTTCTCAAAAAGGGCTGCAAAGAAACTCGGTTTCTTTGCAGCCTTTTTTTGAATTTGATTTATTCGTATTCCTCGGCGTAGGCATTGATCAGCGCCGCCGAAACGGCGTCTTCCTCCGCCGCCTCAATGGTGCATCCCGCCGCGGCGAGATGCCCGCCGCCGCCGAATTTTTGCGCAAGGCAGGCGACGTTCAGCCCGTCGTTGCCGCGCAGAGATACGCGAAACACGCCGCGGGCGGGCGACGCCTTGGCGACGAAAGCGCACCGCACGCCGCGCAGCGAGCGCACGATGTCCACCGCGGTCTCAAAATCGCTCATTTCAAGTCCGCCGGCATAATCCTCCGCCGTGATGACAACACCGCAAAGCCTGCCGTCAAAATAGGTTTTCATCTTGCGGGCGACTAAGCCCTCCGCAGAGATCTGCGACGCCTCCTTGGTATCAAAGAGGAGGCGGTTGATCTTTCCCGCGGGGATCGAAAGGGCAAGCAGTTCCGCCGCGATCTTATGCGTTTTGGGAGTGACGTTGGCATACTTAAAGCACCCCGTATCCGAGCTGATGGCGGCGTAGATGCACGCTGCCGCCGCCTTCGGAAATGCCGCCAGCGCCCCGCATTCCACCGCGTGCGCAAACAATTCGTACACGATCTCCCCCGTGGCGGACGCCTGTGGGCGGACAAGCTCGACCTCGGCGTAGGGCATGCCGACGTCGTGATGGTCGATGCGGGCAAAAATATGCCCGGAAAGCGCCGCGCGGCTGTCGCCGAGCTGCGTTTCGGAGGCGATGTCCTCACCGACGAGCGTATATGCCGAAAGATCGGACGGCAAGGCGTCAAGGACGGGGGCGTTTTCGGTCAAAAAAGCAAGGCGGCGGGGCGGCGGCTCGGGGAAAAAGAGCGCCGTCCGTTTGCCGAGATTTGAAAATAAAGAGGCAAGCGCCGCGCCGCTGCCCACGCAGTCGCCGTCCGGATGCGAATGCCCGATAAAAATAAAATCATCCCGCGCCATGAGCGCGTCAAAAAGTTCACGTATTTCCATCGGTTTGTTTATGAATATCCTCGATCAGTTTTGCGATATGCGCCCCGTTTTCGATCGAATGATCGTAAACGAAATGAAATTCGGGCGTGATGCGCAGATTCATCCGCGCGGCGATCTCGCGGCGCAAAAATCCTTTGGCGCTGTCCAGTCCCTTTGCCGTCTCCTTCGGGTCCCCCGTGAGCACCGAAAAATAGATCGTGGCGTATTTGAGGTCGGGCGTGACTTCTGCGCCCGTGATGCTGACCATCCGTCCGGACACGCGCGGATCCTTGATCTCGCGCATGAGGACGGCGAGTTCTTTTTGCATCTCGTCGTTGATGCGCCCGCGTCTGTAATTTGGCATGATTTATATCCCTTTCCGTGCGCGTGTGCGCACCGCGTTTGCAAATTCTTCTCTCCCTCTTATTTTACCACAAAGTGCGAAAAAATCAACAGTTTTATCTTGCCGCGGCGACGCCGCGGCAAATTTTGCCCGAATCATTGATTTTTTTCTTTGGATGTACTATAATAATATTTGTTAATTTATCTTTGGTAGATGGCGTCGCCTTATCTTTGGTAGATGGCGTCGCCGCCTCTGCCGAGAAAGGAAAGCTATGCTTACGGAAAACGAAAAGCGCACGCCGGTGCGCAAGGCGGTCATCCCCGCCGCGGGTCTCGGAACGCGGATGCTCCCCGTTTCGCACGCCATCCCGAAAGAACTGCTCCCCATCATGGATCTGCCCGCCCTCTATTATCTGGTCAAAGAGGCGGCGGACAGCGGCATCACCGACATTTTGGTGATCACCGGCCGCGAAAAGACCGCCATGGAAGAATTTTTTGACTACTCGCCCGAATACGATGCGCATCTGCTTGCCAAGGGCAAGGAAAAAGAAGTCAAAATGCTCCACGACATCTGCGACCTTGCCAACGTGTATTTCATCCGCCAAAAAGAGCCCAAAGGCCTCGGGCACGCCGTTTTGCGCGCCAAAACCTTTGTCGGAAACGAACCGTTTGCCGTCCTCTACGGCGACGATATCATCTTTTCAAAAACGCCGGTCGTGCGCCAGCTCATCGACAGTTACGAAGCATTCGGCCGCGCCGCCGTCGGCGTCAAGGAAGTGCCGAAAGAAGACCTTGCACGCTACTGCTCGATGAAAGCCGAAAAGATCGAGGGCGGGCATGACGAATATTTTGTGGACGATATGATCGAAAAGCCGAAACCGGGACAGGAGTTTTCCAACCTCTCGATCCTCGGGCGCGTGCTGCTCACCCCCGAGATCTTTGCGATCCTGGAACACACCGCCCCCGGCGCCGGGGGCGAACTCCAACTGACCGACGCCATGGCAACGCTGGCGCGTACGCGCGGCGTCACCGCAAAACTCTTTGAGGGCGACCGCTACGACATCGGCTCCAAACTCGGTTTTGCCAAAGCCAATTTCGTCAAAGCGCTGGAACATCCCGAAATCAAAGAAGAATTTGCCGCGTTTGTCAGAGAATATCTGAAAAATCTCGACTGAATTTCAGCCGCTACGGAGGGTCACGATGGAAAGAGTATCCAAAGACAACTACTATCTCGATATCGCACAGACGGTATCCGAGCGCAGTACCTGCCTGCGCCGCCGTTTCGGCTCGATTATCGTGAAAAACGATAATATCATCGCCACCGGCTATAACGGCGCACCCCGCGGCCGCAAAAACTGCACCGACCTCGGCGTGTGCAAGCGCACCGAGATGGGCATCCCGCGCGGCGAGCGCTACGAACTCTGCCGCAGTATCCACTCGGAGGCCAACGCCATCATCGCCGCGGCGCGCAACGATATGATCGGCGCCACGCTGTATATGTGCTGCACCGCACCGCTGACCGGCGAGATCCAGCCGGACACCGGCAACTGTATGATGTGCAAGCGGATGATCATCAACGCGGGCATCGAATGGGTCGTCATCCGCGACACAAAGGACGCCTACCGCCGCATCGCCGTCTCCGACTGGCTGGAAAACGACGACAGCCTCGGCGACAAACTGGGTTATTAAACGCTATGCAGACCGAAGAAATCACACTGACGTCGGCGACAGACGAAAAGCGAAAGATCCTGCTCTGCTGTTTCGTCTGCACCGGCAATACCTGCCGCAGTCCGATGGCGGCGGCGCTGACCAATTTTCTCGGCGCAAAACACGGCGTTTTTGCCGACAGCCGCGGGATCCACGCGTCGGTCGGTGCGCCGATCTCGGAAAACGCGGTGGTCGCGCTCCGCGCACGCGGGGTGGAAAACACGCCGCAGAACGACTATCTCTCCCACCGTGCAAAACAGATCACAAGAGCGGACTTTGACGCGTTTGACTGTATTTTCGCCATGTCGAGCGCACACGCCTCGGCGCTTCTCTTTGCCTTTCCCGAATGCGCGGGCAAGATCCGCGTCCTCGGGGAGATCGCCGACCCGTTCGGCGGCGACGAGGAGGTCTACAAACAAACGCTGGCACAGATCGAGGCCGCCCTGCTTTTGCAGTTCCCCTATCTGAAAGATGACAAAATTTAACGTCACGCCGGCAGGCAAAGACGACCTTGCCTTTATCACCGCGCTGGAAGCCGAATGTTTTTCCTCTCCCTGGCGTTTTTGCGACTTTGAAAAAGCGCTGGACGCCCCCGACCGCCACCTGCTCGTGGCGCGGGACGGGCAAACGCCACTCGGCTATATCGCCGCCTACACGGTCGCGGGCGAAACCGACGTCACCTCGGTGGCGGTTCTGCCTTTTGCACGCAGACGCGGCGTGGGACGCGCGCTTCTCCGCGCCCTGCTTTTGCAACTTGCACCCGCGCCGACGGTGTTTCTCGAAGTCCGTGCTTCCAACACCGCCGCACGCGCACTGTATACCGCCTGCGGCTTTGCACAGATCGGCGTCCGCCGCAACTACTATAAATCGCCGCGTGAGGACGCCGTGCTTTACCGCTTCGACGGCGCCGCACACGATGAAGGATAAAAACGATGTACATTTTAGGACTTGAAAGTTCCTGCGACGAAACCTCCGCCGCCGTCGTGGAGATGGAGGGCGGTCGCCGCCGCATTCTCACCAATATCATTGCCTCGCAAATCGACATCCACGCCTTGTACGGCGGCGTCGTCCCCGAAATTGCCGGACGCGCCCACATCGAGGCGATCACGCGCATCACGCGCCGGGCGCTGGACAGCGCGGGGCTGCCCCTTTCCGACATCGGACTTGTCGCCGTGACGGCGCACCCGGGGCTCATCGGCGCACTGCTCGTCGGCGTCAACTTTGCAAAATCGCTGGCGTTTGCCAACCATATTCCGCTGGTGGGCGTTGACCATATCCGCGGGCATCTCGCCGCCGCGCTCCTTGCGCACGAGGACCTCACGCCGCCCTATCTCGGTCTGGTGCTCTCGGGCGGACACACCGCCTTTTACACGGCGGACGACTACGCCGACCTTTGTGAGATCGGCGGCACGCGCGACGACGCCGTCGGCGAGGCGTTTGACAAGATCGCACGCGTGCTCGGTATGCCCTATCCGGGCGGCACGGCGCTGGACAAACTCGCCTACACGGGCGATCCCAACGCCTTTGCGCTCCCCTCGCCCGCGCTCGGCGGCGACACGCTTGACTTTTCCTTTTCGGGGCTGAAAACCGCCACGCTCAACCTGATCCACCACGAGGAGCAGCTTGGGCGCCCGCTGCCCGCGGCGGACATCGCCGCCGCCTTTACCCGGACGGTGGCGGACGGCATTGCCAAAAAACTCGCGCTCACGCTGGAAATGACCGGGCGAAAGACCGTAGTTATCGCCGGCGGCGCCGCCGCCAACTCGCATATCCGCGCCGCGGCAGAGCGCGTCTGCCGGGCGGCGGGGGCAACCCTGTATCTGCCGCCGCTCTCGCTTTGCGGGGACAACGCCGCCATGATTGCCGCGGCAGGCTACTACGCCTATCTTTCCGGCGAGCGTGCGGACACCGCGCTCAACGCCTCTCCCGTATGATCTTTTTTTGAAAGTCTGTTTCTTTTTGCACCGGCACGAAAAGGATTTCGTGCATAAAATCTTGCCGTATTTTTAAGAAAAATGTGGAAAACTTTCGCTTTTTCACATCGGAAACGCCGAAAACACGGCTTTGCCGCCGCAAAAATGTGGAAAACTATGTGGATAATGTGGATAACCACCGGTAAGAACTCCCGAATTTTTTGAACAGGATAGAAGAAAAATGCAACGACCTTCCGAACAAAAATCTAAAAATTATCGCATTTCGCCCGCCGTCATCGGGCGCCTGCCGCGCTACTTTCGCTACCTGCGCAAACTGCTGGAATCCGGACAGATGCGCATCAGCTCGGGCGAACTCTCCCGGATGATGAACGTCACCGCCTCGCAGATCCGCCAGGATTTCAACTGCTTCGGCGGCTTTGGTCAGCAGGGGTACGGCTACAACGTCAAGTACCTCTACGGCAAGATCAGCGAGATCCTCGGCGTGGAAGAAAACTACCACGCCGTCATTATCGGCGCGGGACATCTCGGTATGGCGCTGTGCGGCAGTCCGATGTTTGATAAACGCGGCGTTACGCTGACCGCCCTCTTTGACGTCGATCCCGACCTTGTCGGCAAGACGGTAGGGGGCTTACCGATCTATCCGGTGTCGATGCTGCAAGAGTATCTCTTATCGCACAAAACCGACATCGCGGTACTGACGCTCCCGCGCACCGCCGCAAAACCGACTGCGGACAAATTGATTTCCCTCGGCATCCGCGGCATCTGGAACTTTACCAACGTGGAACTTGCCGACAAGACCTCGGGCACGGTCATCCAAAACCTGCATATCGGCGACACGCTCATGCAGCTCGGCTACAAGATCCGCGTGGCGTCGCCCGACGCGCCGCAGGAAAGCGACGGTGATACGCCGTGTACTTAAAAGAAGAGGAACCGAGTTTTTCCCTGCCTGCACGTGCGCTGACCCTTGCCGCCGACGCGGACGCGGACGATTTGCGCGTTCTGCTCTTCCTCGGACTTGCCGCAAAAGAGGGCGAGGACGCGGATGCAAGCCGCATTGCAAAAGAACTTCATCTGTCTGACGCGGCGGTGCGCAGCGCGCTCAAGTTTTGGCGCGGCGCCGGCTTTTTGCAGGACGAAAAGCCGCAGAGGAAAACGAAAAAAACGTTACGAAAGAAAAGCCCGGCGCATCTTTCCGGCGCGGCGCTTGCCGCACTTGCCGAAGAGGACGCGGTCTTTCGCTCCTTTGTGGACGCCGCGCAGGAAACGGCAGGCTGGATATTCAACGAAAGCGAGATCTCCATTTTAGCGGCGCTCTACCGCGATCTGGGGCTCTCGACCGACTATATTCTCGAACTGATCGGGTATCTCGTCACCGAAAAGGAAAAGCCGCTCCGCTACGTCGAGCGGGTGGCGTACGACCTTGCCATCGACAAGGATATCCGCACGACGGCGCAGCTGGAAGAATGGATCGCCGCACGGCAGACCTACGAGGGCGGCGAGGGCATCGTGCGCAAACTGTTTGGGCTCGGCGCGCGCAAACTCTCCGAAAAAGAACAGGGGATGGTGTCCGCGTGGTTTTCCGACTTTGGCTTTACCGAGCCGATGATCGCGCTTGCCTATGAAAAAACCGTCAACGCCACGGGCAAGGCGTCGATCGCCTACGCCAACGCCATATTGACCGCCTGGCACAAAGACGGCTACAAGACGCCAAAGGAGGTTGCCGGCGGCACGGAAGCCGTGGCAACGCAAAGTTTTGACGTCGCCGACGCTTTTGAAAACGCGCTGCGGCGCTCCTATCAAAACCTCGGCAGTGAGAAGAAAGATTAACCGACTTTCACCGACCGATACGAAAACGCCCGCCGGAAAGGAACGGTCCCTATGAGTTTTAATCACGAAAACTATGCGGCAGTCCGCCGCGAATTTGAACAAAAGCGATCTATCGCGCAAAGCCGCGCAGACGAGCGCCGTGCGGCGCTGTATCTGCAGATCGACGGGCTTGCCGAGATCGACCGCTCGCTTGAGGCGACCGCCGCCAAGATCATGGGAGCGGCGTTTGGCGGCAAAGCGGGGCTGGACGAGCGCATCGCCGCCGTACGCGCCGAAACCGAACAGCTGCGCAAAAAACGCGAAAAACTGCTTGCCGCCGCCGGCTATCCCGCCGACTACACCGACCCGGTGTATGAATGCAAGATCTGCCGCGACAGCGGCTTTGCAAACGGCAGAATGTGCGCCTGTCTGCGCCGTGCGCTTGCCCTGCGCGGCTACAAGACCTCCGGCATCGGGCGGCTGATCGGCGTGCAGACGTTTGAAAACTTTTCGCTTGACCGCTACGCCTACGACAAGACGGTACAGGCGCGGATGCGCGAAAATTTGCAGATCCTGCGCGACTACGCGCAAAACTTTACCACGTCGTCCCCCTCGCTCCTGCTGATCGGCGGCACGGGGCTCGGCAAGACCCATCTGTCCAGCGCCATCGCCAAAGAGGTCATCGACCGCGGCTACGACGTACTGTACGACACCGCCGGTCATCTGTTTTCCGCCTTTGAGGACGAAAAATTCCGCGGCGAAAAGCGCGGCACGGACAAGTATTTTTCGACCGAGTTTTTGATCCTCGACGACCTCGGCACCGAGATGAACTCGCCGTTTGTCACGTCCTGCCTGTACGACCTCGTCAACTCGCGCCTGCTTTCCGGTCTGCCGATGCTCATCAGCACCAACCTTTCGCCAGAGGAACTTGCCGCCCGCTACGGCAAACGTATCTTCAGCCGCCTGCTCTCAAGCAGTTTCCGCTCGCTGGTCTTTGTCGGCAAGGACGCAAGGCTCGATTAACGTTTTTAATTGGTTGTTTTATAAGAATAAACATTACAGAGTAGAAGAGTGCGCGTAAAGTGCCGCTTTGACGGGGAGTTGCAAAGCGGACGAAAGCACCGGCAAAAGATCTGTTTGCCGACCGCTGCGGTGCATTCTTCGCATCCCGCTGAATATGCCGCAAGGCTTCTCTTGGGATATGCTCCGTCATTTTGGAGGTATCTATGAACACAAAAAACATCTTTTCCCCCCGCATCCTTTGCCGGGCGGCGCTGCTTGCCGCCCTCAGCCTGCTCCTCGGAAAATTTTTGCAGATCCCGACGGGACTGCCCTATCTCCGCATCAGTTTTGAAAATCTGCCTCTCCTCCTCTGCGGCTACGCCTACGGTCCGCTCGTCGGCGCCCTCTCTGCCGCCGCCGCCGACCTTGTCGGATGCCTGCTCTACGGGTATTCGATCAACCCGCTCATCACGCTCGGCGCGGCGATCATCGGGGCTTTGGCAGGCGTTTTCGGACGGTGCGGCTTTTTTCGTCCCCCGCGCCTTTACCTCTCGGTCATATCCGCGCATCTCGTCGGCTCGCTCGGTGTAAAAACAGCGGCGCTTGCCGCGTTTTACGCCATACCGCTGTGGCAGCTCTTTCTCTTTCGCGCAGGGCTGTATCTCTGCACGGGCGGCGCGGAATTTTTGATCTTATATTTTCTCTTAAAGCGCAAGGCTTTCCGGAGTGTGCTATGACCTACGAAGAAACGCTGACCTATATCCATAAAATTTCATCGCTCGGCTCAAAGCCGGGGCTCTCCCGCATCACAGAACTCTGCCGCCGCCTCGGCGACCCGCAAAACGCGCTCCGCTGTGTCCACATCACGGGCACCAACGGCAAGGGCTCGACCGCCGCGTATCTGACAAGTATTCTGCTCGCCGCGGGGTATCACGTCGGCACCTTTACCTCTCCTTTTGTCAAGTGCTTTAACGAGCGCATCGCCTTGGACGGCAAAATGATTTCAAATGCGCGCCTTGCCGCCGCGGCAAGCGCCGTCAAAGCCGCCGCCGACGGTATGGAGGATCCCCCCACCGAGTTTGAACTCATCACCGCCATCGGCTTTCTCGTCTTCAAAGAGGAAGCGTGCGACGTCGTCGTCCTCGAAGTCGGTATGGGCGGGCGGTTTGACGCCACCAATATCATCAAAGATCCGCTCTGTGCGGTCATCACGGGGGTCGCCCTCGACCACGAGAAGTTTCTCGGACATACGCTTGCAGAGATCGCCGGCGAAAAGGCGGGGATCATCAAGGATGGCCGCCCGCTGGTCTGCGCCGACCTCGCCCCTGAAGCAAAAGCGGTCGTCGTCGCCGAGGCAGAGCGCCTGCACGCGCCGACGAGATTTGTGGATCCGCAAAAGATCCGCATCCTCTCGCACACCCTCGACGGTCTCTCGGCAGAAGTGGACGGCACGCGCTACGACACCTCGCTCCTCGGCGTCTATCAGGCAAAAAATCTCGCGCTTGCCGTGGCGGTCGCCGACGTCCTTTGCAAAACGTGCGGGCTTTCGATTTCGCCGCGCGCCGTGCGCGACGGGATTTTTGCGGCAAAATGGCGCGCCCGCTTTGAAATTTTAGAGCGCGAACCGCTGGTGATTTTTGACGGCGGACACAACCCCGAGGGCGTGCGCGCCGCCGTGGACACCCTGCACGCGCTCGGCATTTCGCGCGTGCATCTCCTCACCGGTCTGCTTGCCGACAAGGATTATCCGCAGATGGTAGACATCGCCGCCGAAGTTTGCGCGCGCGTGTTTACCGTATCGGTAAGCAACCCGCGCCGCCTGCCGGCAAAAGATCTTGCCGACCTCTACCGTGCGCGCGGCAAGGACGCCGCCGCCTTTGACGATATCGCCGCCGCAAAAAGCGCCGCCAAAGCCGCCGCCGCGGCGGACGGCGTCCCGCTCCTTATCCTCGGCTCGCTCTATCTGTATAAAGATATTGCAGAAGAATAAAAAGCGCGGGGGAACCTTCTTTATAAAGAAGGTTCCCCCGCACCTGCGTTAAATATAAATCTTTACCGCGGTGAGTTTTACTGACGCAAAACGTCACCCCTTCCAAAGAAATTTTTAGGGAAAAGATTTGTTCTTACAAATCAAACAGCCATAGCAAAGTGGAGAATTTCCACAATGTTATGGCTGTATTTATATCCTTTTTTCAAAAAGGTTTGGGGCGTGGGGGCTTTCCTTAAAAGCCCCCACATTTATTATTTCGTAAGCGTTGCCGTCGAGGTCGCGCCGTCCCAAGCCACTTCTGCGCCGAAGGATTCAGCGATAAAGCGGACGGGCAGGAGCGTGCGGCCGCCGATAACGGTGGGAGCGGCATCTAAAAGTTCTGGTTTTCCATTGACATAAGCGGTATTGGAGTTCAATGTAACCACAACTTTATTGGTGCCGTCGTCCAGCGTTGCGGTCGAAGTTGCGGCGCTCCAATCGACTTTTGCACCCATTGCCTCGGCGATAAAGCGCAGCGGCATCAGAGTACGACCGCCCTCGATAATGGGAGCAGCGTCCAAAAGTTCTGCTTTGCCGTTGACGTAAGCCGTCGTCTGTCCGATGGTGAGTTTGACTTCGGTCTTCTGCGTCGCCGGTGCGCCGTAGGTCGAGATCACGAGGTTGTCGACACCGGTAACGTTGACATTATTCAGCGCGTTTGCCTTGGACTCACCGGCAAAACGGAAGCCGAACGAGCCTGCATTGTGGACGGTCTTTGTGCTCTTGCCCGACCAGGAGTAAACTTCCTTACCGCTGGCAAGATCGGTGACAACGAGCTGGATGAGGTCGCCCTTGACTGCAAACTGCACGTGAACGTTGCTGCCCGGGGTGAGCGTGCCCGCCGTGCCGACATTGAGGTTGCCGTCCCAGTCGCCGTCGTTTTTCGACGTACCGACGGCAAACTTTTTGCCGTCCGATGCAACAAAGCCGAGGTAGCCTGCAAAGCCGTTGGGCGAAGTTTCAACGACCTTATCGAGTTCTGCGTGAACGATCGGACCTGCCGAGGTCTGCGTATTGTACATATCGCAGTCGAGGACGTAGTCGGTCATCTTTGTGAGTTTTTCGTCGCCGTTAAAGAGCAGGAACGAGAAGGCGTCTTTGCCGGAAAGTCCGGTCATATAGAGTTTGCCGTCACGAATGCCCCAGTTGCCGAGATACGAGGTAAAGTCTTTCAGTGCATCTGCGCTTTCAAAGTCTTGCGTGTAGACGGGGGTGAGTTTTGAGGTGTCGATCGCCTTAGCGGTCACGGTGGGGGTGGTCGCCGGCGCCGTGCCCGTGCCTGCGGAGCTCTCGCTGATGGTCGCCTCGTTTGCGGTGGTCACTTTGAAGTTGTCAAAGTAAGCGTTGCCTGCCGATACGGCAAAGGTGGGACCGTTTTCCGAGCGCATACGCAGACCGACGGTGCCCTCGACCCACTTAACGTCGTTGGCGTTGGTGCCGATCTTGTAGGTGTAGTCAAAGACCGTCTTGCCGTTTGCGATATTGGTGATGGTTTCGTGGATGTAGCCGCCCTTGACGACAACTTTGATATGCACGTCGTCGCCCATATTGCAGTTGCCGCCGTTTCCGACGAAGATATTGCCTTTCCAACCGCCCTTTTCATCCGCACAGCCGAGCGCGCCCTTGGTCGCGTCGTTGGAGATGAATGCAATGTAGCCGTAAAAGCCGTTGTTGGAGTTGCCGGCAGCGTCCTTGTCGGCGTTGAAAATGATACCGCCGGCGGTTTGGATGTTTTTGTAATCGACTTCAACGATATAGTCGGTCAGATTTGCACCCTGATAGATGATGTGCGAAAAGCTGGTCTCCGGTTTGAAGTCCGCGACCGTGCCTTTGTCGGTCAAAAACAGACCGCCGTCTTTGATCTCCCATTCGGTGCGGTACTGCTTAAAGTCCGCAAGCGTCGCGGGATTTGAAAAATCATTTTCATAGATCACCGTTTCGGCAGCGAATGCGCCGATCGCCGTCATAGCGACGAGCAGAGCAGCTGTCAAAATGCCAAGCCAAATTTTTTTCATTTCATTTCCTCCGATTTCTGCGATTTGAAAACCGCATAATTTTCTATGTTTATTGTCGCACATTTTTCGGGAAAAGTCAATCCGTTCTTTGTACATTTTTTCTATATCGTTGTGCAATTTTTCAATCAGGTTTTGCGATTTTGCAAAAAAATTTCGGTTTTTGCGGATTTTTTGGGGTTGCGAAACCGGCGCGGCGGGGTTACAATACAGATAAAGCGGCTACCGATCAACACAAGGGAAACACAGGAGGATATCCCGATGAAAAAAGTGACCTTCCAAAACCCCGTCTGCCGCGGCGCAGACCCGTGGCTCTTTACGCATGACGGCTGGTTCTATCTTTGTTGCACCGCCGGCAGAGAACTCTATCTTGCCCGCACGCGCAACCCCGGCGATATGGCAAACGCCGAGCGCACGCTGATTTTTCAGCCGCCGGAGGATATGCCCTTTTCCAAAAACCTCTGGTCGCCCGAGATCCACTATTTTTCGGCAGAGGACTTCGGCGCCGCGCACGCCGGCTGGTATCTCTATATCGCCTGCGACAACGGCGAAAATATCAATCACCGGATGTACGTCTTAAAGTGCGAGGACAAAACCTCGCCCTTTGCCCCCTACGCAAACCCGAAAACGGGCGAGCGCTTTATCCCCGAGAAAGTCGCCTCCGCGGTCGATCCGGATTTTAACACGGCGTGGTGCTGCGGACAGACGATCCTGCGCGACGGCGGCAAAGTCTACTCGATGTGGGTGGACGAAAAAGGCAGAGGCACGCCCGAGTTCCATCAGCGCATCCGCCTTGCCGAGCTGGAAAACCCCTATACCGCAAAAGTGGCGTGCGTCATTTGCCGACCGACCGAGGAATGGGAAATGCACGGCTTTTTCATCGGCGAAAAGAAGATCTGGCCGCGCGTGGTCGAGGGCGGCACCGCCGTCTACGGCGACGACGGCAAGACCTACGTCATTTACTCGGGCAGCGGCTATTGGACGCCCTATTACGCCCTCGGGCAAATGACACTTTGCGGCGATCCCTGCGACGAGGCGGCGTGGCAAAAGCAAAAAACGCCGATCTTTTCGATGTCGGACAAGGTCTTCGGCTGCGGACACGCCTCCTACTTCAAGGACGCGGCGGGCGACCGCTTTATCTGCTATCACGCCTACCTCTCCCCCGACCGCACAGGCGGCAGATACGTCTTTATCGAGCCCTATCGCATTGAAAACGGGCAGGTCATCATCGGAAACGGCAGCGGCAAGCCCGCCGACTATGAAACGACGGTCGAAACGCTCACGATTTTTGAGGAAGAATAAATCATAAAAATAAAAGTGGGGAACCCGTCTTTATAAAGACGGGTTCCCCACACCTGCGTTAAATATAAATCTTTAACGCGGCGAGTTTTGCTGACGCAAAACGTCGCCCCTTTCGAAGAAATCTTTCGGGAAGTTTTTTGTTTTTGCATACCGAACGTCGGCGTCCTCTCCGAGAGAACGGTCAGTGCTTTTTCGGCGGACGGCCGCGGCGCTTTACCGCCGGCGTTTCCTCCGCGCCCGCACTTGTGCCGAGCGGAACGAAATCCACACCGTCAAATGCACGGACGACCGTTTCTCCCGGCGTCTTTGTGCAGCGCGCGTATTCAAGCAATAGCACGGTGCGCAGGGTGCGCATCGCCTCCTCGTCGAGTTTTTCCGCAAGTCCCTGCACGCCGCCGATCAGCGCGTCCAGCCCGACCGTTTCGGTCAGGGCGCCGTCGTTGAAGCGGACGAACATCTCCTGCGGGAACGCGCCGATGTTGCGGATCTCCCGATGCGTCTTTCGATTATAATCGAAAAACAGCACGATCGATAAAAATGTATTCCACGTCATTTTACGATCGCCGCGCTCGATCGAGCCATAGGTCTGCCTGGACACGCCGAGGACGCTTGCGAGTTCCCCTTGCGAGATCCCCGCTTTGACGCGCAACGGCACGAGTTCCTTTGCGAGTACCGCGATCAGGCGCTTTTTTTCTTCTTCATTCATCTTCCACTTTTGCTTTTTCATTGTCCTTTTTCCTTTGCTATTGCTATTTTGAACGTCGGGAGGCGGTTGCCGCCGACGTTGTTTTCTTTTTCGTGTGCCGCGGGCGGTCTGCCCGCGGCGCAAGTGCTCTGACTTATCCTTCAAAAAGTTTGCCTTTGAGATACCTGCCGGTATACGAGGACGGCACCTCGGCGACCTCCTCGGGCGTGCCCTGTGCGACGATATTGCCGCCGCCCTCGCCGCCCTCGGGTCCGAGGTCGATGATGTGGTCGGCGACCTTGATCATATCCAGATTATGCTCGATAACGACGACCGTGTTGCCGCCGTCACACAGGCGATCCAGCACCGTGATCAGATGCGCAACGTCCTCGCTGTGCAGACCCGTGGTCGGCTCGTCGAGGATATACATCGTGCGCCCGGTCGAGCGGCGCGAAAGTTCGGTCGCGAGTTTGACGCGCTGTGCCTCGCCGCCCGAAAGGGTGGTGGAGGACTGCCCGATCTTCACATAGCCGAGGCCGACGTCGTAGAGCGTTTGCAGTTTGTGTACGACGGCAGGCACGCCCGCAAAAAAGGAGAGCCCCTCCTCCACGCTCATTTCCAAGACGTCGTAGATGGATTTGTTTTTGTATTTGACTTCCAGCGTTTCGCGGTTGTACCGCTTGCCGCCGCAGACGTCGCATTTGACGTATACGTCGGGTAAAAAGTGCATTTCGATGCACTTGACGCCGTCGCCCTCGCACGCCTCACAGCGCCCGCCCTTGGTGTTGAACGAAAAGCGCCCCGCCTTGTAGCCGCGCGCTTTGGCCTCGCGGGTCTTGGCAAAGAGGTCGCGGATATCCGAAAAGACGCCGGTATAGGTGGCGGGATTGGAGCGCGGTGTGCGCCCGATGGGGCTTTGGTCGATGCAAATGACCTTGTCCAGCGCCGCCACGCCCTCGATCTTGTCGTGGTCGCCGGGGAAAGTGGAGGCGCGGTTCAGGGTCGCCGCCAGACTCTCGTACAAAATGGAGTTGACCAGCGAAGATTTGCCGCTGCCCGACACGCCCGTCACGGCAATAAACTTGCCGAGCGGAAAGGTCACGTCGATGTTTTTGAGATTGTGCTCTCTGGCGCCGCGCACGGTGAGAAACTGCCCGTTGCCCGGGCGGCGGGTCCTCGGCACGGCGATCTTCCGGCGCCCCGAAAGGTAGTCGCCGGTGATGGAATTTTTGTTTTTCGCCACCTGCGCCGGCGTGCCTGCCGCGCAGATCTGCCCGCCGTGGATACCCGCGCCGGGACCGATATCTACAAGATAATCGGCGGCGCGCATGGTGTCCTCGTCGTGTTCGACCACGACGACGGTGTTGCCGAGGTCGCGGAGTTGTTTTAGCGTGGCGATGAGTTTATCGTTGTCGCGCTGATGGAGCCCGATGCTCGGCTCGTCGAGGATATACAGCACGCCGACCAGCGTTGAGCCGATCTGCGTTGCCAGCCGGATGCGCTGCGCCTCGCCGCCCGAAAGCGTCCCCGCGCGGCGTGCAAGATCGAGATAATCCAGCCCCACCGACGAGAGAAAGGACAGGCGGCTGCAGATCTCTTTGAGGATCTCGCCGGCGATCTGTTTTTGCTCGTGGTTCAGCGTCAGCGTTTGCATAAACTTCAGCATTCGGTCGATCGGCATCTTGCAGACTTCAAAGATATTCTTGCCGCCGACCGTGACCGAAAGCATCCGCGCATTGAGCCGCCCGCCGTGACACGAGGGGCAAACCTGCTCTTCGAGAAAGGCGTCGTAATAGTCCTGCGGATAACTCTCACGGCGGCGGTCGATCATCGGAATGATGCCCTCAAAGGTCGTGCTTTGCCGATGCGCCGCGCCGCCGAAGTAGCGCGTGACGTTGTAGACCTCGCCGCCCGTGCCGTAGAGCAGCGCGCTCATGGCGGTGCGGGAGAAGGTTTCGAGCGGCTGATCCATCCGAAAGCCGAACTTTTTGCCCACCGCTTCGATCAGCGGTCCGTTCCAACTTTCCTCTTCCAGCGACTTAAAGCCGTTGCAGGCGATCGCACCGTCGCGCAGAGAAAGCGATCTGTCGGGGATCAGTTTCTTTTCGGAGATGCGCGAAAGTCCGCCGAGTCCCGCACACTTCGGGCAGGCGCCGTCCGGCGCGTTGAACGAGAACATCCGCGGTTCGAGCTCTCCAAAGCTTACGCCGTGCTCGGGGCAGGCGTATTTGAGCGAATAGTCGGTCTCGGTCTCCTCTCCCCCGTCGCGCGGCAGGCAGACGATGCGCACGAGCCCCTCGCAAAGTCCGACCGCCGTTTCCACCGCGTCGGAAAGACGCGTGCGGACGTCCGGACGGGCGGCAAGACGGTCGATGACGATCTCCACCGTGTGTTTGATATTCTTTTCGAGTTTGATCTCCTCGGAAAGATCGTAGAGATTGCCGTCCACGCGCACGCGGGCGTAGCCGCCGCGCTTTGCATCGGCAAGCACCTTTTCGTGCGTGCCCTTGGCGGCGCGGACCACGGGCGCCAGCACCATAAAGCGCGTGCCCTCGGGAAGCGCGAGGATGGCGTCCACGATCTCGTCCACCGTCTGCTGTTTGATCTCCTTGCCGCAGACCGGACAGTGCGGCGTGCCGCAGCGGGCGTACAGCAGGCGCAGATAGTCGTAGATCTCGGTGACCGTGCCCACGGTGGAACGCGGGTTTTTTGACGTGTTTTTTTGGTCGATGGAGATCGCGGGGGAAAGCCCCTCGATCGAATCGACGTCCGGCTTGTCCATCTGCCCGAGAAATTGGCGCGCGTAGGAGGACAGCGACTCGACAAACCTGCGGTGTCCCTCGGCGTACAGCGTATCAAACGCCAGCGAGGATTTTCCGCTCCCGGAAAGGCCGGAAAAGACCACGAGTTTATCCCGGGGGATCTCGATATCTATGTTCTTCAGATTGTTGGTGCGGGCTCCCTTGATCCTGATGACGTCATGCATGACGCAGCACCCCTTTCCGTCCCTGTCTCGGTGACCGTTCCGCTGCAAACGTAGTATTTTATTATACTATAGTTCCGTGCTCCGTTCAATCGCTTTTTGCCCAGCAGGATTCTTCCTGTTTTACCTCCCGGTTTCTTCCGTGCAGCCTTTCCTTATCTGCCGAAACCGGCAGAAATGCAGGCAGCCGGTAGATACCGGCCGCCTGCTGTGTCAATAGAATCTAATAAAATACCTTTTCCTTCGAATTCCGTTAGTCATCTTTTCCAGTCCTCTTCCTGTAGTCCACCACCGCGGACTG